>CAYPBV010000044.1:0-23708 GCA_964409025.1 uncultured Chitinophagaceae bacterium | reverse complement strand
CAAACATACCGCCACTACCACAGGCAAGGTCCATGATCTTGCCATGTAATGGCTCCAGCATTTCCACTAATAAACGTACTACAGAGCCGGGTGTAAAAAATTGTCCCGCACCACTACCTTCTGCCATGGCAAACTTGCCGATGTAGTATTCATACACACGGCCATATACGTCGGCTTCGGGGTTATTGGTTTCTGAAAATTCAGGTTTGGAAAAGAGATTGATGAGTCCCGCAGTTTGTGTAGCCGTTAACTGGCTCTTGACAAAGATGGGCTCCAGCACACCTTTGTAATCTTCATTACGTTCGCCCAGTATTTCATCTATGAGCACAAAGGCTTTATCCACTTTCACTTTGATATCATCCTGCTCTGCATTGATGCGCAGGTAGTCCCAGGTAGCTTCTTCAGGAAGTTTATACACGTTCTTTACCTGGTATTCCAGTTCATCTTCCAGCAGCAGGTTTAACTGTTTGCTATCTGTAGTAAAGTAGTCTGATTTTTTATCGGCTGCCAGTTGTCGCAGTTCTTCCCTGCGCTCTGCATAGCGTTCACTTAAATGACGCACAAAGAGGAGTGATAATACATAATCCTTGTATTGATTTTCTGCTACTGCTCCACGGAGTTCATTAGCCGCATCCCATAATTGTTGTTCGAAATCTATATCTGCTTTGAGAGCAGTGTTTTTCTTTGCTGCTTTTGCCATTCAAAAAGAGAATTGTGTGTAAAATAAGAATGAAAATTGATTCATCAAAAGATTAGCAGTGATTTAAATCAGCTATATTAACCGGCAATGCTATCCTCTACTGTTACAGCAACACAGCCATCAATAATTCATGCAAACTATTCCATTCCCCGATTATTTTTGCGTGGCTTAAAAAAAATACTTTAACGGTTATGAAAAAATCAATTCTTCTGCTTGCAGTTTTTGTTATTGCTTACTCGTTTTCCCACGCCCAGCTCATGACCTCCCGCCTCATTGGTAAGAACAGTTCCCAATTTGGGCAGGGGTATGGATTGTTTGCGTTTTATGATTTTCCGCTGGGTGGTGCGCCCAATAAAAGCATACGGCTGGAGCTGCTGGACTTTGCCTTTTTCCCCACCAAAGGCGAGCCCTTTTTTACAAGCAATGAACCGGGTCGTGGGTATTTGTCAATAAGAGTGGGATACAAGCATGTGTTTAGTGAGGAGCAAACGGGTTTTTATGTAATTCCATCAGCCGGTTATTGCCGTGTAGCATTTACAGAGCCCGGTATGCCGGAGCCGCTGGTGGGCAATGGTATTGCAGGCGCACTGGAAGGTGGTTATCAATTAGAAGTGGGCCAGCGGGGCAATGTGTTCAACTTTGGTTTAAAATATGAATATGACCGTGGCGGTAAAGACTACCAACTGCAATCTCTTGCGTTTAAGGTATCCTATGCGTTTGGGTTGTTCAGACGCAGAGCAGATTAAATTTTATCTATTGCTTATGCCAGACTGTGCAGATAAACTATTTATTGCTTCTCCATTTTTTAATTGTCCTGACACCCCCCCCCTTGAAAACCAACATTATACCGCTGTATGATTCTTCTCATACTTTCTGCCACAGGCTCTTACTAATCTTGCATCAGTAAATAATTTGCTAATCAAAATTGTAATCCTATGTTTGAGCTTTCAAAATCTCCCTTTACGTATATGATTGCTACTGCCAAACCTGAATTAAAACAATGGGTGGATCAAATGGCCACACATTTCGGACCTGCCAAAGTACATTGGTGTACAGGTTCACAAGAAGAGTACGATTCCATGTGTCAGCAACTGGTTGACAAAGGAACCTTTATCAAACTTAACCCTCAAAAAAGGCCCAACAGCTTCGCCTGTTTCAGCGATCCCAGTGATGTGGCTCGTGTGGAAGACCGCACTTATATCTGCAGCCTTCGTAAAGAAGATGCAGGACCCACTAACAACTGGATGAACCCGCTTGAAATGAAAGGCATCCTTGAAAATTTAACCAAGGGAAGCATGAGCGGGCGCACCATGTATGTAATCCCGTTCTGCATGGGTCCCGTGGGCTCCAAACTCAGCCGCTATGGTGTACAACTTACTGACAGTGAGTATGTAGTCATCAACATGCGTATCATGACACGTATGGGCGAGCAGGTGATGCCTTATTTAAACAACGACTTTGTAAAATGTCTGCACACGTTGGGTGCCCCGTTAAAACCCGGGCAGGAAGATGTAAAATGGCCCTGCAACCCCACGGTGAAATACATCAGCCATTTTCCTGAAGAGCGTTTGATTATTTCATACGGCAGTGGTTATGGTGGTAATGCACTGCTGGGAAAAAAATGCTTTGCCCTGCGTATTGCCAGTGTAATAGGCCGTGATGAAGACTGGCTGGCCGAACACATGCTTATTATGGGTGTAGAAAACCCCGAAGGTGAAAAAAGTTACGTAGCAGCCGCCTTCCCCAGTGCCTGTGGTAAAACCAACTTTGCCATGCTTATTCCGCCCAAAGAAATGGAAGGATGGAAAGTAACCACCGTGGGTGATGATATTGCATGGATTCATAAAGGACCCCGTGGCCACTTGTATGCCATCAACCCCGAAAGCGGCTACTTTGGTGTAGCACCCGGTACCAATGCCAAAACCAACCCCAATGCCATGGAAAGCATAAGGGCCAACACCATTTTTACCAATGTGGGTGTAACGCCTGATGGTGATGTGTGGTGGGAAGGTATGAGTAAAGAAGTGCCGGAAGGTATCATTGACTGGCACGGCAAACCCTGGGATAAAAACAGCGGCAAACCTGTTGCACACCCCAATGCACGTTTTACAGCTCCTGCCTATCAAAACCCTGTAATAGACAGCGAGTGGGATAACCCTGAAGGTGTAAAAATAAGCGCCTTTATTTTTGGCGGCAGAAGAACAAGTGTAATGCCACTGGTTTATCAATCATTCAACTGGAACTTTGGTGTTTATCTTGCCGCAACCATGGGTAGTGAAATGACCGCCGCTGCCTTTGGCGAGTTGGGTAAAGTACGTCGTGATCCGTTTGCCATGTTACCATTCCTCGGTTATCATTTGGGTGATTATTTAAATCATTGGCTGCAGTTTGGTCGTGACCTGCCCAATGCACCACGCATCTTTGGTGTAAACTGGTTCCGTAAAAACGAGAAAGGTGAATTTATGTGGCCGGGCTTTGGTGAAAATATGCGTGTACTCAAATGGATTGTAAACAGGTGTAAAGGAAAGGCCAATGCCATTGAATGCCCTATCGGCTGGAGGCCCCGTTACCGTGATCTGGACTGGAATGGCTTGGGATTGGATCAATTTCCACGTGAGCAGTTTCATGAACTGCAGTTAATTGATTCAGAATTATGGAAACAGGAATTGCTGGATCATGAAGAATTGTTTGAAAAAATGTATGACCGCATACCCAAAGAATTTCTGTTCATGCGTCAGTTACTGTTAAGTGCATTGTGGAGAAGCCCTTTAACGTATCAACTGGCTGCAGAGCGTGATGATCATCATTAAAGTTTCATTCATAAAATAGTAAAGCCGTTGCATCATTTTGCAACGGCTTTTTTTATAATCAGAATATTATCTCCTTCCCCATACAGCAACACGTGCTCTGCCGTTTGCACGGCCGATGGTAGAATACTTAAACTCAATGCGATCCAGATTTCTTAACCCGCCGGGTAAATCTATAATACGGCTTTCCTGGCCTGCCCTGAAATTGTTTTTGAGCAATACATTAAACTTGTCACCATTGTCAAAATACACATCCATATCTGCAATATGCAATGGCCCGTTTGTTACTTTAATTTTTATTTGACGAAATTGATCTCTCATGCCCACCCGCAGCACATCACGGTCTGGCCCAAAGGCCGCCCATTTATCGCCAATGTATTTCCACTGCTGTAATGTTGTGAACGATGCCGTTGTAAAGAATACTGCAATAACTGAAAAAAGAATAAGCTTTTTCATTTTGTTGGTTTTTTATAAATGAAGAATATAACTTATGACTGAATAAAAGAGAAAAGTTTAAACAGGCAGTTTACTTTTTTATTTCGCCGGGTTTTGAATATTGTTTAAGCTCCTATACCATCTTCGTAGAAGAACGTAGGTTAATTACGCTTCATCAAATACTAAACCGCTTCGCTCTGCCCATTTAGCCATTGCAGGTGATTAGCTACAGCACGTATTTGTGTAAAGCTCACAGTATCGCCAATTAATGCCTTTAATTCACCGTGCTTTTTATCAGGGTTACTCAATAAAATTTCTGACACATGCTTTACTACATCAGCATCAGCAAAATCGCTCACAGCAACTTCACCTGTCTTAATGGAATCAGCAAGATGGTTTTCAATGGTGCTCACAGCAAGTGAACGTTCTCTGGCAATATCAGTAATTGTTTTACCCCGTTTGTATAATTGAAGTGTAATTGCTGAGGAAGGTATTTTTTCTTCTTTCGGCTCTGTACTCTTTTCTTTTCGCACACGCTTGGGTGATGCTGCTTTTGCTTCAATATTTGTTTCCAGTCCGTTTTGATGGCAATAACGCTCCACTATATCTAACAGTTCATCACCAAAGCGTTCCACCTTTGTTTTGCCAAAACCGCTAAGCAATAAAAGATGTTGTTTGGTTAATGGCAGGTACAAACAAATTTCTCTGAGCGTATCTGAATTTGCTATCATGTACACAGGAATATTTTCTTCATTGAAAATTCTGTCTCTCCAGTTTCTCAACAAATAATACAATTCAGGATTGGGGATGTCGCCCGCTACAGCAGTTGATTTTTGAGCAGCCGCATAACTTGTGATTTGTATGCGGGGAACGGAAAGATTCAATTTATGTTTGAGATAACCTGTTACCTCAAACGGCTTTAATGCATATTGCAATAAATAGTGTATGGTAATGTGTGCACGCATCAGCTCCTGCAAAGGTTCATCCAGCACAGCAGCAATTTCTTTGTGCTCTGTAATGATGTCATGATTTTCCAAATCATGTTTCATATTGTTAAGAACAGGAATAAAATAACCCGCCGCATCGCTTATTCGTTTTTGCAGCACCGGATTGTTTTCAATTACCGCATCATCTTTCATGAGTTCATGTGCACGAATGGCAAACTTATCTGCCACTGCTTTTTGCTGTAAATAATTTTGCGTAAAGTTTTGTACCCATTGCACAGATGCTTCATTGAGCTTACCCGCATGGAGCTGCATCTGTTTGTTGAGTAAGGCCAATGGCTGCTGCATAGCACGCCATGAGAAAATTTCTTCAATCAGTTGCAGTGTAAATACATGACGGGCACCTTCAAACCGCTCAGCCAGTGAACTTTTAGGCGCCAGCGAACTTTGTGCATGCACTACATGCATATTTGTATAAATAGCAGATGGCGGAATGGGTGTTATTAATACAATCCCTTCCAGACTTGTACAGCGGCTGAGTGCTACGTACACTTGTCCGCTGCTGAACGAAGCTGCTGCATCTATCATTACTTTATCAAACGTTAAACCCTGGCTTTTGTGAATGGTAATGGCCCATGCCAATCGCAACGGGTATTGCGAAAAAGTACCCAGCACTTCCTGCTGCAATTTTTCATCACTTCGGTTAATGGTATAACGTGTATGTTCCCATGTTTCTTTTTTTACTGTTATCTCTTTGCCATCACTGCTTACAACAATATTATCTTTCTCCAGTTTTACAACCGTTCCGATTTTTCCGTTGAAATAGTTTTTATCTGTATCATTTTTTGTAAACATTACCTGTGCCCCTTCTTTCAACAATAATTCTTTTTCAACAGGATACAGGTTCTCCGGAAAATCGCCATCTGTTTTTGCTGTGTAGGTAAATGCAGGTGCTGATAAGGATTGCAGCTTGGATTGGTTGATCTGGTCGGCCTGGTTGTTATGCGATGTGAGGGTAATGAACTTTTCTTCCTGCGCCGGACGAAAGTTGGGAATGTATCGTTTATTCAATTGCTCAAAATCTTCCCGCTCCATACTATTGTTGCGCACTTTGTTGAGCAGCTGCACAAAGCTTTCTTCTTTTTGCCGGTAAATTTTTGTAAGTTCAATTAATAGTGGCTGTTGTTCTTTAATCGTAAGACTATCGAAGAAAAAAGTGGAGTTGTAATAGTCTTTGAGCAAGTTCCACTCATCGTTTTTCGCTACGGGCGGCAGTTGATACAAATCGCCAATCAATAATAACTGCACGCCGCCAAACGGTACTGCATGATTGCGACGCACACTTTTTAAAATGGTATCAATGGCATCCATCACATCTGCACGTACCATACTCACTTCATCTATCACCAGCAGTTCCATTTTACGCAGGAGTGTAATACGTTGTTTTTGATAACGGATCGTCTTGAGCAGCTCCTGCTTATTGGCTTCAGTTGGTATAAACGGATAAAAAGGTAGTTGAAACAAACTATGCAGTGTAACACCGCCTGCGTTAATGGCTGCTACTCCAGTGGGTGCAGCCACAACACTATTTTTAGCACAATGTTGCTGAAGGTATTTGAGAAAAGTAGTTTTGCCCGTACCTGCTTTACCGGTAAGAAAAATACTTTCCTGTGTTTCGGTTACAAAACGAAAGGCCAGGTCAAACAGTTCATTACGTTCTACAGATTGCATAGCAGTAAATTAATGCGGTAAAACTTTCCCCCGCAAAGATGCAGAGGAAAGTTGGGATGGATCGGGTTGGTTTTAATAGATGAGGCGCTTGTATTCCAAAGATGTTTTGCCAAAATTTATAATCAAAGCAAGGTTTAATCCTGATGCTTTTAAATAGTTGAGCGTTTGTGCAACAGCATCATCCGTAATACCGTCTTTGTTGCTTTTTACTTCAAGGATGATATTGTTGTTAATGGTGAAATCAGTAAAAAAGCTGTGCTTGAGTGTTTGGCCTTTGTAATGTACAGGTTGTTCATCTTCACGTACATAATTGATTTCTTTTTCCAAAAACTCCAACTCCATGGCATCTTTATATACAATTTCAGAAAACCCATAACCGAGTGTGTTATACACTTCCATGCAAATGCCTATGAGTTGATAAGTAGTTGATTTATACAAAAACTCTGACATAATTATAAATTTTTTGAGTAAAAGCCACAGACTTCACCGATGTACACAGATTGGCTTCCGTGCAAATCTGTGTCATCTGTGGCAAAAGTTGTAGCTATTCTTTATCACCCAGCATCAGTATTTCACTCACCTGTACTTCTGTGATGTATTTTTTGGTGCCGCCTTTATCAGTATAACTGCGGTTTACCAACTTACCTTCAATAGCAATTTCTTTTCCTTTAGCTAAATGTTTTTCAGCAATTTCAGCCACCTTACCCCAGGCAACCAACCTGTGCCATTGTGTATCAGTAACTTTTTCACCTTTGGCATTACGATAGCTTTCATTAGTGGCCAAACTGAATGAGGCAATTTTCTTTCCTCCATCAAATGTTTTTACTTCTGGGTTATTACCAAGGTTTCCGATTAATTGAACTTTGTTCTTAAGTGCGTACATGACTTTAAATTTTTAAGTTTATGCCTTACTCCCTTTCAGGGGATGGGGGCGAATTTTTGTTATTTCAGTCAACCGAACAAGACGTCATTGCCGATTGACAACACAAAGATGATAGCACCCAAAAGCCGTAGTCGGTTTTTACCCGTTTCTTCCCGAAGCTAAACGTGTATAAACGTTTGCACACGGATAATTTTTTGTTATCTTGATGGCTCAAACCCTTGCTATGACTGCATTACAAAGCAACGACACCAAAACCTGCACCGCCTGTGGCAAACCCCTGAAAGGACGGGTGGATAAGAAGTTTTGCGACGATTATTGCCGCAATAATTACAACAATCAACAGAAATCAAAAGGCAATTACAGCACTTATGTACGTAACATCAACAATACCTTACTCAAAAACCGAAAGATTTTAGAAAGCATCCTGCCACCGGGTGAAGAAACGGCCAAGGCCAACAAAGATAAATTGCAACGGCTCGGTTTTCATTTCAATTATCACACCCATATTTACAATACCAAAGCAGGCAAACAATATTTTTATTGTTATGATTACGGTTACCTGCCATTAGAAAATGATTGGTATTTAATTGTAAAAAAGAAGGAAGAGTAATGGAAGACGCCTCACAACTCAACCCCGAGCTGTTACTGCAATTGGTGCAACTAAAAATGCCTTTTGGCAAATACAAAGGCACCTTGCTGTGCAACTTACCCGTATCGTACTTAGAATGGTTTCAACGCAAAGGATTTCCAAAAGGAAAACTGGGTATACTGCTGGCCACCATCTACGAAATAAAGCTAAACGGATTAGAACAATTGCTTGTGCCTTTAAAGAATCAATACAAATAACATGAGTCAAAACGCAGGTATCCATATTTCAAACAAATCAATTGTTCTGGGCATCATCGTATCTGCACTTGGTTTTTTTGTAGACCTCTATGATATTATGGCACTGGCTGCCATTGGTGAGCCAAGCCTGAAAGCAATTGGCGTAAGAGGCGATTCTATTAAAGCAGACCTCAATTACTTGCAAAGCATGCAAATGTTTGGTATGCTGCTCGGTGGATTTTTATGGGGAATCATTGGCGATAAATATGGGCGGCTAAAAGTACTGTTTGGCAGTATCATTTTATATTCTTCGTTTACATTAATCAATGCATTTGTTGATACCACCCATCAATATGCAGCGTGTCGCTTTCTGGCAGGACTTGGACTTGCGGGTGAACTGGGTGCCGGTATTACATTGGTGAGTGAACAAATGAAAAAAGAATACAGAGGTTTAGGTCCGGCTATTCTTGCGGGCTTTGGCGTACTGGGAGCAATTGTAGCTGTGATCATTGGTAAAAACTATGATTGGAAAACAGTATATCTGGTGGGCGGTATTCTTGGATTTATGTTGTTGTTCTTACGTATTGGTGTTGTGGAAAGCGGATTGTTCAAAGTTTCGCAGCACAGTACTGTTTCAAAAGGGAATTTTCTAATCATTCTGCGCAACAACACCTATCTCAAAAAATTCATCTTTATTTTACTGGCAGGGATCCCTGCGTGGTTTGTAAATGGAGTGATGATGCAGTTCTCCAATTACATAGCAGCGAGTATGGGTATGTATCCGTTACCGGATAAAGGAGTGGTTATCGTTTGCTTCTTTATTGCTTTATCAATCGGAGATGTACTGGCTGGCTTTGTAAGTCAATGGCTGAAAAGTCGTAAAAAATCAATTTACATTTTTCTGAGCGTGCACTTTATATCACTGATTTTGTTTTTTACGCTTGCGCAAACCTCTGTTACACTCTATTATATTGCCTTTGCAGGTTTGGGTATGAGCGTTGGTTTTGTGATCCAGCTGTTTACACTGGCAGCAGAAAATTTTGGAACCAATATCAGAACACTGGTTACAGGCAGTGGTTTAAATTTAGTGAGGGGCTGGGTGATTCCTTTTGGGGCTTTGTTTACATGGATGACTTCCTCACTGCATATTGCAGAATGGAAAACTGCCGCTACCATTGCATTTACTGTTTGTATTCTGGCCATGTGGTCCATCAGTCAGTTAGAGGAAACCTTTCATAATGATCTTGATTTTGAAAGTATATAACAGTTGTTGTACAGGAGTACATATATGCTACTTTTGATCCATAATTAAAAAAGCAATCCTCATGCGCTTTATTCTTTTTTTCACTTTTTTTCTGATAACCATTCTTTCTTTCGGACAGAAAAAAACCATCAATGAAGAGTCTGCAACGGAACAGTTTGTACTGCGGTTGCATGAAAAGAAATTTCAGTTTATGGTGAAGAAGCAACTGGATTCGCTCAATGCTATTCTGGATGAACGGGTAGTGTATGTGCATAGCAATGGCTGGCAGCAAACAAAAAAAGAAATTACTGAAGACTTAAAAAACGGCAAGCTCATCATGAACAGTGTTACAGTAACCGAAGCCAAAGCACGGGTGTACAAAGGCGCTGTGATCATTAACGGAAAAGGAAAATTTGATGTGGTAGTGGACGGAAAAGCTGTTGTAATTGACCTGCTTTACACAGAAGTATATGTTCGTAAAAAAGAAGGATGGTTATTGGTAACACGTCATGCTAACAGAATTAATTAAACAATGAAATGAAACTATGAATCTTGAGATTAACAATCAGCTCTTTATTGTAAGTGGCGCCACTTCAGGTTTTGGAAAAGCCATTGCACAGGCTTTGCTGCAGGAAGGCGCCTGTGTTATTGTAATTGCAAGAGGAGAAGATAAACTCAGAGAGCTGTACAGTGGGATTGAAAACGCTGAGCTGCTATCCGGAGATATTACTGACTATGGTACCATTGATCAATTGGAATATATGGTGGGTGAACGGCAACTGCATGGTATGGTAGTAAATGCAGGAGGCCCGCCGGCAAAAATGGTTTTAGAAACAACTTTGCAGGATTGGGATGATGCCTATCAAAAAATTCTAAGATGGAAAGTGGCCATCACCCAAACATTTGTACCAAAGATGATGAAAGCAGGTTATGGACGTATTGTGTACATTGAAAGTTCATCCGTAAAACAGCCGATTGAAAATTTAGTATTGAGCAATTCACTTCGCTTAGCGGTGGTGGGTATGGTAAAAACGCTGAGTCAGGAAATTGCAAGAAGCGGTGTTACATTGAATATTATCGGCCCCGGCAGTCACAACACACCTGCTATTGATCGGCTTTATATTAAAAAAGCAGAACAAACAGGATTGTCTTTTGAAGAAGTTAAAGAGAATGCAGTCAATCAGATTCCCGTTGGTTCATTAGGTGAGGCTGAAGATTTTGCCAGTCTTGCTTTGTGGTTGTTAAGTCCGCACAGCAGGTATGTAACCGGACAAACCATGATTGCAGATGGAGGTATGGTAAAAGCAACTTTATAGATTGTCAAGAACAGGAAATAAGACCAGCGCCCCGCACATGCGGGGCGCTGATTTGTTTAACAACATCCCATTTCGGTGATGCCGCCGCAACAATCATTGTTGCCTGCGCAACATCCGGGATCATTTTGATTTGTGTTCATGATGCTAAGGTTTATATGTGAAAAAAAGAATTAACAACAACCGCTGCCGGGTGCACATGCTGATGGCTTTTGTGCAAATACAGTGATGGAAAAAATACCGGTAGTACCCTGTTTGAAATTGGACAGTTCCTCTTTGTTTAAATATCTTTCGAGAATATCGTCAGGAATCACAATCGCTTTTTCTTTCTGAATAGTAATATGCTCAAATCCGTTTTGCTGTATAAGCTCCATATATACTTCTTTTTGAACAGCTCCCGAAACGCAACCTGCATACATCTCTGCATCTTTACGCAGGGCATCAGGCAAATTACCTACCAATACAATATCTGAAATACTGAAATGACCACCGGGTTTCAACACTCGGAGCATTTCTTTAAATACTCCATCTTTATTCGGCACAAGATTCAATACACAATTACTCACAATCACATCAGCAGTGTTGGCACTTACAGGCATGTGCTCAATATCGCCCTGGCGAAACTCCACATTGTTCAACCCTCTTTTTTCTGCATTGAATCTTGCTTTATCGATCATGGCGGGTGTAAAGTCAATACCAATCACTTTACCTGAAGGCCCTGTTTCAGCTACTGCAATAAAGCAATCGTTACCTGCACCACTTCCCAGATCAATTACCGTATCACCGGGACGAATTTTAGCAAACTGTGTTGGTAAACCGCAGCCCAATCCAAGATCTGCATCAGGGTTATACCCTTTGAGACCTGTATAGTCATCACTCATAATGTTATATACTTCTGTTGAGCAGCCACCTGCACCGCAGCAGGAAGATTGATTGGTTTCTTTACTCTGCAAGGCGATTTCGCTATACTTCTGCTTTACAATTTCTTTGAGTTGTGTTTCGTTTGTCATGTTGTTTGATTTATTGATAAGGGTTTAATGATCAACAGCATTTTGCATTCGTGTCTTTCAGTTTTTGAAAGAGTAGATTAAAATCTGAATTAAATTTTTCAAATGCTTTCCAGTTAATACAATAGCAACTGCGTGGCCCATCGGTTTCACCTGTTATTAATCCGGCTGTTTTTAACTCTTTGAGATGTTGTGATACGGTTGATTGTGCCAGCGGCAACACATCTACAATTTCTCCACAAATACATTCATTCTTTTGAGCCAGTACTTTTAAAATGGCAATGCGTGCAGGATGACTCATGGCTTTGGCAAATGCTGCCAGTTCCTGTTCTTTTTGGGTGAATTCTTCTTTTTTATGAATAGCCATAGTTTAATCGTTTCTATACGATGATTATTTTTAAAAAAGAGACGGGTAAGACCGTCTTTAAATTTATATCGCAAATATACGATTAAAGAATTGAGATTTCCAAACAAAAAGCCGGAAAAATATTTCCGGCTTTTAAATTTATTAAGGCAACGCTTATCATCTTCCATCACCATCCAGTAAATTACCCAGACCACCCAGGAGGCTACCTTCTTCTTTTCTTGCACCACGGCCATAAGAAAGAATACGGCTGGCCAGCCTTGATACAGGTAATGTTTGTATCCACACTTTACCCGGCCCACGCAGTGTAGCAAAAAATAAACCTTCACCACCAAAGATGGTGTTCTTAATGCCGCCAACAAACTGTATATCAAAATCAACCTGGTGTGTATAAGCAACAATGCACCCTGTATCAATTTTAATTAATTCACCCGGTTGCAGTTCACGTTCAAACACATGTCCGCCTGCATGCACAAAGGCCATTCCATCACCTTCCAGTTTTTGCATGATGAATCCTTCGCCCCCAAATAAACCTGTACCAAGTTTACGCTGCAATGCAATGCCCACACTTACTCCTTTGGCAGCACAGAGAAATGCATCTTTTTGACAAATAACAGGGCCACCTAACCGTAATAAATCCAACGAAATAATTTTTCCGGGATAAGGTGATGCAAAGCTTACACGCTTTTTACCGCTGCCTATATTGGTATAAGCAGTCATAAATAAACTTTCGCCGGTAAGTAACCGTTTTCCGGCACTGAATAATTTGCCCAAAACTCCGGTACCCTGATTGGCACTTCCATCGCCAAAGATGGTTTGCATTTGTACACCCTCATCCATCAGCATAAAACTTCCGGCTTCGGCAATAGCGGTTTCATTGGGGTCGAGTTCAATTTCTACATACTGCATTTCCTCCCCTATAATGCGGTAATCAATTTCATGAGATTGTGGCATGATGATAATTTTTTTGTGAAGGTAAATTACTGCAACATATGCAGTATAAAGTTTTTTTAAACGGCAATGAAAATCCCGCCTTTTGAGCGGGACTTCATTTAACCAAATACCAATTGTAGTTTTAAATTATTGTTTTACCGTTTTACGTTGCTGCCCCATCCACACCCGTTTACCCTGTATGGCTCTTCCAATATACATGATTAAAACAAAGATGAAAAAGAATGGCCCCAGGAAACCAAACAATGCTACATATTTGGTTCCGTAAAAGCGTTCCATTGGTCTGCGTAAACGCTCTGCAATTAAATACATACTGGGCACCATCATAAGTGTTAAGAAGAAAGCGAAGATGAGCCCGTAAATGATTGTCCAGCTAAGCGGACCCCAGAATACCACGCTATCACCACCAAAGAAAATTTTAGGGTTCAGATGCTGAAACAGTGAAACGAAATCAATATTGAAACCCACAGCAAGTGGCAATAAGCCAAGCATGGTTGCAAGGGCGGTTAACAATACGGGTATGATACGTATCTTACCGGCCTGTATAACCGCTTCTCTTATTTTGTAGCCTCGTCCTCTCAATTCATCTGTAAACTCAATCAACAGGATACCGTTTTTAATTACAATGCCGGCCAGCCCTACAATTCCTACCAGAAACATAATAGTTGCAATAGTTTGCCCTGTGAGAACATAACCAATAAGCACACCTATAATACTGAAGAAAATTTCTGTAGTTACAATAAATGGCTTGCTTAAACTGTTAAACTGTAATACAAGAATCAGAAAAATGAGTCCTACAGCAATGGCCAATGCTAAACCCAGAAACTGTGATGTTTCTGCCTCCTGCTCACTTTGACCACTCTGGCGAATGGTTACATTTTCAGGCAAACGTGTAGAAGATTTGAATGCATCAATCTTTTCTTTCAATGCCGCATTAATAGGAGCAGCCTGTGTAGGATCAGCTACGTTTGACTGCAGTTGAATGGTGCGTTTAAAGTTTTTGCGTTTTACCCCTCCGCTTGTACTGGTATAATCAAATTTTGCAACTGCACCTACCGGCACCTGCTTAATTTGCCCGGTTGTAAAATCACGAAATGTAATCTTCATGTTCATCAGTTCCGTAATATTGTTTCGCTGCAAATCGGAATAACGTAACTGAATTTTAAACTCATCATCACCTTGCTTTAGTTTACTCACTTCATTTCCAAATAGGGCAGTGCGTATTTCCATACCAATCTGGCCGGTACTTACTCCTTCAATCAAAGCACGCTCCCTGTCAACAGTAACAGTAATTTCAGGATTGTTAAGGTCTACATCCATTTGCAGGTTTTCAATTCCTTCCACCCGGTTTGTATCAAGATAATTGTACAGATTTGTTGCAACTTTTGCAATTTGATCAAAATCTTCACCAATCACTTCAATGTTTACAGGTGGCTCTGTAGGTGGTCCTCCATTTTCCTGTTCAACACTAATAGATGCACCGGGAATATTTTTTATGTTATTCCTTATTTGAGTTAAGTACGGAGCTGAAGATTTTCCATGACGTTTTTCAAACTCTACAAACGAAACCTGAATACGGCCCAGGTTACTTTGTGTGCTTCGGTTATTATCCATAGGGTTATTTGCACTTACGGCTACATTGGCAATTACACTTTCAACAATGGAACCGGGTGCACCGGGTTTATCATTTTTCAGTATTTCATATACTTTCATTTCAAGTGAACGTGTTACTGAATCAGTAGTTCGCACATCAGTTCCTACAGGCATTTTCAAATACACGTAAATAAAATTAGGGTCGCCGCTGGGGAAAAAGGTTGTTTTTGTTCTTCCCGACATAACACTTACTCCAAGCAAAATGCCTGAAATGGCAAATAGTACAAACAGCGAAACAAATGCCCATACAGGTCTTGTTCCTTTTAATATCCAGCTCAACAGTTTTTCATAGCTGTTCATTAAGAAAGGCAGCACCCGCTCCTGGAAAAAATAAATGGAATCACGCAATACGTAACGGTTGAGGATACCCATCAATGCCATGAAGAATAAAAAATTACCAGAGCCATGATTGCCCATTACATGCATTAAAATACCGATTCCCCAAAATGCCCACCAGTAGGGCTTGCGGAAAATGGCTTTTTTGGGCTCATCATACTGTCTGCCTTCAGGCTTCATAAAGCTTACAGCAAATACAGGGTTGATGATAAACGCAACGATTAATGAGGCGGCTAATGTTAAGATGAGCATGGTAGGTAAGTATATCATAAACTTACCAATGATTCCTTTCCAGAACAGTAACGGAAAGAAAGGTGCCAGTGTAGTGGCTGTACCTGCTAATACGGGAATAAAAACCTCTCCTGCTGCTTCCTTCGCACTTCGTACTATGGGTACTTTTCCGTTATGATAAATACGATGTGTGTTTTCAATAACCACAATGGCATCATCTACTATTATACCTAATCCAAATAACAATGCAAACAATACAATAAAGTTGAGTGTAACTGTTGTGCCAATGATACCATCTGCCACGGGTAAAAATAAAAATGCCACAAACACACTCAGCGGTACACTTAATGCCACAAAGAAGGCGTTGGTTACACCCATAAAAAACATAAGGATGAGCAACACCAATATAAAACCAATGATAATGGTATTTACCAATTCGTTAAATGATGTTTTGGTTTGCTTACTTTGATCGCCTGTAATGGTTACAATTAAATCTTTCGGAAGCTCATCATTCTCCTTCATTTCATCTACAGCAGCTTTTATTTTATCTGCTGCATTAATGAGGTTTTCGCCGCTGCGTTTTACAATGTTGAGCGTTATAACATTTTTACCATCAAGCCTTGCAAAACTCTCTAATGTTTTTACTGTATCTTTTAATGATGCAATATCTTTTAAATAAACAGGTGCGCCGTTAATGTTTTTTACAACTATGTTTTCAAGATCATATACAGTTTTAAACTGGCCACGTACACGCACGGTACGTTTCATATTGCCGCTTTCAATCAATCCGGCACTGATGTCGCTGTTTTCACGCTGTACTGCATTTTGTATGTCACCAAAACTTACGCCTGCACCTGTCATACGAACAGGATCTGCATTAATTTGAATTTCACGCTCCGGTGCACCTACAATATCTGCACGGGTTATTTCACGCAGGTCTTCAAATTTATCCTGCAGTTTATCAGCATACTGTTTCAATTTCACACCATCATAATTACCACTGATGTTTACAAACATGATAGGCATTTCGCTGAAAGCAAATTCCTGTACATCAGGCTGAACCGTTAAATTTTGCGGAAGTTCTGTTTTTGCTTTATCTACAGCATCTTTCACTTTTTGTTTAGCCAGGTCTGTCTTTACATCTGTATCAAACTCTACAATGATGAGTGAAAAATCCTGTTGTGATGTGGATTGCACTTTTACCACACGTGCGCCGCTGATGCTTTTTACCTGTTTTTCTATAGGCCTTGTAACAAGATTTTCAATATCAGCAGGGGAATTGCCCACATACACTGTAGCTACTGATATAGTGGGCACCACAATATCAGGAAATTGTTCTTTGGGCATCGTGTTGAATTTGTACAAACCATACAGTGTTACAATTATAGTAACTATATAAATGGCTGTTCGGTTATCAACACTCCAGCTTGTGAGTTTAAATTCTTTAAACTTTTTACTGATGCCTTCTATAAAACTTGATTGCATAAATTATTTTTTGGTAGTCATCTGTAGTAATTCTGTTCTTCTCTGGTGGCGTCGCACCCTTGTACCTGTTAACCGCTGTTCATCTTATAATAAAACCACAGCAAGCAAGTACAAAAAATTGATTTTAGTTAAATGCAGTTGTTTCACCATCAATCTGTACAACTTGTTTATCATACACACTTTGATACCCTGCTGTAACCAATTGCATCCCCGCCTGCAATCCTGCTTTAATTTCAATCATACTGTTATAAGATTCACCCACCTGCACCGGAATTTTTTTAACTACATTTCTGTTCTTACTGTCTCTTTCAACGGCGTACACATACTTACCATTTTCATCTGTCTGCACAAGATTTACAGGTATTACTATTGCATCAGGAGCACTGTAGTCTTTGATACGCACTATTGCAATTGTATTTGGGCGCACACCACCGCCGGGTATGGATGCTTCTACTGCAAATGTTCTGCTGCCCGGGTCAATTAATTGTGAGGACAGGCTGATGCTTGAATTAAATAATTTCCCTGCATCGGGCAAACTAATGATTACCGAACTGCCTACACGCACTCTGCTCATGTAATTCTCAGGCACCCTTACTTTTACCTTAAGTGTACTGTTATTTACAATTTGTATTTGCGGCCCTCTTGCGCCGGCGCCAACAAACATTTCTCCCACTTTAACATCTACAATGTCTGCAATACCGTTAACGCTTGAAGTAACAGTATAAAGTTTAATCTGCTCATTTAAGGTGGCTATTTGTTTTTCTATACCATCTACATTATTTTTTGCTGAAATCAATTGCACTTCGCTGCCAATATTTTGTTCCCACAAATTCTTTTGACGGTTGTAGATATTTTTTGCAAAATCCAATTGTACCTGCAACTGCTGCAACTGTGTACGCAGTACTTTATCATCCATTTTCAGAATTATCTGTCCTTTCTTTATATACTGCCCTTCTTTTATGTATAATGCAGTTACTACACCACCCATACCATTAGCGGGAGCGATGTAAGAAATATCTTCAGCCTCAACTGTTCCCTGCAAATCAATATAATGGCTGAAATCCTGTACAGATACGGGGGCAACAGCCACTAACTTTGATTTTGAAAGTAATGCTGCATTTGTATCAAGCTTTGTAATTTCTTCTTCCAGCTTTTTAATCTCGGCATTAGCAGCAGCAGCTTCCTTTTTCAATTTTTCCAGTTGCACTTTTTTATCACCCAGACTGCCTTTCTTTTCTTTTGCACCGTCACCGCAGGCTGCCATAAGCATAACAAGTGCTGCTGTAAACATGTATGTGATTATTCGTTTCATAATAATGATGTATTTGGTTGTTATTTTATTGAAGTTTTCCCGTGGCTTTTAAATATGAAATTTTGGCTACCACTGCCTGGTAAAGCGCATCAAAATAATTACCCTGTGCACGCTGTAATTCAGTGTCAGCAGTTAATACTTCAAAGCTGCTGCCAACACCCTGCTCATATTTCTTTTTGGTGGTATTGTACACACGCTCTGCCAGCTCCAGATTTTTTTGCTGTGCATCCATATTAATGATGGCGTTACGCAGATTAATCTGTGCAGCATTCTTTTCAAAATCAATTGCTTTCTTGGTGTTATCAATGATGTTATTTGTTTTATCAAGCGTGTATTGTGCCTGTTGTATTTTATTTTTACGTACACCAAAATCAAAAATGGGAACACTCAAATTAAGACCCACAAGATTGGAATTGAACCAAAACCAATTTTTTCCTGTGAATGCAGAAAAATCCTTGTTGAGCAAACCCTGTTGTTGAAACTGATAGAAAAAAGAAAGTGTGGGGAGGTAGCCTAATTTATTTCGCTTTACATCTAACTGCTGCAGCTTTTGTACATTATTGAGCAAACGCACCTCACTGCGTGTGTTGTAATCAAAACTTCCTTCATCCAGAATGTTCTGTTTTACCAGTTCAGGACTTAGCTGATCGGTTAATGTTAACTGATCAGTTTGTGATAAACCAAGGGTAAACTTGAGTGAGGCCAAACCAAGCTCAATAATATTTTTCAACTGTGTTTCCGTTCCTTTTGTGTTGTTCAACGTAACAGTGGTTTTATCAATATCCAGTTTTTCAATAAATCCATTTTTGAATAACTGCTCCTGGTCAGAGGTTAATTTTTGAAGGCGTTCCAATGTTTTTTGTAACACGCTCAATTGTTGCTGTGCTATTAGCACCTGGTAATACGCTTTCTGTACCTGCTCCCGCACTTTATCTTCAGCTACTGCTATATTTTCTTTTGCATAGTCCATAGAAGTTTTGCGTGCCAGCAATCCCACAAATACATCCGGCTGAAAAAGCAACTGATTCATACTTACGCCTGCAGTTACATTCCATGGCTGCACAAATGAAAACTGGTTTACTGTAAACTCCTGTTTGGCAGCAATTACTTGCCCATTGCCATCTCTTACGCCTTCCTGATTGAGTACCCGATATACATCCGTAGCACCTGCACTGGGAAAAAGAATTAAGGGGAGTGTTAAATAATGTGCTACCTGTGCACTACCTGAAATTTGAGGTAAGGCGCCTCCAACAATTTCCCGGTTCTGCGCCAGTTGTTTCATAGAATCAATACGCAGATTTTTTACATCAGCTACATTCTTTAATGCAAGGCTTACAGCCTCCTGTACACTCAGCTTGTAGGCAGTTTGTGCTTTAACAGATGCAGTGCTTAACAATAGCAGAAATGCAACTAACCATTTACTTTTTGTTAGTCTTGTCATAGTTTCTTTTTTTGATTTGTTCTTCTTTATACTTAGTTATTAATCTATATCCTTTGAGTGTTGCAAGGCCATAAACAAAATGCTCCATAGTATCATACACAACTGCTGCCACGTTAAATTTAGAAGGAGCACTCGCAGCCATATTAAACGGAATGAACATCGTTTCTACACGATACCTGCTCATAAGCTCTACATTCACATCAGGCCGGTACAACTCTTCCTTTATGCCCCGTTTGATATTTGTGGTTATAACCTGCAGCATGTATTCATCCTTCATTTTTTTTATCTTCCGAAACGCACTAGGATGGAATTTTTCAAGGTCAAATAATAACATCGGATTAATCTGCGAAAACTGCTCATGTATTTGCTCCATGGTGAGCATCAGTTCATCAATGGCATCCCTTGAATTTTTCTTACAAAACTCACAGTCTTTATGTGTTTGTATCACCTCATCTTCAATAACAGCATCTACTAACTCATCCTTATCAGCAAAATATTGATAAATCGTTTTTTTACTGATGCCCAGTTGTGTAGCAATATCATCCATTGAAACAGAGCGGATGCCAAAGCGTATAAACATTTCATGAGCCTTTTCCTGTATTCTGTTTTTTGTTTCCATATGCTGAAATCGGGCACAAAACTATGGAAACTTTAAACGTTGCAAAAGTTTCCATCACTATTTTTTTCCGTTCGTAACAAAAAATTAATATCCTTACATGCGTTTGTAAACCTGTAATTTTGAACAATAGAAACTCTTTGCATATGTTTAAATCATTCAATTACAGAAAGTTATTTCAATACTTTTTGCAGGGCTTGCTGGTAACAGCGCCATTGGCAGTAACCGTTTATTCCATTTACTGGATTGTAACAAGCATTGATGATTTAATTCCCATTTTTACCACTATAGAGGACGGGCGTGTTAAGGTGCGCAATTTTGGCCTGGGCTTTTTAATCATTATTGCCTCTATTTGTCTTGTTGGCTATTTGAGTACTTTTTTTATACAGAGCCGTATTTTTAATCTGTTTGATCATTGGCTGGAAAAAGCACCGGGTATAAAATTTATATACTCTACCACTAAAGATTTTTTTGAAGCATTTGCCGGCGAAAAGAAAAAGTTTAACCGTCCTGTGCTGGCCAATATTGACGATAATGATGTATGGCGTGTGGGTTTTTTAACCAGTGATGACGTGCAGGATTTAGGTCTTAAAGATTATGTAGCAGTGTATGTACCAATGAGCTATTCTATTGCCGGTAATGTATATTTAATACCTTCAAACAGAATAAAATCTTTAGATTCACACCTCACGCCTGCTGAAGCGATGAAGTTTGCAATAAGTGGCGGTGTAACAAAAGTGGAAGAGTAATAATTGAATGTACATGAATCTGAAACGCATTTTTTTTGTAGTTGCATTTTGCTTCATTACACAGTACTGCTACTGTTGGGGTTTTTTTGGTCATAAAAAAATCAACTACCTCGCTGTTTTTTTATTACCCCCGCAAATGATTTCTTTTTACAAACAACACATTCAGTTTTTAAGCGACCATGCTGTAGATCCTGATATGCGGCGATATGCAATACCTGAGGAAGGACCCCGTCATTACATTGATATTGATCATTATGGCAAATATCCCTATCCTGATTTGCCAAGAAATTACGACAGTGCCGTAGCAAAATATACGGCTGACACCATTAATGCTTATGGCATTGTACCATGGTGGGTGCAAACGATGCTGAGCCGTTTAACATTTGCATTCAAAGAAAAAAATCAGGTACGTATTTTAAAACTCAGCGCTGAAATTGGTCATTATATTTCTGATGCACATGTACCCTTGCACGCCAGCCATAATCATAACGGGCAGTTTACAGGGCAAAACGGTATTCATGGCTTTTGGGAAAGCCGCATTCCGGAATTACTGGCAGATAAAGAGTTTGATTTTTGGATTGGGAAAGCTGAGTATATAAAAAAGCCGGGCGAGTTTATCTGGGCCAGAGTATTGGAAAGTGGTGCGGCGGCAGATACTGTATTACGTTATGAAAAAGAACTTACGCAATCTTATGCCAGCGATGCCAAGTATTCATTTGAAAACAGAAATGGAAATATCATTCGCACTTACTCTACTGCTTTTACAAAACTCTACAATGATAAATTAGGCGGAATGGTAGAACGGAGAATGCGACAAAGCATATTTGCAGTAGCCAGTTTTTGGTATACAGCTTGGGTAAATGCCGGCCAGCCTGATTTAAAAAATTTATCAAACAAAGATTTTACAGCAGAAGACCTTAAGGAATTTGAAGAAATGCAAAACAGCTGGAAAAAAGGTAAGATTGTGGGAAGAGAACATGAGTAACGCAGTTTGTTACCCTTCTATCCGTTTAATGTCAGCACCTAATTTTCTTAATCTTTCATCAATATTTTGATAGCCTCTGTCTATCTGTTCTATATTCTGAATTATACTTTGTCCATCTGCACTCAGTGCAGCAATAAGTAATGCCTGGCCGGCACGTATATCCGGGCTGCTCATGGTTATACCTCTCAAAGTTTGCTCCCTTTCTAATCCAATAACCACAGCACGATGCGGATCACATAAAATAATCTGGGCACCCATATCAATCAGCTTATCTACAAAGAACAAACGGCTTTCAAACATTTTTTGATGAATAAGTACACTGCCTCTTGCCTGTATTGCTGTTACCAGCACAATACTCAGCAAATCTGGAGTAAATCCCGGCCATGGGTGATCATAAATGGTAAGAACACCCCCGTCAAAATATCGTTGAATTTCATAAACATCCTGCTCGGGTATATGAATATCATCACCGCTAAAATTCATATGGATGCCCAGCTGTTTAAATTTTTCAGGAATAATGCCTAGATGTTGAATGGCAGTATCTTTTATAATAATGTTACTCTGTGTCATTGCCGCAAGACCTATAAAGGATCCTACTTCAATCATATCTGGTAATATGCGGTGTGAAGTTCCACCCAAAGCTGTTACACCTTTTACAGTAAGAAGATTGCTTCCTACACCACTTATTCTGGCGCCCATATTGTTGAGCATGGTGCAGAGTTGCTGTATATATGGTTCACAGGCAGCATTATAAATTTTTGTAGTACCGCTTGCCATACTTGCTGCCATTATAATATTGGCAGTACCGGTTACTGAAGGCTCATCCAGTAACATATCCACTCCCTTAAGCTGGCTGGTAGTTAAATGAAAAAAACCGTCCTCAGGGTGATAATTAAAATCTGCCCCCAATTTTTGAAAACCAATTACATGGGTATCTAATCTGCGTCTTCCTATTTTATCACCTCCGGGTTTGGGTATAAAGGCCTTTTTAAAACGTGCCAGCATAGGGCCTGCAAGCATTACACTACCACGCAAACGACCACTTTTCTTTTTATAGGTTTCACTGTGTAAATAATCAATATCTACATTATCGGCCTGAAATATACATGTATCCCGTTGAGTGCGCTCAATCTTCACATTCATTTCTGCCAACAGTTCAATCAAAAGATTTACATCTATAATATCAGGTATGTTAGTAACTGTAACTTTCTCCGGAGTGAGTAACACAGCGCTTATTATTTGCAACGCTTCATTTTTGGCTCCCTGCGGTACAATTTCACCATTTAATCTTTTTCCGCCTTTTACTTGAAAAGAGTGCATATTATAGTTGAATTATGAAGTTATTGTATAATTCAGTTACGGTTAAAATTCATGAAACTTTAAATAAAATTAGTTTAGTAATTCAACTATGCAAGGTAAAAGAAAAGGGCCGGAAACACCGAACCCTGCATTAAAAAACAGATAACCAGATAACTTTATTTCTGTTTAATATCTTTTCTTAAATTTTCCGCCACGGTTATCTCTGCTTCCGCCGTTATTTCGCCCACCACCACGGTGTTGAAACTGCTTATGACGTTTACCTCCGCCACCACGGTTATCTCTGTAATCATCACTGGGCCGATATTGACGTACAAATGGACGGTTGTTGAACTCCAATTCACCTTTTGTAATAGTACTCAGCTCACTTTGTATAGCAT
>CAYPBV010000043.1:7696-23919 GCA_964409025.1 uncultured Chitinophagaceae bacterium | reverse complement strand
GTTTTATATAGTCTTGGTTGGGAATCAAAAGTCCTAAATAAATAATACCTCCCCTGTAGTTTTTCAAACTATCTAAACTCATTGTGCCTGTTGTTCTGTCTCCGTCAAGCTGATATATCTTAATTGAATCGGGATGGTATTTTTCCCCGTTTTTTCCGACGAGGTTTTTATTTGTAAGAGAATCAACAACGTAAAAATTAAAACCCTTAATCAAAAGATAATCTTCCCCAGCTGGTGGAAGTTTTTTCTTTTTGCATGATAAGCAGGCCGTAATTATTAGCAGTAAAAATATTAGATTTTTCATATTGAAAATTTTAGGTTTTGCCGTTACATCTATCTTTTTGACTCTGATTTTAGTGGTGGGCTATTGTCTCTTTTCGAAACCTTACGAATTGTAGAGATTATGTTAGCGGCATAGGTCATTTTAGTGTGTTTATACTAAAGCTAATTAGGTATTTTCAAAAACAAAAAAACTTTTGAATCGTTATTATACTTCTTTCAACACTTTAAATTATGCCTAAGTATCTCAATACCTCCACCCCTCCAAATCAACTCCCTGCGGGCTTCTTGTTTTTACCTCTTCTGCCCACTTACTAATGAACATACGATGATAACGCAAGCGGCTGATATAATTCGGCTGTGTATGATTACCATTCCAGCAATGCTCGGCTCTGTCACCATAGTCAACAAAGGCATCAGGAGTGGGATTAGTTAACTGCTTCAATCGCTCTTCAAACAAATACACCGCATTGTTCAAATAGTAATTGTCCATATCTCCGCAATACACTCTTATTTTTCCTTTGAGTTTAGGGCCCAGCTTTTGCCAGTCACGCTGCAGGATATAACTCAAATCAAAATTGTCTCTCCAGTAACGGGCAACCATTGAGTCAATTTCACCTGTGTACTTATTCCAGATCGGTTTGGGGTAACCATCAGCTCCGCAGGGAGAAAACACTGATTCCCATACATCAAACTGATCACCACTGCGGCTGTTGGTGCCGAGTGCCAATTCCCGAAGATTCATATCTCTCAAATAAGCATCCACATGACCTAAATAATTTCGATGTCCGGGACGTAATGTTTTGCGGAAAGGGCCTTCCTGGTAATACGCATTTTTATCTTTATAAATATCAACCACCATATATGCACGAAAATCTATTGGGTCAGGACATGCACTGTAACAACCGTTGTATTCATCAGGATAAAATAGTTGTGCTGCCAATACTTCCCATCCACCAGTGCTGCCTCCATACATAAATCTCGCCCATCCGGCACCAATACCACGGAATCGTTTTTCAATTTCAGGAATGAGTTCATAGGTAATGGCATCACCATAAGGACCGTTGTTGGCGCTGTTCACTGCATAGCTGTCGTCATAATAAGGTGTGGGATGTTGTATTTCAATGGCAATCACTCTTGGAAAGTTAGGACCTGTCCAGAGTTTGTAAAAATCATATTCTTCCTGCTGTACTATTTTGTTATAACCTGTTAGGTTGAAGCGTGCAATATAATCCGGCTTCAAATCAGGATCAGGAGGTGTGGTTCTGAAACCGCCAAAATCATCCGGGAAATGTCCATGCATAATAGCCAATGGATATTTTACATTGGGATGTGTATCCCAGCCTTCAGGTAGTAGCACATGTGCGCCGATGTACATGGGTCGTCCCCAGAACTCCGTTAGTAACTTACTTTGAATTTTAATATGCTTGATGTACTTCGTGTCCTCAGGTTCTTTAATGGGTGGTATTTCTGAATCAAGGTTGATGGTGTGTGCATTGGTTCCTGCATTATTAAAACTTAATTGTAAAGGTTGGTTATACAAATTGCCCGGCGCTAAGTTCCAGTGTTGCCCTTCACCTCTGTCCATTGGCAACTTCACTGTGTGCCCATCTTTGCGTTTGAAGGTTTCATATTTATGCAAAAGCACCTGTACGTAGTAAGTTCCGTTCTTGAGTTGCTTCATATTTTCAACAGGATAACCGAATGCTTTGGCATCAATGGTTTTTACTTCGCCGGGTTTCCAGTTGTCAACGTTAATGCCGAATACTTGTTGAGTTTGCGGCCCATCACTTATTTGAAAGCGTGGTTCAGCTTTGTTATTGGTGCTGATGAGTAATAACAATCTGCCATCCAGCGGCTTATTGCCAAATTTGGAAGGATATGGAATGAGGAATTTCGTTTGGCTGAAAAGGCATGAGGTAAGAATCAGGAAGTAAGATATAAATAGTAACTGCTTCATGAAAATTGATTTAGAATAGAAAGTTAATTGATTTTGTTTATTTTACATACCTCAACTTCTATGTATTTACTTGTAAAAGTCCTCACGCATTTTACCATCTGGCTTACGTGTAAGCGATTCAGCATTTACAACAAAGCAGTAACTAAAACTGAAACGCCACTGGTATTAGGTTGTCATCATCCCAACTCGTTTTTAGATGCAATACTCATTGGTTCACAAATGAAAAAGCGTGTACATTTTTTAACACGGAGCGATGTGTTTAAAAACAAATGGGCCATTGCCATCATGCGTTCTGTAAACATGATTCCCATTTACAGGATTCGTGATGGTAAAGAAAATTTGAGTAATAACGATGTTACATTCAATCTTTGTCTGGATATTTTAAAACGGGGTGAGCATGTACTCATTTTTGTGGAAGGATTTTGTACACATCAAACTACGTTACAAACACCTTTAAAAAAAGGCGCACCAAGATTGCTGGTACAGAGCTGGAAAGATGGAACGGATGTACAACTGCTGCCCGTGTGGATTCGCTTCAACTCCTTTACAACCTTTCCCAAAGAAGTAGATATCAGCTTTGGTACACCTTTCGGTAAAGATTTGATGGCAATATCAGATGAAGATGGATTGACAATGCAAAACATCAACAAAGAAACAGAAAGACAACTGTTACAGTTAGCAAACATTCCTGTGCCCAAAAACTCAAATTCATTTCAATCGTTATTGACGTTGCCTGCACTGCTTGGTTTCATTGTTCATTTACCCTTGGTACTTCCCATTCATTATGGTGCAAAACAAATCAAAGAAACCATTCATTACGACAGTGTGCTGTTTTCAGTTTTTGCTTTTTTGTATCCATTTTATTTATTACTCATCTTTAGTGTTATTTTATGCACAGCAGGCTGGCAATGGGGTTTGCTTACTATTTTCAGTTTACCTTTAACAGCACGCAGTTACACACTGTGGAAATAACAATTGTATGAACAGGAAATTACTTGCAGTACTGCAGCTGCTTTTATTTGCAGTAATGATAACAGCCAATGCGTTGGCTAATATTCTACCTATTAACGGTTACAATACAGGTGAGGTAAGTGCTATGTTTCCTAACCTGTTTGTGCCGGCAGGTTTTACATTCAGTATCTGGAGTGTTATTTATCTGCTGCTGCTCATTTATGTTCTTGTTTCAGCAAACATATTATGGAAAGGTGATGACAAAGATCCGCTGTATGTTCATGTAAAAGCAATTGCGCCTTTGTTTTTGGTTACCTGTGTACTCAATGCCGCTTGGATTTTTGCATGGCATTATTTACAGGTAATGCTTTCACTCATAATTATGTTGTGGTTTTTAAGAACGTTGATCGGTATTTATCAAAAAATGCAGTTGCATCGTTCTGTAATCACCGGGGTTTATACGTACAGTTTATACATTCCTTTTGTGGTGTATCTGTCATGGATATGTGTAGCTACTATTGCCAATAGCACGGCATTGCTGGTGCGTATAGAGTGGGATGGTTTTGGAATAGCAGCATGGATATGGAGTTGTGCAATGATTGTAATTGCCTTTTTACTTACTGCATTTTTTGCGTATATAAGAGGCGAACTTGCATTTGCTTTGGTAACTGCCTGGGCACTGTTTGGTATTTACAAAGGACAGGCATCAGCTAATGATACAGTAAGTTATAGTGCACTGGTTACAGGTATTCTGTGTTTGATTGTTGGTGTTATTGGTTTTGTACGGTGGAACAGACGAACCCCGCTTGAAGGAATTATTTAATAGGTATTTCGCACCACATAGGTTTTGCCTATGCGGTCATGCAATGCCCTGTGCTTTTCATCTGTAACCAAACAAATGATTTCAACTATCACAAGTGCTAAGATTGTAAAGGCATAAATAACCCACCAGTTTACTCCATCAGAAACTGATGTAAAGAGACTGCCAATACTTCTGCTGTCGTCTGCTTCACGAAATCTGTAAAAATAAAACAGTGAAAACAGTATGCTTATAAGTTCAAGACCGCCGTACATAATATTTCTCAAAATCACATTTGTGATGCCGGGTTTTTGAAACTCATAGGTTACTACATTTATCCGCAGCGCCATTTTACCTATCGAAGCTCCAAAACGGTATTCCATAAATGGGTGATACAGGAAGGGAATGAGTGATGTGGTTGTAAAAATTAAAATCGAACCGGTACCGGCACTAATAAAACTAAGCACATAGCCGAGTATACGTAATATGATGCTGTCAATGAGCCGGGCTCCAAATCTTGGCCAGAAACCAACATATTGATAGTTGGGTTCTTCAAAATCAGTAAGCAGATTTTCCTGAGGTATATCCATTGTAAACGGTTGTTTACTGTTGCTGTAACCGTAAAACGAATATAACCTGCCGCCGCAAATACTCAAATTTTTGTAGCCATTTCCCTCAAAATCACTACAAAATCTGCTTTTTTAAGGCCACAGCCTAACTGGTTATCTTTCCCAATGAAAAATGTCTGCTATAGGGCCTAAAATAAACCCTCAAATCCTTTGCCCGCCTGTCTTTTACCCCTACCTTTGCCGCCCCCGAACATAAAAAAATCTTGGGGTCATTTTATGTCAGAAAATCAAATTGTTAATCAAAACGCTGATGCACAGGAGAATGCTGCGGTAGCCGAAGAGGCTGCTGAAGTATCTACAGCGACAACAAATGCACCTGTATTTGCTCAAACTGCTCATGATGATTTCGACTGGAGCGTTGACAAACGTAATGTTGTAATCTACAGCAAAGAAGAGTACGCTAAGTTTGACACTGTTTACGATGGTACATTCAAGCAGGTAAATGATGGCGAAATGGTAGAAGGCCAGGTAGTAGCGCTTACAAAAACAGATGTGGTTGTAAACATCGGTTTCAAAAGTGATGGTCTGGTTTCTTTAAATGAATTCCGTGACTTACAGGGTCTCAAAATTGGCGACACTGTTGAAGTAATGGTGGTTGAAAAAGAAGACCGTGAAGGTCACCTGCACCTCAGCCGCAAACTTGCCCGTATTACACGTGCGTGGGAGCGTATTATGGAAGTGCATAAAACAGGTGAAATTGTTACAGGTCTTGTTACCAGCAAAACAAAAGGTGGATTGATTGTGGATGTGTTTGGAATGGAAACATTCTTACCCGGTTCACAGATTGATGTGAAGCCTGTTACAGATTACGATCAGTTTGTTGGAAAAACCATGGAGTTTAAAGTGGTGAAGATCAACGAAAATATCAAGAATGCTGTAGTAAGTCATAAAGCACTTATTGAAAGTGATATTGAAGCACAGCGTGCCGTTATTATGGGCAAGCTGGAAAAAGGCCAGGTACTGGAAGGTACAATCAAGAATATCACAGACTTTGGTGCATTCCTTGATCTGGGTGGTGTTGATGGCTTGTTGTACATCACAGACATCAGTTGGGGCCGCATCAACCATCCTTCAGAAGTATTGAAGATGGATCAAAAGCTGAACGTAGTAGTTCTTGATTTTGATGATGATAAAAAACGCATCAGCCTTGGCTTAAAACAATTAACGCCGCATCCTTGGGATACATTGAGCGAATCCATTGTTGAAGGCAAAACAGTAAAAGGTAAAGTGGTAAACATTGAAGATTATGGTGCATTCCTGGAAATTATGCCGGGTGTAGAAGGCTTGGTTCACGTAAGTGAAATCAGCTGGGCAAATACGCCTATCAATGCGAAGGAATTCTTCAAGATGAATGACGAGCATGAAGCTAAAATAGTAACGCTGGATAAGGATGCACGTAAGATGAGTCTTTCCATCAAACAGATGAGCCAGGATCCATGGAGCACAATTGAAGAAACATTCCCTGTAGAAAGCAAGCACAAAGGTTTAGTGAAAAACATTACTCCTTATGGTGTGTTTGTAGAATTGAAAGCAGGTATTGGAGGTATGATCCACATAAGTGATCTTAGCTGGACCAAGCGTTTCAACCATCCCGGTGAATACACAAAAGTGGGCCAGGAAATTGATGTAATGATCCTGAGCATTGATAAAGAAAACCGCAAACTCCAACTTGGACATAAGCAATTAGAAGAAGATCCCTGGAATGCGCTGGAGCAAAGCTTTGCTATTGGCAGCATTCATGAAGGTCATGTAATTAAGAAAGATGATAAGGGTGCACTGGTTCAATTGCCTTATGGTATTGAAGGTTTTGCTCCTGCACGTCATTTAAATAAAGAAGATGGTAAAACTGTTGTGGCTGATGAAACTGCACAGTTTATGGTAATAGAATTTGACCGTAACGAAAAGCGTGTTGTATTGAGCCATACCCGTATTTGGGAACAAGTGAAAGCAGAAGAGAAAGACGCAGAGCGTAAAGAAAAATCTGCAGAAGCTGTACGTACTAAAAAAGCGGTGAAGGATGTACAAAGCAAAGTTGAAAAAACAACCCTGGGTGATTTAGGTGTACTGGCTGATTTGAAAAAGAAATTAGACAGTGATGCCGCTAATGAAAACGCAGGAAGTTAATTTTAAGAGATAGCTCTACTTAAAACCTCCCAACCGGGAGGTTTTTTTATTTGTATGTTATAATTTCAGTTCATGTGCAATAAAAAAAATTTCCCCCGTGGAAACGGGGGAAGCTCTTTAACCCTTAAAACAACCAACATGAAAAATTTATTTTCACTTAGTTAGTTAGTTGATTTAACAGCGAAATAAAAACTTTGTTTTAAAAAAACTTACTTTTTTTAAAAATATAGCCTGTAGTTGTATAAAAGGGTTTGAATCATTAATGTAATGCCAATTCTAAAACCTCCTGCATGGTTTTTATATAATGAAATTTCATGCCTTTAATATAGGTTGAATTGATTTCCTGTACATCCTTTTCATTTTGTCTGCAAAGAATTACTTCTTTAATACCGGCACGTTTTGCAGCCAGTATTTTTTCTTTTATACCTCCTACAGGTAAAACCTGGCCACGCAATGTTATTTCCCCCGTCATAGCTAAAAAGGGCTTTACTTTACGGCTTGTGTAGGCGCTTGCCATGGCTGTAAGCATGGTGATACCTGCACTGGGTCCATCTTTTGGTACAGCACCTTCCGGCACATGGAGGTGAATATTGTGTTTTTGAAATGCTTCGGGTTCAATGCCTGCTTTCTTTGCATTGGCCTGTAAATAGCTGAGTGCTGTAGTAGCGCTTTCCTTCATTACATTGCCCAGGTTGCCGGTTAAACGCAGTTCGCCTTTGCCCTCAGTTAAGTTGGTTTCAATAAATAAAATATCGCCGCCTACAGCCGTCCAGGCAAGACCCACAGCTACACCAGGCATATTTGCCGTTTTGTATAACTCATTGCTGTAGCGTGGTTTGCCCAATATTTTTTCTACATCATTGTTGGTGATGGTGGGCTTAAGTTTATTATGCAACGCAAATTCTTTTGCTTGTGAGCGCATGATGGATGCCAGCATACGATCCAGCTCCCGCACACCACTTTCTCTTGTATAGTCTTCTGCAATTTTACGAAGCACAGTGTCACTTATCTTAAAATTCATTTTACTCAACCCATGTGCCTCTTTTTGCTTGGGCACGAGATAGTTTTTAGCAATCTCAATTTTTTCTTCAACGGCATAACCGCTGAGATCAATAATTTCCAAACGATCACGCAATGCAGGTTGTATAGAAGATAAACTGTTTGCTGTGGCTATGAACAATACTTTGCTTAAGTCATATTCCAGTTCCAGATAGTTGTCATAAAATGTATGATTCTGTTCTGGGTCCAGCAGTTCCAGTAAAGCACTGGAAGGATCGCCACGAAAATCATTTCCGATCTTATCAATTTCATCCAAAATCATTACAGGGTTGGATGATTTTACTTTACGGAGTGATTGTAAAATCCGGCCGGGCATAGCACCGATATAGGTTTTTCGATGACCACGTATTTCACTCTCATCATGCAGGCCACCAAGGCTTATGCGTACATACTTTCTGCCCAGTGCAGCAGCAATACTTTTACCTAAACTTGTTTTACCGATTCCGGGAGGGCCCAGCAAACAAAGAATGGGACTCTTCATATCGCCTTTCAATTTCAACACTGCTAAGTATTCAAGAATACGTTCTTTTACTTTGTGAATGCCGTAATGATCATGATCCAGCACTTTGCGGGCTTTCTTTAAATCATAGTTGTCATTAGTATAATCTCCCCAAGGTAAATCCAGTAACAAATCAAGGTGGTTGTACGCTACAGAATAATCAGGGGTGGAGGGATGCATACGCTCCAGTTTTTCAATTCCTTTCTTAAACAATTCTGCAGCTTCTTTACTCCACTTTTTTGTTTCTGCTTTCTTCTTCATTTCCTGCAATTCCAAATCATTAGCATCACCACCCAGTTCTTCTTTGATGCTTTTCATTTGCTGATGCAGAAAATACTCCCGCTGCTGTTTATCCAGCTCTGTTCTAGTTTTATTGGTTACCTGGTTTTTTAATTCGGCAAACTGCAATTCTTTTTGCAGCAATGTGAGCAGTAACTCAGCTCGATGACTGATGTTTTGTGTTTCCAGCAACTGTTGTTTTTCAACAATGGATGCATTAAGGTTATTACTTACAAAATGAATGAGGAAGGAAGGGTTCTCAATATTTTTTAGGATGATAGCGGCTTCGCTGGGAATATTTGGTGATAACTGAATGATTTGTGAAGCCAGATCTTTAATGGAAACCGCCTGCGCCCTGAAATTTTCATCATCAGGTGTTTGCGCCTCCAGTAACACTTCAATCATGGCTTTAAAGAATGGATCTTCAGATACAATGGAATTGATTTTAAAACGCTTCATACCCTGTATAATCACAGTAGTACCGCCATCGGGCATTTTAATGAGCTTTACAATTTTGGCAATGGTGCCAATATCCTCCAGATCATTTACACCGGGGTCTTCTACATTACTGTCTTTCTGCGCCACTACACCAATGAGCTTACTGTCTTTATACGCTTCATTCACCGCCTGAATGCTTTTATCACGACCTACGGTGATGGGTAACACCACGCCCGGAAACAATACAGTATTTCTTAAGGGTAACAGTGCAATAGAATCAAGTTTGCTCAGGTCTGCATCATTTTGTGCTTCTGCTTCATTTAATGGAATAATGGGCAAAAAGTCAAGATCTTCATCCGGAGTTCTCAAAAACAAATTCGGTTTACTCATACTTCGTCAATTTGACAGATAAGCCCCTTTTTCAGGGGCTTTCTGAATGAATTCTATAATGGGTCAAGATTAATGCCACAGGGGGCAGGCTGCTATTATTTCAGCACCTTACCCTCCCGTCCTTGTCCAAAAAAAGAGGGATGCTGCAATTGAATGCTATCAACTATCTGCAACTATTTTCCTGTTTGTATTTATTTTAAAACTGATTGTATAGGCTTGCCCACACATCCATTGGGCATTTGTATACGAAGCAGGGCTGCAAGCGTTGCAGCTATATCCGTCATATACACTTCTTCTGTACTGCGGCCTTGTTTAATATTCCAACCATACCATACTAAAGGAATATGACTGTCATACGGATTCCATAACCCATGCGTAGTGCCTGTTTTACCACCATCAATCCAGCCCGGTGCAAACAGTAGTTGCACATCGCCACTGCGTTTGGGATGCCAGCCATTGGCTAAACGGTCTTTTACAACAGCATTCATCGGTTGTTCCATCAGTTCATCAATGGCAAATACACGATCAACTCCCTGAATTTTTGAAGCAAATTTTATTACATCTTCAATGATATCTTCTTTGTCCAAATCAGCCGTATCAATGATAGTGTGATTTAAGCTTATCTGATAATTATAAGCACTCAACACTAAATTGTTGTGTTTATATTTTTGAGCAAGTATTTTGTTTAAGTCGCTCACCAGTTTGTTATCATCTACTGCACCGCCGGGTAAGTTATGTTCATTCATATAACCGGGTACATGCGCTACACCATGATCGGCAGTAATAAAACTCAGGTATTGACCCTTACCCACGGTTTTATCTAAAAAATCAAAGAGTTCACCCAACTCTTTATCCAAACGCAGATAGGTATCTTCAACTTCAATGCTGTTGGGGCCAAACGCATGGCCCACATAATCAGGACTTGAAAAACTAACTGCTAAAAAATCAGTAATGGAATCTTTTCCCATCGCTTCATGAAGCACTGCTTCTTTTGCCATCATTGCAGTTAAGGTATTACCAAAAGGAGTATATGAAACAATGCCATAATTTTTACCAATAAAACGCTTTAAATCATATGGAAATGATTTTTGTTCTGCACCAAAGGGTTTGCTTTCAAACTCATTCTCATCTTTACTGCTTTGCACATACGAGTTAATGGGATACATGGTATTCCATCCCGTATTATAAAACACATCCACTTGCTTTTTTGCATTAAAATCTTTTACCCATTGCGGCAACTCATTCATATAGTATGTTGATGTTATCCAGTCACCACTTTTACTTTCATACCAATAGGCTGCATTGGCACTATGACCGGCGGGTAAAATACCACCACGATCTTTAATGGCTACACCTATTACTTTACTTCTGAAGTTGGTAGCTAATCTTAATTCATCACCAATAGTAGTAGTAAGCATATTTCTTGGACTCATTTCACCGGCATTACCTGTACTGCCCACTGTTTTTACCGTTTTGTCTTCACTGCAATAAACGTTTCTGTTTTTTTCATAATCCCACCAGAAATTTCCAGTAATTCCATTAATGGCAGGAACACTTCCGGTGTACACACAGGAATGTCCGCAGGCAGTAACAGTGGGGGCGTAAGGGATAAACGTATTGTCGCAGGTAAAACCGTTATTGAGCATACGTTTGAAACCCCCATTAGGCAAATAGCGATTGTAATAGCGATACAGAAAATCCCAACGCATCTGATCCACCATAATACCCACTACCAATTTAGGTCGTTCTGTTTCCTGCTGTTTGGGTTTTGATGTTACTGTTCGTTGTGCGGCTGCTGAAAAACAAATAAAACTGATGAGTAGTGCTGAGAATTGTTTCATATGTGTTGATTTCCGGGGTTCAAAGATACCGTTTCAAAGCCTGTAACAGCAGTTATTTCTGTGTAAAAACTGCTTGTATCTCAAGCCTTTCCTTTGCCTGAAAACCTTACCTTTGCCGCACTTTTTAACAGGTAACAATTCCTTCATATATGGCAGATATTTTTGAAAAATTAGTAAAGAATTATGGCCCTATCGGTCAGCACAGAGAAAGAGCGCATGGCTATTTTGCATTTCCCAAACTGGAAGGCGACATCAGCAGCCGAATGATGTTTCGTGGCAAAGAAAAAATTGTGTGGAGCCTCAACAACTATCTGGGTTTGGCCAATCATCCCGAAATACGCAAGGTAGATGCTGATGCAGCTAAAGAATATGGCTTGGCTTATCCTATGGGTGCACGTATGATGAGTGGCAATTCCAATCATCATGAGCAACTGGAAAAAGAACTGGCCGAGTTTGAAATGAAAGAAGATGCCATTTTGATGAACTTCGGCTATCAGGGCATCATGAGTGCCATTGATGCTATTTGCGGCCGTCATGATGTGATTGTATATGATGCGGAAAGTCATGCTTGTATCATTGATGGTCTACGTTTGCACCCAGGTCATCGTTATGTGTTTAAGCATAATGATGTGGACGATTGTGAAAAGCAACTGCAACGGGCCACAGCGTTGATTGAAAAACAAAGGAGCGGTGGTATTCTGGTAATTACAGAAGGTGTATTTGGCATGGCAGGCGATCAGGGAAAGTTGAAAGAAATTTGTGAGCTCAAGAAAAAATATGATTTCCGCATTTTGGTAGATGATGCGCATGGCTTTGGTACGTTGGGCAAAACAGGTGCAGGTGCAGGTGAAGAGCAGGGCTGTCAGGATGAAATTGATTTGTATTTCAGCACATTTGCCAAGTCAATGGCCTCCATTGGTGCATTCCTGGCAGGTCCACGGGTGATTATTGATTATATCCGTTATAACATCCGCTCTCAGATATTTGCCAAGAGTTTACCAATGCCGATTGTTATAGGAAATCTTAAGCGTTTGGAAATGCTGCGAACCATGCCGGAGCTTAAAGATAAACTTTGGGCAAATGCATTGAAATTACAAAGCGGTTTGAAAGAAAGAGGTTTTGATATTGGTAAAACAGATAGTCCTGTAACTCCTGTGTATATGAAAGGTGGGGTAGAAGAAGCCACAGCAATGGTGATGGATTTAAGAGAGAACTATAACATCTTCTGTTCCATTGTGGTATACCCTGTTATTCCCAAAGGGCATATCATTTACCGCTTGATTCCATCTGCTGCACATTCCGATGAAGATATTGATGAAACCCTCAAAGCTTTTACCGAAACAAAAGCCAAACTGGATGCAGGCGCTTATAAAGCAGAAGCCATTCCTGATATGGCAAATGCATAAATTATGGGAACCGGAATGAACTGCCGCAACAATCCACGTTGCGGCTTTTTTTATTGTTTTTTTTGAAATCAAAAATCAGCCTGCTGTCATTAATTTAGGTTTCCCTCATTTTCAATACATGTTCTCATGTAGCATATACGAACAAGATATGTTTTCCGTTACTGCATTAAGCTAATTGAGTGAAAACGTGGCGTTTGGTTATATTTTAAAAGCTCAAATCCTATGTACCAGTTGCAGGTAAAACTGCCGGTTATTAAAAAAAAACAAAATTCTGTACCAGCCAAAATGAAACTCATGATCCGGACCCGATACGCCTGCTTATTAGTAACCTGTTTTTTTCTTTCAATTATTCAAGCTAACGCACAAATTGATACTGAGTTTTGGTTTGCAGCACCGGATATAACATCAGCAGGGGGCAGAGATGTACCTGTTTACCTCAGAATTACATCGTTTAATGAATCCAGTACAGTTACCATTTCTCAGCCTGCGGGCGGTGGCCTTCCCATGCAAACAATTAGTTTGTCTGCCAACTCAAGCGCTACTGTTAATCTAACACCGTGGTTATCATCAATTGAATGTTCAGCCAATGCTGTACAGGGCAGAGGCATCCGCATAAGCTCCACCGCTCAGATTTCAGCATACTATGAGGTAAACAATAATGGTTTGAATCCTGAATTTTTTGTGTTGAAAGGCAGAAATGCTTTGGGCAATCAGTTTTTTATATCCTCACAAAACACAGGGTCAAACAGCACCACTGTAAATCCTCCTGCCTTTTCATCATTTACAATAGTAGCTTCTGAAGATAATACTACTGTTACTATTACTCCATCAAAAGCCATTGTAGGCCGTCCGGCTGGAGTACCCTTTACTATTACATTAAACAGAGGTCAGTCTTATTCAGCAGTGGCAGCATCTAATGCTGCCAATCAACATCTTGAAGGTTCCACCGTTAACGCTGCAAAGCCTGTGGCTATACTGCTGGCAGATGATTTTTTATCGAACCCGGGTCAGCCCTGCGCTGATTTGATTGGTGATCAAACAATACCTGTAAACACTCTGGGTACTGAATATATCGCAACCAAAGGCTATTTATTTGGCTCACTTGAAAAATTATTTATACTGGCTACTGCAAATGGTACAACCATAAGAAAGGATGGAGTGCTTGTGGCTACCATTAATTCCGGGCAAACTTTTGTGGCTGATATTACAAATGCTTCTACCTACATACAATCTTCCAGCCCGGTTTATGTGTATCAGGTTTCAGGTATTGGATGTGAGTATGGTTCTGCCATTCTTCCACCTATAAATTGCACCGGCAGTTTATCTACAACATTTGCAAAGGGTACAAGCCGCTCCATTTACCTGAATACGTTTGTAAAAAGCGGCGGCGAAGGTTTTTTTAAGGTTAACGGACAATCGAATGTAATCAAGAGTGCAGATTTTACTCCAGTGCCCGGTACATCCAATCAATGGCTTTCAGCTAGTGTATCGCTCAACATCAATATACCGCTGGATTCGCCTGTAACTATTACAAACTCCCGTACTTTTTTCCATGTTGGTGTGTTGGCAGGTAATGACAGAGAAGGTACCGCTTATGGTTTTTTCAGCAGTTTCAACAATAATTATGCAAATGCAAAAACACCCACACCACTAATATGTGATGGAGGACGCATTGAATTATTTGCAGATACTTTACTTACCGCCACTTATAACTGGACGGGTCCAAATGGTTTTACCAGCAACTCGCAAAACCCGGTTATAAACAACGCAACTGTTTTAAATGCAGGTAAATATTATGTAACTGTTTCATTGCCGGGTTGTGGCAGCCAGCGTGACTCTATCGTAATTGGCATTGGAGGTGTTAAAACTTCTACAGTTACAACAACTATTTGCGAAGGTGATAACTATGATGGTTACACTGTAAGCGGAACTTATGTTGATAATTTAAAAACTGCTCTTGGTTGCGACAGCATCCGAACCCTCAATCTTACAGTTTTAGCCAAATCAAGATCCACTACTACACAAACTATATGTGAAGGTCAATCTGTTTTTGGATATACAAGAACAGGCGTATTTAATGACACACTGCGAGCTGCTAATGGTTGTGATAGTATAAGAACATTAAACCTTACCGTTTTACCCAGGGGAAGAGCCACGTTAAGACAAACAATTTGCAGAGGTCAGTCATTTCTTGGATATACAGTTGCCGGCACATACAGTGATACATTAGTGGCAGCAAATGGTTGTGACAGCATCCGCACACTTATTTTGAATGTTGATGTTCCTCCCGTGCCTAATCTTGGGCCAGACAGGGATCTGTGTATAGGAGACAGTATTCAATTATCGCCGGGAACTTTTTCAACTTATTTATGGCAGAATAATTCAACAAGCAGTACCTACAGGGTAACACAGGGCGGCACTTACACCGTTACTGTAGGTAATGCCTGCGGTACAGCAACTGATGCAATAAACATAAAGCAGGTTGATTGTATTGTTCTGTTTCCCAATGCGTTTACACCAAACGGTGATGGTTTAAATGATTTATTCAAAATTCTCAACGCCTTTAATTTAAGAGATTATTCGCTCATGATTTATAACAGGTGGGGGCAGCAGGTTTTTGAAACCTCAGATTTCAGGAAGGGATGGAATGGTGAATTTAAAGGTCAACCCCAAAATCCGGATACTTTTGTATATCACTGCCGCTATACCAGAAATGGCAAAACTGTATTTACAAAAGGAAGTTTTATACTTATCAGATAATCTATCGTTTATTACAGAAAAGGCCGCAATATTAGTTGCGGCCTTTTCTGATTAGCTTAAGAAAATTTATCTCAAGTCAATCACTTCCACACCGGGATATTTCTTTTTATCAAATACAAACTGTGCATCTGTAAGATTGGCTTTGCCGTTAAGTGAGTTTACGGTGTAAGTATACCTGTTACCGCTTTTCTCCATCACTTTCACACTGTAAATGGTTTGCGTGGCTTTATTTACCCACACATACACTTTAAAGAAAGGCTTTGATTTATCATAAGGAGTTAATTCAATTTCCTGAACTGTGATGCTGCCTTGTTTTTTTTCGCCATTCAGTTTGTATAAAAAGTCTTTGTCATAAAAACTGGTAAATAATTTTTGAGGCGTAATGGTATTTTGGCTGGGATCAAACTTTGAAACAGAAACCTCATTGGCTGTTTTATCATAAGTCCAGATGTTTACACCATCACAAAAAATATCCTGCCCACCCACTAATGTAACACGGTATTTGGTTCCTTTCATAAAAAGTGTTCCTTTTTTAATACCCTGTACTTTGCCTTTTGCATCTTCTGTTGTAAAACTGAAGGCAGCCTGTACACCTTTATATGTTTTGAATTTAGCGCTTACAGCGTCAAGAATTTTTTTGGCATTGGGGTCACTGGTGCCCAATTGTTTGTTTTGAGCAAATGTGCCCGCAGCAATCATTAAGAAAAGGATGGTAAAAATGGATTGTACTTGTTTCATCTCCGGAATTTTAAGTCTGAATTTTGTTTTTCAGATGCGGCCGCAAAGATAAGTGTTGCACAGTTAAATGA
>CAYPBV010000043.1:6853-7686 GCA_964409025.1 uncultured Chitinophagaceae bacterium | reverse complement strand
TTAAATGAATGATGCAGGTTTGTTGGCAAGTTTTTAACGCTTAACCCATCATTTGCAGATGCTGATCAAGCTCGGCTTCAGTTTTTATGAGTACATCTCTGGCTTTACTGCCCTGGCTGCCACCCACAACACCGGCAGCTTCCAGTTGATCCATTAACCGTCCTGCACGGTTGTAGCCCAGTTTCATTCTTCGTTGCAATAGTGAAGTGGAACCTACCTGGTTTTGAACAATAAGCCTTGCTGCATCTTCAAACAACGGATCACGGTCGCTCAAATCAAAATCTTTTCCTTCCAATTCTTTTTCATCCACATACTCAGGCAACAGGAAAGGCTGAGAGTATCCACGTTGTTTACTAATGAATGAAACCACTTCATCCACTTCAGGCGTATCCACAAATGCACATTGCAAACGAACCAGCTCACCATTATAACTGATGAGCATATCACCTTTACCAATCAATTGTTCTGCTCCGCCGGTATCCAGAATGGTGCGGCTGTCTACTTTGGAGGAAACTTTAAAGGCAATACGTGCAGGAAAATTGGCTTTAATGGTACCGGTAATAATGTTTACCGAGGGGCGTTGTGTAGCAATGATGAGGTGAATGCCTACCGCACGTGCTAATTGTGCCAAACGGGCAATGGGCATTTCAATTTCCTTACCGGCCGTCATAATCAAATCTGCAAATTCATCTACTACCAACACAATAAACGGCAGGTATTGATGACCTTTTTGCGGGTTTAATTTTCTGGCAACAAATTTTTCATTGTATTCACGGATGTTACGACAGCCGGCTTCTTTAAGCAAATCATAACGGTTATCCATTTCAATACAC
>CAYPBV010000043.1:0-6843 GCA_964409025.1 uncultured Chitinophagaceae bacterium | reverse complement strand
CCCGGTAGTTTGGCCAGAAAATGTGTTTCTATATGACGGTATAAACTCAGTTCTACTTTCTTAGGATCTACAAGTACAAGTTTGAGTTGCGATGGGTGTTTCTTGTACAAAAGCGAAACAAGAATTGCATTGAGCCCTACTGACTTACCCTGACCGGTTGCACCTGCCATGAGCAAGTGTGGCATACTGGCAAGGTCCACAATAAAATTTTCATTATCTATTCGTTTGCCAATAGCAATGGGCAAAGCAAAGTTGTTGTGCTGAAATTTTTCTGAAGACAAAAGTGTTTTCATACTCACTACCGTCTTCTTTACATTAGGCACTTCAATCCCAATGGTGCCCTTGCCCGGAATGGGTGCAATAATGCGAATGCCCAATGCGGCAAGACTTAAGGCTACATCATCTTCCAGGTTTTTAATTCTCGAGATACGTACACCTGCAGCAGGTACTATTTCATATAAAGTAACAGTAGGGCCTACTGTTGCTGAAATTTTTTGAATTTCAATATCGTAATTTCGAAGTGTGCCGATGATTTGATTTTTATAATTTTCCAGTTCATTGGCATCCTGCACAATTTTTTCACTGCCGTGATTTTCCAATAAATTAAGCGTTGGAAATTTATAATCTTTCAAATCCAGAAACGGATCATATGGTGGAAGATTTTCAACAACAGATTTTTCTGTTACTTCTTCTGATGCGGTATCCGGCGATGTTTTTATTTCCAGTGCTAAAGGCTCAGTTACTGCAGCCTTCTTTTTGGGTTCCGGCGGAGCCATCATTTCTTCCGGTTCCTGAGCAGGTAGTTCTGATGGTGTGATTGATTCAACAGTTGCAGGTGTTGGTTTAAGTTCTTCAGCAGGTTCTTTTTCTGAAAGCACAAACTCATGCACTTTGTTTTCTTCAACAGGTGTTACTGTAAGCGGAATGGTACTTTCTTTTTTTAATTGATTGTATGCTTTGGCACCTGATGTTCTATTTTCTTCTGAAATTTCCTGCAAAGGTTCTTCTGTTATTTCAGGAGTTGGTACAGGCTCCTTAGCTTTTTTTGCTGGCAGTTGAAACACGGGATTAAAGCGCCAGATGATATAGCTCAACGCTGCAGCTCCTAATAAAAAACCTGTGCCTGTGCTGCCCATAAACCCCCTGAGCCAGTTTGATGTGTATTTACCCATAGCCCCGCCCCAGGGAAATCCCCGTGAATGAAAAAAGAAAGCAAATGTTACAGGCAATATGATTAAACCTGCAATTACATATCTTAAATTTCGGGATACGGAAAAAAGCTTTTTGCCAAAAAGAAAGTTAACGCCTATTACAAAAAATAAACTGCAGAAAAGATAAGAAGCTGCTCCAAACGATTCATAAAAAAATAAATGCGAAAACCATGCACCGGCCCTGCCCAGCAGATTAGCAGCGGCATCATCATCGCTCATTAAGTAAGCTCCGGCATCTTTTAAAACCTTATCCTGATCTTCTTTCCAGGTAAATAAATAGGAGGTAAATGAAATAAAAAGCAGTAATGAAATAAGTATAAAAACAGAACCGGTGATTTTATGCGTACGCTCATCTTTCACCAGTTGTTTTACACTTACTGTTTCTTCCTGTTCCTTACGGAGTTGATCGTCTTTTTTGGTTTTTCTTTTTTCCTTCATGCGCTTACTCTGCTGTAGAAACAAAGATAAAGAAACCACTTTACCAAAATTCAGGATAAAACTATCCGCTTACGGTAATTTTTTATATCTTTTGCCGGATAACTAACTGGCATGCAAAAGTATCTGTTGATTTTACTTGCTCTTATTTCCTCTGCTGTGGCTTTTGCCCACGAAGATACTGCTTATAGTACCCTAAGACTTTCTAAAGTTGAAAATGCACAAGCCCTTGGTAAATTCATTCATGTATATGTTGATACGTTCAGAACCAAAGAACCAAATCAGCTTACCAGTCGAATGTTCAGGCATCTGCACGAAATTAAAAATGGTGAGATATCAAAAAAGTATTTGATTGATGGTAATATCTACATGCTCCTATGGGTTTATAATGATTTACCTGAAACAAAGTCTTATTTTTTAACCGCAAGCACGTATTCAAAAAATATACAACTCTATATCCGTAATAATAGTGATGAAGCATGGAAGCAGTTACCTTATGAATTACCGGGTGATGGCGAACTGGCTTATAGCTTACTGCATCTTGATTCGCTAAAGGAAGTTCAACTGTTAATCCGTGCCAATTTTGCAAAAACAGGTGTAGCACAATTACGGCCCTTTTTAATTGAAAAAAGATTTTACAAATACCATGTTAACTATCTGCACACACATTGGTTCGGGTTGCATTTGGTTACTTATATTATTTCAGGTGTGTTATTGATGATGTTGCTGTTTTCCTTCTTTACATTTTTACAAAATCACAAACGTGAATTTCTATATTATTCCATTTATGCGCTTTGTGTGGCGTTGATGCTGTTTTTAAAAGCCATGTATCATAATTCGTCCGCTGCATTTAATTTCCTTAATGAAGAATATCTGGATTATGCATTGCAAATGATTGGTTATGTGTTTTACATTGGCTTTACACGCATGTTTTTAAATACACCCCGTGAGTATCCTGTTTTAAACAGGATATTTATTGCTTCAGAAATTCTGCTTGTTTTTTTCCTGCTGTTATTTACCTGGTTGTTTTTTACCGGCAAAAGTTTTGTTTGGCTTAATGGTGCAGAAAATATGAGTAAGTTTTTTATGATTTTTCTGGGTATAGTGTACGTGGTTATCGGACTTACTTACCGTAATAAACTCATGAATTATTTAGTAGCAGGTAATATTGCCAACTTGATATTTGCAGGTATTTCGCAGGCCATTATTGTAATTCGTTTTGCATCGTTCATACCATCTACAGGATTGTTCAGACAGTCATTGTTTTATTTTGAAATTGGTATTTTTTTAGAACTTGTTTTTTTTCTGTTGGGTTTAGTATATAAAAACAAAGCGGAGCTGATTGAAAAAACCAAAATGGAAGCATTGATGAAACAGGAAGCTGAGCGGCAGGAGTATGAAAAGCAAATTGCTGTACTCAAAGCCCAGCAGGATGAACGCACACGTATAAGTGCTGATATGCATGATGAACTGGGCAGCGGCGTTACGGCCATCAGATTACTGAGTGAAATTGCCCTTCAAAAAACAAAAGAACAACCGGTTGAAGAAATTGCCCGCATCAGCAATAATGCCAATGATTTGATGAGTAAAATGAATGGTATCATCTGGAGTATGAACCCCGGTAACGATACGCTCAGCAGTACAATAGCTTATATGCGCTCCAATGCATCTGAATACCTGGATAATTTTAAAATCAATTATGATATTTCTGTGCCCGATTCAATACCGGATCATGAATTGAGCGGTAACAAACGGCGTAATCTGTTTTTGGTGTTAAAAGAGTCATTGAATAATATCATCAAACATTCAGGAGCAACTCATGTGCATTTGCAATTTACCTGCAATAAGGAGATGCTCCACATAGCAGTGAGTGATAATGGTAAAGGTATTGATGCACAAAAATTAAATGAGTATGGTAATGGTTTGAAAAATATGCAACGCCGTATGACAAATATTGGCGGAAGTTTTTCAATCACTTCACAAAATGGCACCACCGTATCATTTGAGCTGCCGCTTATTTCCTGATAAGCCGTGCTGCAAAAAACAGGCATCCCCATCCTGCAATAAAACAGGCGCCGCCAAACGGTGTAATGGCTCCCAGCCAGTTGACACCTTCAGCACCAGCAGCTTTTAAAAAACTCATGAGGTATAAGGAACCGCTGAATAAAATTAAACCTGTTATAAAAAAATAAGCAGCATAGTTTAAAAAGCGGTTGGAAAAATGCAATTGCAAAATTCCTGAAATAGCCAGCGCAAGTGTATGGTAGAAATGATACTGCACACCTGTATTGTAAGTTTGTAACTCTTGTGCATCAAGCACAGTGCGAAGTGCGTGTGCCCCAAATGCTCCAAGTGCTACAGCCAATGCTCCTGATACAAAAGCAATGTGAAGCGTTTTATTTTTCATGACGGTATTTTATACGTTCAAAATTTTCATTACTGATAAACTGTGCAGGCAGGTGGTACATGGCTTTACTGTAACATTCAACTCTTGTACTCAGTTTTTGTTCTATAAATTCTTCCAGCAAGGCATCTTCCACATCTTTTATCAAGGGTCGGGTTTCTTTTTCAGTTTGTAAACGCCGGGCAAGTTGCTGAGGTGTACTTTTTAAATAGATGGTTACACCATGCGCATTCATGTGGTCGATGTTATTAAAAAAACAGGGCGTGCCGCCACCACAACTTAATATAAAATTATCCTGTTTAAAAAAATGATGCAGCATATTGCGTTCTATCTTCCGAAAAGCATCTTCACCCGCTTCTTTAAAAATGGCAGCTATGGTTTTGTTTTGCGCTTTTTCAATTTCATGGTCAAGATCAAAAACAGGAATGTGAAAGGCCTTGTGCCATTCATTGGCCCAGTGTGTTTTACCACTGCCCATAAAGCCAATCAGAAAATAGCGCATAGAAGTATTTGTAACGAAGATAGTTCATACATGCATTCGTACAGTGGTTTCTGATTGGTGATAGTTGCAAACACATGAATCAGTAATTTACTGGTGTCTGCACATCCGCATTATAAGTTTACGTTCCAGATACGTTTTATGCGGATGTCTGACACCTTCAACAAAAGTGAACTATTCCAGATAGAATGTGCTGATTGAAAGTCAAGAGTTAAACCACACCATATTTGTTGATTTGTTGAGGCTGCAAACACATTAATCAGTAATTTACGGCCTTGTAAAGTGTATGAAATACGGTATTACTTTTATCATTTGCTGGGCACTTGCTGTACAAAGCCATGCGCAAACGCTGGGTGGCAGTAATACGTATAATTTTCTGCGATTTCCTGCTTCGCCGCAGTTAGCCGCACTCGGTGGCATCAATGTGGCGCATCAAACAAATGATTTGTCGCTTGCTTTTCAAAACCCGGCACAATTAGATCCGGCCATGCATTCACAGATGGTAGCTAATTTTAACAGCTTGTATGATGGTGTAAAAAATTATCACTGGATGCTGGCTTTCCGTAATGAAAAATTAAAAACAAATTTTGCAGCAAGCGTTTTGTATTTTAATTACGGAAGTGTAACGCAAACAGATGCTTCCGGAAATATGCTGGGAAATGTGCGGCCACGTGATTTTGTATTGCAGGTGAGTGCCAGCAGAAATTATCTTGAGAAATGGAAGTATGGCATCAATGCCAAATATATTTCGAGTAATTATGGTATTGCCCGTTCCAATGCCATAGCTGCAGATGTAGGTATCCTCTACAAAGATTCAGCAAAATTGTTGCAGATAGGATTAGTAGCCATGAATATGGGTACACAGTTACAACGCTATAATGCTGCTGTGCCGGAGGAGTTGCCATTTGATGTGGTATTTGGCATTTTTAAACAATTAGAAAAAGCGCCCATCCGTTTTTCATTAACAGCGCATCACCTGCACCAGTTTGATATTTTGTATAGCGATACAGTCTTTAACAACGAAAACGGATTTCGAAATCCTTCTTCTAATAAATTTACGTTTGATAAGCTGTTTCAGCATTTTGTTTTTTCTACACAGTTGTTAATTGGTGAGCGGGTGGAAGTAACTGTGGGTTATAATTTTCTTCGCCGCAGTGAATTGCGCATCACCAATGTGCCCAACGGGTTAACTGGTTTTTCATTAGGCATTGGTGCTATTTTGCCCAAGCTGCAGCTGCGTTATGCAAGAAGTTATTTTCAGAATTCTACCGCATATAATCAGTTAGGTATAAACCTGCCGCTCAATAAATATTTTAGTTTGGGCAAATGGGGAGAGAAGGTGGGGTGGTGAGAGATAAGAAGTAAGAAGACTTCTCATTATCATCTATCCATTATCCAATTATCAATTACTTAAACTTCATTTTGCGGGGGGGGGGGGGGGTAAACTTCTGAATAATATCGATTGCCTGTTCCATGGTTAAATCCAATGCCTGAACATATAATGCAAACTTGTCCTGTGGGATTTCATCCTTTCTAAAAAGTTTGGAAACCATTTGCTGCGAAAGCAACAGCTTTTTAGCCATTGTTTGTTGTTTGCTTTTTTTTATGGAACATAATAACTGTAAGTGTTCTCCTGTAAATTTCATACTGGTGTTACATTGATAGTGCGTTAAAGTTAAAGCAAAAGAAATAAGTACAGCCACAAAGCGTGTAGTTTATAACCTTAAGTTATAAAAGGGGTGTTTTTACGGGGTATTTTAAAACCTGGTTGTAAAATACAACCAATCAAATTTTGGAAAATTGAAACAGAACCTTCAATTTCATTGCAACAATCTTTTTTATGATAAACATTGCAAGCCAACAAAATTCTATCGCAGTAACACAACAATTACTGCAATCCCTCTCAATAAACTTTACCAAACACAAAGTAGAAGATTCCCTTTTACAAAACCCTGATTATCCCAGCATTGCTGCTGTGCATGATGTATTGCAGGAGTATAAGGTAGATAATATGGTGCTGCAGGTAGATAAAGAAAAATTAAAAGAAATACCTGTGCCTTTTATTGCACACCTGAGGGGTAAAATAAATGGGTTTATTACTGTAACAAAAGTTTCTGATAACAGTATTTATTATACTGCAGCACAATCTTTCAGCAGAATTAAAACAATGAGCCGCCTGGATTTTGAAAAAGACTGGAGCGGGGTAAGTTTACTGGCAGAAAAAACAGAACAATCCGGTGAAAAGGATTTTGAAACCAATTTAAAAAAGGAAAGGGTGCTGCAATGGCGTATGC
>CAYPBV010000042.1:0-24346 GCA_964409025.1 uncultured Chitinophagaceae bacterium | reverse complement strand
AATCCTGACGGAGTCACAAAAAAGTCAGCAGCAGTGCTGGCTTTTTTTATTTTAAGACTTGCCTCGTTCTGATGAATTAAAAAAAGGTCAGCGATGGGCCGACCTTTTTTATCATGGATTCATAACTTACAATTAAAATTTGTAGCCAAGCGATAATCCGAAACCTGTGTTTTTATTTATGATATTGCTATTGGAAACACCTGAAATTGATGGATAAATATTTGCCAAACCCCATTGCGTATTTAACTGCACACTCAGATTGGAGCTAAGCTCGTATCCAAACAAGATATTTGCACCTGCATCAAATCTTCTTAAATAGTTTCCGGCAAGGGCTTCTCCCACTGAAATTTCATTTTTAAATTCAAGCGACGCATCATTACCGTTTTCATATTTTATTTTCCCGCCAACTCCAAAACCAATGTAAGGTCCAAAACCCAATAGCAGGCGACCGTTTCCCAATTGAGGTTTATACAAAAAGTTTACAGGTACTTCTATATAAGAAATAGTTACAACATTATTACTGCCTTTCAGCTTTGCTCCTTTTGTGGAAAATAATAGACCGGGCTGAATATAAAAATCATCTGCCAGCAACAGTTCTGCAGTTAAACCGGCATGAAAGCGTGCAACCAGTTTATTTTCTAACTTATCATCAAAAGCATCACGACCATTGATATTTTGGAAATTTATACCGGCTCTTATACCAAAACCCGGCTTTGAATCATTCTTCTTTGTTTGTGCTGCTGCTTCAGACAAAATACAAAATGCTGCAATGAATAAAAATAAATACTTCATGAGTTACTGTTTAATTTTTAAAAATTTTATCTAATGTTATCTCCCGGCTCCTGATGCTTCTTTTTTTGCTTCTGCTTTCATTTTTTCGTTAGCAGTAATCAGGAATTCTACTCTTCTGTTTTGTGAGCGGCCTTCTTCTGTTGTGTTACTGTACTTAGGGAAACGTTCACCCATTGGTTTGGGATTTAATCTTGAACTGGTAATACCTCTGTCAATAAGATAAATCATAACCGCATTTGCTCTTTTTGAAGAGAGGGTTTCATTAAACGCATCAGAACCCACATTATCTGTGTGTCCCTGTATTTCTATATCGGTATCAGGATATTTTTTAAGTATGATAACGAGATCATTCAATGTTTTTCTGGATGCATCTTTTATTTCTGCTTTGCCAAAATCAAACAATACTTTGCTGTCAAACTCTACTTCTATGCCTTCACCCACACGTTCCACTTTTGCATCAGGAACTTGTTTTTTTATTTCTTCAGCCTGCTTATCCATTTTTTTGCCAATCAAAACACCTGCTGTTCCACCTACGGCTGCGCCAATAATTGTTCCTAATGCAGTATTGCCTGCGGCCCTGCCAATGATGGCACCCATAGCAGCACCGCCACCAGTACCAATAACGGCTCCCTTTTGGGTTTTTGTCATGCTTTTGCATGATGCTACCAGAACAATCAAAACTGTTAAATAGAAAGATGGTTTTAAAAGAATCTGCATAATGTAAAATTTAATTGGCTTTGCCAAACATTATGCCAAAGACTATTTACTCATCTTATTAGTAAGAAAAACCCGTGCAGTGTATGCGTGATTTAACGGATAAGATTTAAAGCAATGAACCTGCAGCTGCGTTTACTGACCCCGAACCTGTTGATTATTTCACGGTTAAAACCAATTTCCGGAATTTTGAATAAACATGCCGCCATGCTCATCAATCTGTAAACGAAGCCGAATAGATTTGACCAGTAAACAGTACGATTGAATAGCTCAAAAAATTATCAAATTCTAAAAGCAAAGCTGATCTTTACAAAAGAACGATTAATGAAACCTGGTATTGATGTAAATAGAAGCAGCAATAAACGTTACTCATTAACGCCCGGTTGTTTTAATTTCCAGCCCGTTTTCTTTTTTTCTTCATCAACCATGCGTTTTACATCAGCCAAAAGTTTTACGGCATTATAAATAATACCGTCTTTTATGGTATACTTAATACCACCGGCTCTTATAATTTTATTGTCAGCTGTTAATCGAATAGCTCCCGTACCGTAAAGCAGTTGAAAATTTTCTAAGGGATTAACATCTATCACCACAAAATCTGCCAGCTTTCCTACTTCAATTGTGCCCAGTTGCTGCTCCATACCCAATGCCTGTGCACCGTATAAAGTAGCTGAGCGAATTACTTCCAGCGGGTGAAAGCCGGCTTCACGCAACAGCTCCAGCTCACGTATATAACCAAAACCATAGGTTTGATAAATAAATCCATTATCACTGCCTGCGGTTACTCTGCCACCACGGTTTTTATATTCATTAATAAAGGTCATCCACAAACGATAATTTTCCTTCCACGCTACTTCCTGCTCAGTACCCCAGCTATGCCAGTAACTGCCATGACTAATCATGCTGGGTTCATAAAACTTCCATAGGCTTGGCATTGTATACGCTTCATGCCACTCAGCACGGCGGGCACGCATTAAATCCCGGTTGGCATCATAGATATTAAAAGTGGGGTCTAATGTAAAGTCAAGGCTAATAAGTTCATTCATTACTTTATTCCAATGTTCGCTGTAAGGAGGGGCCGCCTGTTTCCATAATTTTCCTGCTTCCTCAAAACGGTGTTGTTCGTTACTGTAATTATAGGTGAGTGGATAGTTTTGAATGGTGCGGTCAGTAAACAAAGCTTCGGGCAATCCATACCAGTGCTCCATACTTGTTAATCCGCTGCGGGCCGAGTTTATAACATTCCAGCGTGCTACATCCATTTGTGCATGATGGCAGGCGCTTCTTAATCCTAATCTTTTGTTTTCTCTCAATGCTGCATCCATAATTTGCGGAGCAGCTCCAAAAAACTTGATACCATCAGCACCATTTTTTGCATTTTGTTGCACCCATGCAATGGCTTGCTCCGGTGTAGCAATGGGTTGCTTACTTCCCTGACCAAAAACGGTATATGCAAAGATGCGTGGAGCAGTAATTTTATTTTCAGCACTCAATCGTTTTTCTTCAAGTACCCAATCCAATCCATTACCACTTGCCGGTTCTCGTATAGTCGTAATACCATGTGCCATCCATAATTTAAACACATATTCTGCAGGTACGCCCTGTCCATCACCGCCAATATGACCGTGCATATCAATAAAACCCGGCATAATGTAGTGGCCCGATAAATTTATTTCTCTTCCGCCTTCTTTAAGTTTCGGTCTTCGTGCATCATTTACAAGAACAAAACTGCCCACACCTGCAATTTGTACAATACGGTTACCTTCCACCACAATATCCATGGGGCCGGTGGGTGGTGCACCCGTGCCATTAATCATCATAACACCACGCAGAATGAGTTGTGTGTAAGGACCTTCGCCTTCTTTTTTAACAGGCGCTTTAACTACCTGGGAAGATGCATGAATGCAAATAAGTGTGATAACTGCTAAATAAAATTTACGCATGTATAGTTGGTTGTTCCGAAATTTACAACTTATCTCATAATCATTGCAATGAAAATTCATTTTTGGAGTGTAGGTAAAAATCATGAATCCTATGTAAAAGCCGGTGTGGAAGAATTTACCAAACGCATCTCTAAATATTATCCGGTGGAGTGGACAATTATTCCGCTTCTCAAAAACAGTGGTATGCTGAGTGAAGTTGATTTGAAAAAGAAAGAAGGGGAGGTGATATTGAATTGGTTACAGAAAGAAGATTATTTGATAGCGCTGGATGAACGTGGTAAACAACTGAGCAGCGAAGATCTTGCAGCGTTTATTATGAAGCGGAGTAATGAAAGTGTAAAGAACCTCGTATTTTTAATTGGCGGAGCCTATGGTATAGATGAAGCTGTGATGAAACGTGCAGATTTTAAGTGGAGTTTATCACAGCTGGTTTTTCCGCATCAACTGGTGCGGTTAATTTTGGCTGAGCAGGTATACAGAGCATGTACTATTTTGCGGAATGAAAAATACCATCATAGCTGAATTACTCTCAAATTTTAATCGATAGAAAACAGAAATATATTTTATGAACATACCCATTACGTATTTAATTATCGGATTTACCTGTTTGGTTTCTATTCCTGCATTCAGTAATGAACGAATGATAAACAATATGGTGTTTTTTCCTGCACGCATGAAGGACGGCAAAGAAATTCATCGGTTTTTCTCTCATGGATTAATACATGCTGATTATACGCATCTTATTTTTAACATGCTCACACTGTATTTTTTTGGACCTTACATAGAATATATTTTAGGGCAGGTTTTGTTTGTTGTTTTATATGTTACTGCTCTTGCAGCCTCCTCATTGTTTGATTTCTTTAAGCATAAGGACAACTATTACTATCGCTCACTGGGCGCATCCGGCGCCGTATCTGCAGTTTTATTTGTAACAATTATAAATAATCCATGGGCAAGAGAAATTTGCCTGTTTGGTGTTTTATGCTTGCCCAATCTGGTATTTGGATTAGCTTATGTTATTTATTCAACTTATATGGATAAACGTGGAGGCGATAATGTAGCTCACAATGCACATTTATGGGGCGGTGTTTATGGATTTGTATTTGCTGCCGTTACAAGACCTGACTTGCTGAAAGGATTTTTAGAGATGCTCATGAATCCTTCTTTTTAAAATTGATTTTCTAGCAGCAATTCCTGTTAAGCCGGATTTAACGCTATTCTCAAAACTGATGTTGAGGTAGGCCTTAGTTTTACTCGTTCATCAATCCGCATCCCCACCACCCAAACAATGCGTTGATTGCTTTCTAATACCCATACTTTTTCCTTTTCAGGTGTAGACAATTTTTGGTCAATGAAAAAACGGGCCAGCTTTTTCTTTTTAGTCATGCCAAGCGGATAGAAGTAATCACCTTCCTTCCACTTGCGAAGCAACAAGGGGAACTCTGCTTTAGAAGCATCTAAAAATGCAATTTGTGAAGCTGCAGGAACAGCATCAGTTATTTTACTCTGCAATTTTACTTCCAGCATACCGCTGCCAAAATCATAACGACCCGGACCATCTAACACATAATGAACGGCATCGTGTTCTTTTACCGGTGCTATGATGAGCCAATGCCTGTGTTTGATAATCCGAAAATTCAATGCCGGACTTTCTACATACTTTCCTGAACCGGCTTCACATAGTTTTTGCACCTCATCAATTTGCTTTTCTGTAAAGCCATAGGGCTTGATGATTTCATATATCAATGCCCGGTTATTGTACTGCAATAACTGTTTTACAGGAATATGCAGTTCTGCACCTTTTTGTTTGCAGAGTTTTTTAATGATAAGTTGTGTTGAGAGCTGATACAACTGCTCTATTTCTTTAAACCGCTGAATATTATCCTGCAGATTTTCTTTTACCTGCGGATATACGTATTCTATTTGCGGAATGATTTCATTTCTGAAAAAATTCCTCGTGTATCTGGATGATTGATTGGAAGCATCTTCCCGCCATTGCAGGTTGTTTTCTTTAGCGTACGCAACCAATTCATCTTTTGTAAAACTCAGCAAGGGTCTTTTGATGTGGCCGTAACTAACCGGGATGCCTGTTAATCCGTGCAGACCCGTACCACGAAAGAAATTCATGAGCAGGGTTTCGTTGTTGTCATCTGCATGGTGGGCGGTTAAAACAGCCAATAGCCGATAGTAGTTAGCAGATAGTAATTCATCAAACCACTCATACCTCAATACACGGGCTGCTTCCTGAATCGAAATCTTTTGTTCCAATGCAAAAGCTGCTGTGTGGAATCGTTTTGTGTAAACGGTTACGTTATAGGTTTTGCCCAATTTTTGCACCAATGCTTCATCTGCATCACTCTCTGCACCTCTCAGTTGAAAGTTGCAATGGGCAATGGAAAAAGTGTAACCTGCTTTGGCACATAAATCCACAAGCACCACACTATCTACTCCGCCGCTTACGGCAAGAAGGAGTTGATAGTCTTTGGTGAAAAGATGATGGTAGGAGATGAATTTTTGAAAGGAATGTAATACGTTCATTGATTTTTCAAAAATAAGAATAAGACTCTCAAATCTTTAAGCTCTTTCTGTTTCTTCCTTTCTTTTTGCTTCTCCAAAAAGAAACAAAAAGGAGCCCGATTTCGAATGCCGGCCCGAAATCGGAAGGTTCCCTGATTTAACTACGTGCTACTGTGGTGAATTACAATCTAACTTTATTCACCATCCTATGCTTAAGATTCTGATTGATTTTTATTTGTGTAACCGAAACACATTGCGGAATAGAATTCATGAGTTACAAGAGACACGCTAAATACGGGATTTTTAATGCGACGCAACTGCAGCTTAATAGTAGCATTTCACCTCATAACCAAAAACAAAAAACTTCAAACCACAAACTGTTTCTAAAACGTCAACTCTTCCCACGCACTTCTTAACTCATTAAATGCATGACGGTCATCTTTTTCTTTTGCTATGTGCATGCCTTTTTCGTAAACAGTGATGGCTTCCTGCTCTTTGCCGTTTCGCTCCAGTAACTTGGCCAGGTGATAATAACTGCCCACATAGCCCGGCTCCCGCTCCAGCAATTGCTCAAACAAACCCTGTGCAGCCGCATCATCGCCCGCTTTAATATATTCCAATGCCAGCGCATGATTTAAAAAGCTGTCGTGCGGGTTGGTTGTTAGCATTTCCTTAATTCGTTCAACTCTGTCCATCATTCAAAATATTTTCTTTGCAAACTTTTGTTAGTGTAACGGGTTTTGCCTTTATCTTTGTATAGTTGCATAAACAACTAATTTTTTCACATCTATAAACTTCGCTTGCATGAAGATTCTTGTTTGCATCAGTAAAACGCCGGATACAACGGCAAAAATAGCCTTCACTGATAACAACACAAAGTTTGCACAGGATGGTGTGCAATGGATCATTAACCCGTATGATGAGTGGTACGCACTGGTGCGTGCCATTGAACTCAAGGAAAAAGATGCTTCCACAGTTATTCATTTAATCACAGTTGGCGGAGCTGATGCCGAGCCCATCATCCGCAAAGCACTGGCGCTGGGTGGTGATGAAGCCATTCGTGTAAATCTTGATAGTGCAGATAGTTTTACCATCGCTTCACAAATTGCAGAAGTGGCAAAGAGCGGTGGTTATGACCTCATTTTCACCGGTAAAGAAACCATTGATTATAACGGTTCATCCATTGGTGGTATGGTAGCAGAGTTGCTGGATATGCCATACGTTTCACTTGCAACAAAGTTTGAATTAAACGGAACCGCAGCCACCATCAATCGGGAAATTGAAGGTGGTGAGGAAACTTGTGAAGTGGGTTTGCCCGTAGTGGTGAGTTGCCAGAAAGGAATGGCTGAGCAGCGCATCCCCAATATGAAAGGCATTATGGGTGCACGCACCAAACCATTGAAAGTGGTGGAGCCAACAGCAGTTGATGCCTTAACATCTGTTGCATCATTTGAATTACCTCCGGCCAAAGCTGGTGTGAAGTTGGTGGATGCTGAGAATGTGGGCGAGCTGGTACGTTTGCTGCATGAAGAAGCGAAAGTGTTCTGATTGCAGATGTGCGAATGCAGATTGCAGATTTTCGCACTACAAAAAATCTAAAATCGTAAATCTTAAATCTAAAATTTCAAATGAGCGTATTAATTTTCATAGACTCCGCTGATGGTCATGTTAAAAAATCTTCGTTCGAAGCCTTAACCTACGGAGCACAATTGGCCAAACAATTAGGCACAAGTGCTGAAGGTGTATTGCTGGGAACTGTAAATGATGATGTAGCTGCATTGGGTAAATATGGTGTAAGTAAAATTCATCATGCAACCAATGATGTATTCAATCATGTGGATGCACAACTTTATACAAAAGCGATAGCTGAGGCTGCTGCTGCAACCAATGCAAGTGTAGTTGTACTGTCAAACAATTTAACAGGCAAAGCAGTTGCCCCACGCCTGAGTGCAAGAATGAAAGCAGGATTGGTAAGTGGTGCTGTGGGTTTGCCCGAAACTTCATCAGGTTTTGTTGTAAAGAAAGGGGTGTTCAGCGGCAAAGCATTTGCACACATGAGTGTAAATACGGCCGTAAAAATTCTGGCTATCAGCCCCAACTCATTTGCAACAGTTGCAGGCGAAGGAACTGCTGAAGTGCTTGCCTTTAACCCGGCGGTGGATGCACCTAAAGTAAAAGTAACGGCTACCAATAAGGTAACTGGGCAAGTGCCTTTGAGCGAAGCAGAATTAGTAGTAAGCGGCGGTCGTGGTTTGAAAGGTCCTGAAAACTGGGGCATGATTGAAGAACTGGCAGGATTACTGGGTGCTGCTACAGCCTGCAGCCGTGCCGTGGCTGATGCACATTGGCGTCCGCATCATGAGCATGTGGGACAAACTGGTGGTGCCATTGCTCCTAATCTTTATGTAGCGGTTGGCATTAGCGGAGCCATTCAACACCTGGCGGGTGTAAACAGAAGTAAAGTGATCGTCGTTATCAATAAAGACCCCGAAGCACCTTTTTTCAAAGCAGCAGATTACGGTATTGTAGGTGATGCATTTGATGTGGTGCCCAAGATGATTTCTGAAGTGAAGAAGTTAAAGGGAGTGGCTTGAGAGAGCCGATAGTCCTAAGTCATTAGTGGATAGTCTTTAGTCGATAGTTTGTTCTAAAAATACATTTGAACGAAATTGGCTAAAGACTATTTTATTTTAGCAAGGCACTGACTTACATCTGCCGACTAAAGACTATTGGCCTGTGATTTTATTCAGCTTAAAGCCCTTAAATTTGCCCGAAGGTTATGAAAAAGATAGAACTGGAAATTATTGCACTTTCACACAGTATTACCCAAACACACAGCTATGCCGTTGTGCTGGGTGAAGTGAATGGCCTTCGTCGCCTGCCGATTGTGATTGGAGGGTTTGAAGCACAGGCTATTGCCGTGGCATTGGAGCGTATGCAACCCAGTCGCCCGCTCACACATGACCTCATGAAGAATTTTATGCTGGCCTTTAATGTGGAGCTGCACGAAATAGTGATTAATGATTTACAGGAAGGTATTTTCTATTCAAAGCTTCTTTGCTCAACAGATAATGATACAGTAGAGATTGACAGCCGTACCAGCGATGCATTGGCACTGGCGGTACGTTTTGGCTGCCCTATTTACACCTATGAACATATTCTGGAAAGTGCCGGCATCATGATGGAAGAAGACGACGAGAAGAAAAAGAAAGAAGAGGTAACAGTGAGCAGTGGTACTGATGCCAAAGGCGATTTGAAAAACATGAGCATTGAAGAACTGCAAAGTCTGCTCAATGAAGTGCTGGAACAGGAAGATTATATCCGTGCTATCGCTATCAGAGATGAAATAAGCCACAGAAAGAAATAATGGATAATTGGTTAATGAATAATTGATAATTTATTTACTGTAACCAGCTTTTACTGAAATTATCCACTATCAATTCTACAATTATCCATTCACATGCTTGCTTTCCCCAATTGCAAAATCAATCTCGGTTTACAAATTCTCAACAAACGGGAAGACGGTTATCATAACCTGGCAACTATTTTTTATCCCTTGGGGTGGAAGGATGTAGTGGAAGTGGTGCGGAGAGATGAAGGTGGGCAGATGACAGATAACAGGAAAGCCACCCGCTCACCACTCTCTACTCACGACTCACCCGTAACGTACACAAGCTCGGGTTTATATGTAACGGGCAACCCCGCCAATAATCTCTGCATCAAAGCTTACAACTTATTAAAAATTGATTTTCCCACACTTCCCGCCGTTCAAATGCATTTGCATAAAACTATTCCTATGGGTGCAGGACTTGGTGGCGGCAGTGCCGATGGTGCGTTTACATTAAAGTTGCTCAATGAAAAATTTCAGCTCGGTTTAATGCAGGAGCAGTTGATGGCATATGCATTGCAGTTGGGTAGCGATTGTCCGTTCTTTATTGTAAACAAACCCTGTTATGCCACAGGCAGGGGAGAAGTGATGGAGCCAGTTGAACTGGATTTGAGCAGGTATCAATTTGTAATTGTCAATCCGGGCATACATGTAAAAACAAGTTGGGCTTTTGCACAGGTGTCTGGCCGCTTAGAGCGGCCTGACACCTACGTTGATTTAAGAACAATTATTCAACAACCCATCCACACCTGGAAAGACCAACTCACCAATGATTTTGAAGCACCTGTGTGCAAAGCGCATCCTGAAATTGCTGAAATTAAAGAAGAGTTGTATAAAGCCGGTGCATTGTATGCAAGTATGACGGGGAGTGGGAGTACAGTGTTTGGGGTGTTTGAAAAAAGGACGGATGTTAATTTGCAATTTGGAAATACTTGTATTATTCAAAAAATATAGCATCAAAAATTTTCTTTCATAAGTTTTGTAACATAGAAAGAAATATTCAATTCGGCTAAAAGATTCATAACCTCAGGAGTAAAAATATAAGCGACAATGCCCGGATGTTCCGCAAATCTTTTTACGTCAGTATGCTCAATAATTATGGATAAATCTTTATGAGTCTCTTTTGAAAAGAACTTTTCTGACATGAGTAATTCTCTATTGGCAATTAAAAATCGTCCAAAAGAAAATGGGATTGAGATTAAATTCTGTGATTTTTTAAAATCAAGTGTAAACCCGCCTTCTTTTCCAAGTTCCTCATCAAAAGTAGTTTCATCCCAAAGTTTTACATCAAAAGGAAGTTCTTTGGCTTCTAAGAGAAATTGATAAGCATCAAAACCCTCTCCATAAATTGAAAAAGTTACAAGCATGATAACTATCCTATTCTTGCAGATCTTATTATTAAACATTTTTCTTTTCTTGCTTTAAGTTCTAAGAATGCCTCTAAAGCAAGAATCCAATGAATATCGTCTCTTTTTTCAGGCGAATAAATTATTAATTTACATTCATCCTTATAATTTGGAACTAATCCCATACTAAAATCTGAGTGCTGTTTTGTTCCGGTATTATCAATCACATGTTGTTTAGCTCTAACAACAGCATCTACCTGGTGTTTCCCGATTTTCCAAATCACATCAGGTATATGAAAAATATAAACCCCATTCAATACTTCCCCTTTGTACGCTTGAATTTGACTCCAAGAAAATTCATTTCGCTTGAATTTCTTATAACAACCTTCAAACTCAGTCTTTACCCAACAGTCTATTTCTTCAATTTTAATTGAATTAAATTTATCCCCTGATTTAATATCATTCTTTGAATTTATCATATTACATTATTTCATAAATAAATTTTTTATTATTGCACCTCCCTCAACAACCCTTCCACATCCAATCGCTCCGTTACCATTATCAAGTTGCCGTTTTCATCCAAAGGCCATTGTTCTTTGGGTTTGTCCCAATACAATTCCACACCATTACGATCCGGGTCATTTAAATAGATCGCCTCGCTCACACCGTGATCACTGGCGCCTGTTAATGGATAGTTGGCATCAAGCAAGCGTTTTAAGATTACAGCTAAATCTTTTCTGGTTGGATATAAAATAGCTGTGTGATACAGGCCCGCACTATTTGCAGGCGCTGGTCCGGCACCTTTGCTGTGCCATGTATTTAAACCTATATGATGATGATAGCCTCCTGCAGAAATAAATACGGCACTATCTCCATAGTATTGCATCACTTCAAAGCCCAACAGATCACGGTAAAATTGAAGCGAACGTTCCAGGTCACTTACTTTTAAATGTACATGACCGATGCGTGTTTGAGGTGGAATAGTATAACTCATATATTAAAAGCTGGTTTATTATCAACCGCCGACAGGGTTGAAAACCGCTGTCGGGGTTATTTTGCGATTTCAATTTAAGCAACTATTTTTGTCCTGATGAAAATCAGAATGCACTTTCTCCACTTTAATTTAGATTTCCTCAATCATCGAGGATAGAGCCACACCCCTGTCCCCTAAAGGGGGATTTTGATACAGTTTCACTGTTTTCTACCACTATCCATTTTCAATTATATCATTATCAATTATTTTCCATGCATTCAATTATTGCAGTATCTGCCAATACATTAACTTATATTGAGCGTGAAGAACAGTTTGGCGCTCATAATTATCATCCTTTGCCGGTAGTGCTTAAAAAAGGCGAAGGCGTTTTTATGTGGGATGTAGATGATAAATGCTATTATGATTTTCTGAGCGGTTATTCTGCGGTTAATCAGGGCCACTGTCATCCCAAAATTATAGAAGCATTAGTGCAGCAGGCACAGCAACTCACACTCACATCAAGAGCCTTTCATAATAACTTACTGGGCGAGTATGAAGAATACATCACCCGCTATTTTGGTTATGATAAAGTGTTGCCCATGAACACAGGTGTGGAAGCAGTGGAAACAGCTATCAAATTGGCACGTCGCTGGGGTTATGTTGTAAAAGGCATTGAAGACAACAAAGCAAAAATTGTTGTGTGTGCTCAAAACTTTCATGGACGCACCAGCTCTGTCATTTCATTCAGCACCGACCCAAGTTCTTATACAAAATTTGGTCCTTACATGCCGGGCTTTAAAGTAATTCCTTACAATGATTTGGAAGCGCTCAAAGAAGCTTTGGACGATGAGCATGTATGTGGCTTTTTAGTAGAACCGATACAAGGTGAAGCAGGAGTTGTGGTGCCGCATAATGGTTATTTGTCAACTGCCAAACACTATTGTGAAGCAGCAAACGTGTTGTTTATTGGTGATGAAATACAAACGGGACTTTGCCGCACCGGTAAAATGCTGGCCTGCGATCATGAAGATGTTCGTCCTGATATTTTGATCCTCGGTAAAGCATTGAGTGGTGGTACTATTCCTGTAAGTGCTGTGCTGGCCGATGACGAAATTATGATGACGATAAAACCCGGTGAACATGGAAGTACCTATGGCGGCAATCCATTGGCCTGTGCCGTGGCTATGGCTTCATTACAGGTATTGAAAGATGAAAAACTGGCTGAGCGTGCAGAAAAGATGGGGCAGTTATTAAGAGATGAATTAACAGCTTTGCAATCACCTTACATCAGCAGTGTACGTGGTAAAGGATTGTTGAATGCAATCGTTATTCATCATCCAAATAAAGAAGCTGCCTGGGACTTGTGTATGGAGATGAAAGAAAATGGACTGCTGGCCAAGCCTACCCATGGTGATAAGATTCGTTTTGCACCGCCACTGGTAATTACAGAAGAACAAATTCATGAGAGTGTGAGCATTATACAAAAGAGTTTGGAAATACTTGGTTGAGTATACCAAACTTAATAATGCCACCGCACAAACGTTTCCATGGCCGCATACTGCGTTAAACCCAGCTTACCATACAAGTTGGCTGTTTGTGCATTGCGTTCTTCGGCACGTTGCCAGAACTCACGGCTATCACTACCCTGGAACGGTACCATGTCTTTTTGTGACTGATGGATGAAAATGCCAAAACGTTTTTTCATCACCTGTTCCGGACTCATGGGTATAGCCATTTCAATTTCTTCCATAGCCCATTCCTGCCATGCACCTTTGTACAACCACAACCAGCAATCATTGATCCATGTATCACCGGCGGCCTTAATCCGTTTGAGTGATTCCAATACTACATTGAAACAAACAATATGTGTACCGTGGGGATCAGCAAAATCGCCGGCACAGTACACCTGCTGCGGTTGAATGTTTCTGAGCAATTCCATAGTGATTTTTACATCCTCTTCACCCATGGGTTTTTTCTCAATCGTTCCTGTTTCATAGAAAGGAAGATTTTGAAAATGCCATTGACCTTCTTTCAATCCAACATAACGGCAGGTAGCTGCTGCTTCGCAACGGCGGATTAATCCTTTTACAGCACGGATTTCAGGGGTATCTACTTCATCTGATTTTTTATGTTGCAGATAACCTCTTGCCTGTTGTAAAATTTCTTTTGTCTTGGTAGCATCCATCCCAAACATTTCTTCAAAGCCCACTGCAAAATCCATAAAGCGTGTTACAAATTCATCTGTTACAGCAATGTTGCCGCTGGTTTGATAAGCCACATGCACTTCATGCCCCTGATCATGCAGGCGTTGAAAGGTGCCGCCCATAGAAATAATATCATCATCCGGATGCGGCGAAAAGAGTATGACTTTTTTAGGATAAGGCGTACTGCGTTCAGGGTGTGCGGGAATCACAGCATTGGGTTTGCCACCGGGCCAGCCGGTAATGCTGTCACGCAACATATAATAAACCTGTAAATTAATTTCGTATGCTTCTCCTTTATCAACCAGTAAATCACTCAAGCCATATTCGTTGTAATCATTGTTGGTTAAGCTCAATACAGGTTTGTTCAATTTCAATGCCATACCCACTACTGCTTTCTTAATCATCTTGGGTGTCCACTCACATTCTCCGGTAAGCCATGGGCTTTTATAACGGGTAAGCTCAGCCGCTGCCATTTCATCCACCACAAACGTTACATCATCATGATTCTGCAGTACAGAAGCGGGTACATGTTCTGTATCATCTCCTTCTACTGATTGCTGTATCACGGGAGCTTTGCTGGGGCCCCATGCCATAAGAATGATTCTCTTGGCTTTTAAGATAGTGCTGATACCCATGGTTACAGCCAAACGTGGCACCTGGCTGATGTTGGCAAATTCATACGCATTGGCTAAGCGTGTTGTATTGGTAAGTGTTGTTAAACGTGTTTTGGTGTAGATGCTGGAACCGGGTTCATTAAAGCCAATATGACCGTTGATGCCAATACCCAGTATTTGCAGATCAATACCGCCTTCATCTTTAATCTTTTGTTCATAAGCCGCACAATGCTCCTTCATTTTTTCTTTAGTTACCGTACCATCAGGAATATGACAACGGGATTGATCAATATCCACATGATCAAACAACTGCGTTCTCATAAAGCGATGATAACTCTGGATGGCTTCTTTGGAAATAGGATAGTATTCATCCAGATTAAAGGTGGTTACATTTTTAAAACTCAAACCTTCCTCTTTGTGCAGCCGCACCAGTTCTGCATACAGACTTTTTGGGGTTGAACCGGTGGCCAGACCCAACACACATTTTTCATTTGTTGCTTGTTTTTCACGAATGAGCTGTGCTATTTGCCCGGCAACGAACTTTGATCCATCCATGGCAGAAGGGAAAATTTTGGTGGGGATTTTTTCAAAAGAATCGAGCAGGTCGTGGGATTTGGTTGAAGGCATAAAAAAAAGTTGAGTGACAAAGATAGTCGTTATTAGTTTTTAAAAAAATTTAAAAAGAAATCACTTGTTAGTTCACCATGATCTCACTCACAAACAACCATGCATTATTCCCCGCACCAGGAGTGCCTTCCGGAATGATGCCTTTGTTTTTGATAAACACTTTTACGTAGCGACAAACAGTTGCACCAAAGTTGAGTTGTACTTTATTTTCATTCATTACAGGTAAGCCTGCATCTGCAATGGGAGTGAAGTTGATGCCATCCAAACTTGTTTGTACGGTAAAAGAAGAAGGCGGCCATATCCAGCTGCTGGTTTGTATAAAAGTATGAGCTGTTACATTGCTGATGGTATCGAGTTTACCCAAATCAATGACTGCTTCACAATCTGTTCCCAAAAAACCGACAAACTCATGCGAACGTGCCAATCCTTTTTCATTGATGATTCCATTCACTAAGGTAAATGCACCATCGCCGGGGTAAGAGTTGGAAGGTGGGTTGGTGAGGGTGATTTTTTTGCCAGTGGATTTGGAGAAAGTGAATTGTTTATAAAAGGCAAATTTTGAAATATTACTAATAGTATCTCTCCAAGATACTCTGTAAGTTGATGATGTTGAAATCTTAATTGGTTCTGTATAAGTAAAACCGCTGTGATGGCCCGGTTCATTTCCAATATGAATTATTTGTGAATTCACTTTCGGTGATAAAACCCATGAAAGCCCTTCATTATTTTCATTTGGTTTTATTTGTTCAGTTATATCCCAATACGCCTTACTATAATTCCACCCCATAACTTCATATCGTTTCATCTGTACTGGTAATCTTTTTTCAAAATCATCCCAACTTTTATTTTCTTTTTTACTCCACAACACTTCACTCAACGCCGCCATACGTGGAAAAATCATGTACTCAATTTTTTTGGTGTTGCTCATGTATTCCGTCCACACATTGGCTTGTGCACCTAATACATACTTTGCTTGTTCTGCATCTAATTCTTTTGGAACAGGATCATACGCATACACGGCTTCAATAGGATTGTAACCACCAATGGTAACAGAATCTTCATTCTTGCTTTGTGTATGATCAAAATACACAGGTTTGCCCGGTGTCATGATCACCTGGTGTTTTTGTTTGGCTGCTTCAATACCGCCGGCTTCACCACGCCAGCTCATCACAATGGCGTTGGGCGCTAAACCTCCTTCCAGTATTTCATCCCAGCCAATAAGCGTTTTGCCCTTGCTGTTTAAATATTTTTCAATGCGCTGCACAAACCAGCTTTGTAATTCATGCTCATCTTTCAGGCCCAGCTCTTTCATCCGTTGCTGACATCTGCTGCAAATCTTCCAATGTGTTTTAGGACATTCATCACCGCCAATATGAAAGTAGTTCGAAGGGAAGAGTGTTATCACTTCATCAATTACATTTTGCAAAAAAGTAAATACAGAATCATTGCCTGCACAAAACACATCATCAAACACGCCCCATGTTTCCTGCACTAATTTGATGCGGCCGTTCTTTTGTTCTTCTATGCTCTTTTGTGAAATCATATTCGCAGGAACGGCTGTAGGCTTCTCCGGAAAACAACTCAGCCAGGGATATGCCGCAATCGCTGCACTGCTGTGACCAGGCATTTCAATTTCAGGAATTACTTCAATAAAACGTTCTTTGGCATACTGCACTACTTCTTTGATTTGTGCCTGTGTATAAAAACCTTCATGCGGTTTGTTGTCATTTCCTTTGCCGGGGTACCGACCAATGATCGTTCCATTACGTTTGCTGCCGATAGTGGTGAGTTCAGGATATCTCTTTATTTCAATCCGCCAGCCCTGGTCTTCTGTTAAATGCCAATGAAATTTGTTGAGTTTGTGATAGGAGAGGAAATCAATAAACCGTTTGATGAAGGCAACGGATTGAAAGTGACGGCCGATATCCAAATGCATGCCACGGTATTGGAAACGGGGTTCATCCTTAATCGATAAACAATTAATTTTCCAGGTGGTTTTTAATTTCTCATTTGGTAAAAGTTGTAACAAAGTTTGAACCCCAAGAAACAAACCGTTTTCGGAACCTCTAATGATAATAGTTTTTGGCTCAATAATTAATTCGTATGCTTCCTTATTTGCAACTGCTTCTTCGTCAAGCACAATCGTTTTTTCATTTGAATAAGCATGTGAGTCGCAAATTTTGAGACTAAACCCATAAAGAGTTTTTATTTGATTCGACAAATATTTGCTAACTCTTGCAGAACCTGCATCATTATAAACAATATCAATTTTTGAATCAAAAATGAAACTGCCTTTTTTTAATTCAAATTGTTGGGGTTTGGGAATAATATTTATTTCCTGCGCATTTACAAACACAAAACTCCAAAAAAATGTAAGCAATAAAAGCAATCTCATGATGTATTCTTTAGATGTCTAAATGTACAACTTGTATTTTTTCTAAGTGCAGAGAAAGAAGAACGCAAAGAAAAACGCAGAGAAAACTCTCTGCGTTTAATCAAAAAACATAAAAAAGTAAGGGCTGTGTTTGGCAAGTCCCCCTTCAGGGGGATTTAGGGGGTTTTCAACACCGGCAGTACAATATTTGATGCATTCTTTCCATCATGCCAAACCTGAATTTTACTCTTGATATAATCTTTTGCATCTGCTTCATAAATATTTACGAACTGTTGCGGGTTTCTGTCAACCAACGGAAACCAGCTGCTCTGTATCTGAATCATAATGCGGTGACCTTTCTTGAATGTATGTGCCACATCCGGCAGTTCAAATTTCACACGCTCCACTGCATTAGGTTTAAATGCACTTGGCGTTTCAAAACTGTTACGAAAACGTCCACGCATCACTTCACCACGCACCAGCATTTGATAATCACCCATGGGGTAGGAGCCGCCACCTTGACGTCCCATGCCCGCACGGTCGCCGGGATAAGCAAAATCACTTGGAAATACATCAATCACCTTTACCACAAAATCAGCATCGGTAGTTGAAATGCTGGTGAGCAAATCTGCAATCACCGTTCCGGCCAATGTCACATCTTCTGTTAATACATCTGTTTGAAAACTCAGCACATCTGTTCTGCGGTTGGCAAAACGTTGATCATCGGTCATATAAGCAATGGTGCGATTGAAATGTACATCTTCCGTATATGGAACAGGTTTCATCGGGTCGCTCACATATTCAGAAAAACTTTTTGTTTCAGCAGGTTTACTCCAACTCAGCTTTCCGTTGTTCTGTAAATACATGGGCGTCATTTGCACATTGGCAGCAGGCCATTGATTAAAATTGCGCCATTTGTTTTCACCGGTAAAGAAAATGGTAGCTTCAGCTAAATCATCAATGTTTGCTTTCCCTTCCAGGTGATGCATAAAGAAAGGTATCTCAATTTCATTTTGATAGTAAGCAGATGTATTGCTGCCAAATTTCACATTACCCATGCTGCTTCCATCGCCTCTGCTCCATTGACCATGATACCAGGGCCCCATCACAATGCGATTGTTGTTCTTTGCTTTCTTTTCAATGGCTTCATACGTACGCCATGCACCATAGCAATCCTCGGCATCAAACAAACCACCCACAACCAAAGTAGCAGTGTGACTGGGAATATTGTTTACAAAGTTGCGGATGTTGCGTGCCTTCCACCAATCATCATAATTGGGATGCTTGTACATTTCATGCCAGAACTTAATGCTGTCGCCAATTAAGCGGGCCAGTTCTTTAGTGCTACCTGCTTCCAGATAAAATTTATAGGCATCTCTTGTAGGGAATTGAAAACCGGGTGAACCAACTGAAGTTGGTTTGGGTCTGGGTTTTCCAAATGAAGAATAAAAACTAAATCCATCCATTTGAAAGAATGCTCCGTTATGATGAAAATCATCACCCATAAACCAATCTGTAACAGGCGCCTGCGGACTAACGGCCACCAATGAAGGATGATTGCTCAATGCTGCAATCGTGGAATAAAATCCCGGATAAGAAATTCCGAAGATGCCCACTTTTTTATTATTGTTGGGAATATTTTTGGTTAACCAGTCAATGGCATCATAGGTATCACTGGCCTCATCAAATTCTTTATCTTTTTTGGCAGTATTAAACGGACGCACATCTTCAAACTCACCTTCACTCATCCAGCGTCCACGTACATCCTGAATTACAATAATATAATTGCGTCGCATGTAATAGCGCCAATGGCTATCCCAAAACGCACGGTAATTTTTTTCGCCATATGGAGCACAACTATAAGGTGTGCGATTCATTAAAATGGGATGCGGTTCACTGTTATCTTTCGGAATGTAAACTGATGTAAACAGTTTTATTCCATCACGCATCGGAATCATGATTTCTTTTTTTGTATAGTTGTCAAGAATCCACGCAGAGTCCAGCGGGTTGGCTGTTTGAGCGCTAAGTGATTGAAAAAGTAAAAAGAGGAATAGAGTGAATACAAACTTTCTCATGATTGTTGGTTTAAGTTTGAAAGGTATTGAATTAAAAACAATGGCTCAAGCCATTTATCAAATTTGTTTGTTACGGGCTGAGGTACTGCAATAGGGCTTTTGTTGCGTCGTATGGTACATTACGTCTTTAGCGTAACACTTGTACTTTCAGTTCATTGTTGAACATACTACGTCTAACTTCTGCGAAATTCCGACACGGGTGAAAGTTTGAAAGTAAGAGTGTGTTGTAAGGATGCTGCAATCGTCAGTTACCTGAACTTAAGAGTGTAAATAATTAAAACTTCGTTTCCGCAATTACATCCCATTTCCCTGTAGTAAGTTTTAATAAAGAAATAGCATCTGTCACAAAACTGCTTTCAAATTTTTCTTTTGAAAAATGTGCCCATGCTTTTTCAAATGTACCGGGCGATACATCTCTGTTGGCAATAGTTACATGCGGGTTAAAAGGCCGGTCATCTTTTTTAATAACACCATGAAAGTTTTGCAGAAAATGTGTTTCTGTTTCTTCTTTCAGTTGTGTGAGTTGTTTGTTTTCATTTACATGAATAAACAAAACCCTGTCGCCGAAATGTGAGAAATTTTTTAACTGAATCTCCGTTTTATCATCGCTGTTGAATTGCTGAAGTGTTTGAATCAATTCTATTTCTCTTGCTTCATCCATCCAAAAAGGAGGAATCAATGTAATATGTCCGGGAGATTTTAATGCCACCATGCAGCCATACTGCCTGCGCATCCACTCTTTAAATTGAACTACCTTTTCATCAATCTCTTTCGGGCATACAATGGCCACATAATACATTCGATGGGTTTCAGGGCGTGTGCTGTACATATCTTTAAAGTATTTTATTTGCTTTTACTTGATGAAGTTACTACCTTAATCTCATTCTTTTACCCAAAAATCAGCCATCATGACAGCCGCAAAAACCGTTTTGTATTTTGGTTTCTATTTGTATATAACAGGACTTACGCTGCTTGTTGCTCCCAACTTTTTATTATCCACTTTTCAAATACCCACTACAGATGAAGTTTGGATAAGGGTGGTTGGCGTACTTGTTACTGCTATTGCGTTTTACTATCATCAAATAGGCAGTAAGAATATTGAGGCAATGATGCCATTAACTGTTGCTGCAAGAGTATTTGTGTTTCTTTCTTTTGCAGTATTTGTGTTATTGAAATTTGTTTCGCCCATGCTTCTTGTTTTTGCAGCAGTAGATTTATTGGGTGCAGGTTGGACCTGGATGGCGTTAAAAAAGAAATAATTCTCTAAGTGTCTGGCAACTTGGAGTGGCCTGACACTTAAAAGAGTTTCGGAATTTCATTTGCAAACGTTACAATGCTCATCCACAACATCACGGCTACCACCAGCCATCCGCTCCATAATAACAATTGCGGGTGTTGATAATGTGGCAACTTTCGTTTCATCATCACCCATAACATGAGCCCCAAAGAGAATGGAAGAATAAATCCATTGAGTGCGCCCACAACTACCAGAATGGTAACAGGTTTGCCAATCAATACAAAAATAAACGTGGAAAGAATAATAAAAATGATTGTTGTGATACGGGCATTGTATTCAAAAACGGGATGCAATGTTTTTAAAAAACTCACACTTGTAAACGCAGAACCTACAACAGATGTAATAGCCGCACTCCACAACACAATTCCAAAAATTTTATAACCCGTTATTCCCAGTGCAGCTTTAAAAACTGAAGCTGCAGGATTGGAAGCCTCCAATGAAAAGCCTTTACTTAAAACACCCAGCACAGCAACAAATAACAGCACCCGCATACAAGCAGTTATGATGATACCGCTAACGGCGCTCTGCTTTACCTGGTGCATTTGTAATGATTTCTTTGATTCCAGTAAACGATGTGCTCCTGCAAACGTAATATAACCGCCTACCGTTCCACCCACCAATGTAACAATTGAAGTAAGATTAACTGTTGAAGGAATCAAAGTTCTTTTCACCACCTCGCCTAATGGTGGCTGAGTGGTAAAGGCTACATACAACATCAGCAACAGCATTACAACACCCAAAACTTTTACAAACCAATCTATGGCTTTGGCTGCATCTTTCACAATAAATAAAATCACAGCAATGATTGCACTGATGATGCTTCCGGTTTCTACACTTACAGGAAATAAAATATTCAAACCCAAACCACAACCGGAAATATTACCAATGTTAAAGGCCAATCCGCCTGTACAAATTAAAATGGTGAGCACATGACCGCTGCCCGGCAATACTTCATTAGCCAGCGCTGAACCTTTTTTATTATTAGCTGTGAGTATTTGCCAGATATTGAGTTGAGCAACAATATCAATAATGACTGAAATTAAAATCACAAACCCCATACTAGCCATCAATTGTTGTGTAAATACAGTTGTTTGTGTAAGAAAACCGGGGCCAATGGCAGAAGTGGCCATAAGGAAAGCTGCACCTGCACCAATACTTCCAATCTTATGAAAGGGTTTTAATTTCAATACGGTTTTCCTTTAGCGTTTGATGAATTAGTTTGCAAAATTGAAACGCATGTTTTCCATCACCATGCAAACATATCGTATCTGCTTTTATTTGAATGCGTTTACCTGTAGTGGTAGTTACAACGCCCTGATTTACCATTTGCAATACCTGGTGTAATGCAATATTTTTATCTTCAATCAATGCATTGAACAGAGAGCGGGGCGTAAGGCTGCCATCATCCTGATACGTTCTGTCAGCAAATACTTCATGGGCTGTTTTCAGTTGAAGTTGTTCTGCCTCAGCAATGGAAACACTTCCGCTTAAACCAAATAACACCAATGAATCATCAAACTCTTTTACAGCTTTGGCAATAGTGGCAGCAACTGTTTTATCCTTTGCTGATTGATTGTACAAAGCGCCATGCGGTTTTACATGATACAGTTTTGCACCTAGCGTAGTTGCAATATTTTGAATGGTATTGAGTTGTTCCGTAACACAATCATAGAGTTCAGCGGGTGAGGATTGCATTTCAGTTCTTCCAAAATGTTCTTTATCAGGCCAGGAAGGATGGGCGCCAATAGCCACATTATAGCGAATGCAATATTCAATCGTTTTCTTTATGGTGCTTTCATCACCTGCATGAAAGCCACAGGCAATATTGGCACTGCTGATGAGCGGAATGATTTGTGCATCTGTGCTCATGCCTTCGCCCACATCACAATTGAGGTCAATGGTTTTCATTTGCTGTTCATATTATTTATCATCCTTTGGTAATTCGAAATGCTTATTTGCTGTTGCAGTAATGCAGCTTCTGCTTCGTGTAAACTTACCATTTCCAATTGAATAAGCTCGCCCGGTTTTTTTTGTGCAAGAATTGGCAGGTCTGCTGCAATTACCTGCAGTACTCTTGGATAACCGCCCACCGTTTGTGCATCAGCCATTAATACAATCAACTCGCCTGATGAAGTAAGTTGTACTGTTCCCTGTGTTACCGGGGATGAAATAATATCACAGGGTCTGTTTGCAGTAATAGCTGCACCGGTTAAACGATAGCCCATACGACTGCTTTTTGAAGAGATGCTGAATGATGTATTGCCAATTTTTTCTTTTGTTTCTTCTGTTAAATAATCCCATTCAACTCCTTTTATTGCACGGATGCTTTTTTTTTCAACATAGGTTTCATCAAAATTGAATTTGATGTCTGCACCGTTTTGTAATACATTGTATAAACTGTTTTGAAATTCTGTTAAGTTCTTTTGAAAAGAAAGTGTATCATCTTTTCTTAAAGCCCTTCCTTCAAAACCACCGGCCTGCACCAGTATATCAGTAGAATAGCTATTTAAAAAAGCATTGGCTGCAAAACCACCTGCCACAGCCATGTAAAGGCGAAAGCCGGGAATTTGTTGTTTGAGTTCGAGAACAGTTTCTGCTTTTATGAAATGTGTTTGTAAAGGTGAAAGTTCTATACCCTTGATTTGAGGTTGTAAACCGCCTCCTGCAAAAGCAACCAGTGTGTCTTTCAAAAATTTAAACCGATGCGGTGATTGTGTTAGTTCAAGTACCGGTGCTGATAAATTATTTCCAACGAGCAGATTTGCTAAGTGCATGGAATAGGTATCCATCGCTCCACCTTTACTCATGCCATATTGTAAGTAGTTTGTTCTTCCGGCATCCTGGATGGTTGTTAAGAAACCGCATTGTTCAATATGGATGATTTGATTGCTCATGGTTCATAAAACCCCGACGGCGGCTTTGGCCCCGTCGGCGGTAGAGTAATACTTATTTCTCCAAAACGCCGTGAGGGTTTGCAACCGCTGACGGGGTTTCATAAAACTCATCTTTCGTTATTGCTTTAAACTTTACCTCATCGCCTGCCTTTAAAAGAAATGGATTTTTTTTTGATACATCAAATAATTGCATTGGTGTTCTTCCGATAATATTCCAGCCACCGGGTGAGTTTAAAGGATAAATTCCGGTTTGATTACCTGCAATGGCTACTGCACCTTTTTCTACTTTTGTCCTTGGTGATGTTTTGCGATTGGTAAATAATCGCTCATCCAAAGTACCCATATACGGAAAGCCGGGTGTAAAACCAGTCATGTAAACTTTATAGGTTTTACTGCAATGCAGTTGAATTAATTCTTCTGTGCTCAATTGTAATTTTTCTGAAAGTGTAATTAAATCAATTCCAAATGATTCATCATAGCAAACAGGAATGGTAATGAGGCATTGCGTGTGTGAACTTTTGGGCCTATCATGATTCACTGTTAATCGTAACTCTATTTCTTTTTTTACTGTATCTGCAATGGATGTTC
>CAYPBV010000041.1:15557-24689 GCA_964409025.1 uncultured Chitinophagaceae bacterium | reverse complement strand
AACTCATAAATATGCGAAAGTTTCTCTTCAACTTAACTTTCGCTTTTTTATGCAATTGCTTCATTTTCGTTTGTTTATACCTATTGTTTACTTCCTTATCACTTTCGCAAATACATCTTCACCCACTCATGAGTTCATACATTCTTACTATGTTCTTTGGCTGTTTGGGTGTTGGGTAAATGCTAGCGGCATTTTTCGCTTTTAGTTTGGTGTACTTGCAAAATACAACAGAGGTTTTGTTTTTCAAAGGGGAATAATCCACAAAATGTTTGTTTTTGTTACTCATTACTTTTCGGTTCGTTGTATCAACAATTGAAACTACGTTGAAGCAGATTGGAGCATACAACTCACGGCTATAAAACCAATTCCACATCTGTGCAGTTATTGTTGAGAAAGATTCCATCGCCCACTGGCTGCGGGATGTGCAGGGGAAGTATGAAGCGAAGCGAAATACCGAAGCGAAGCGTAGCCCGAAACAGCCCAAACAGAAGTTGATAATTGTACTACTGCCGACAGCCCCAACTCTCTTACCTTTGCATCATCAAATTAAAACGATTGAAGCTATATGAATGAAGTTTATATTATCTCCGCCGTGCGTACGCCCATGGGCAGTTTCGGCGGCAGTTTAAAAAGTTTGAGTGCTACACAACTCGGCGCCGTTGCTATTAAAGGCGCTCTGCAAAAAGCGGGTGTGCAGCCGGCGCAGGTTCAGGATGTATTGATGGGCTGTGTGATTCAGGCCAATCTGGGACAGGCGCCTGCACGACAAGCGGCAAAATTTGCAGGCTTACCCAACGAAGTGAATTGTACCACCGTAAATAAAGTGTGTGCCAGCGGTATGAAAGCCATTGCACAGGCAGCGCAGAGTATTTTGCTGGGCGATGCAGACATTGTGGTGGCAGGCGGTATGGAAAGCATGAGCAATGTTCCGTTTTACAGCGATAGTGTGCGCTGGGGTAATAAATACGGCAATGTGAGTTTGATTGATGGGTTGGCCAAAGACGGTCTCACCGATGTGTATGATGGTAAAGCCATGGGCAATGCGGCAGAGCTTTGTGCTAAGGAATGCGGCATCAGCCGTGAGGAGCAGGATGCGTTTGCGATTGAAAGTTACAAACGCAGTCAGGCAGCATGGGAGAGTGGAAAGTTTAATGATGAAGTGGTGCCTGTAGAAATTCCGCAACGCAAAGGGGAACCGATTGTGTTTGCCAAAGATGAAGAACCGTACAATGTAAAGTTTGATAAAATTCCTTCTTTGAATCCGGCCTTTGTAAAAGATGGTACGGTTACGGCAGCCAATGCAAGTACCATGAATGATGGCGCTGCTGCTTTGGTATTAATGAGCAAAGCAAAAGCAGAAGAGCTGGGATTGAAACCCATCGCCAAAATTCTTTCGTATGCAGATGCGGAGCAGGCGCCTGAATGGTTTACCACCACACCATCACTTGCTGTGCCCAAAGCAGTTGCCAAAGCGGGTTTGCAAATGAGTGATATCCATTACTGGGAATTGAATGAAGCGTTTGCCGTTGTTGGTATTGAAAACAGCAGACGTATGCAGCTCGACCCATCAAAGGTGAATGTGCATGGTGGTGCGGTTTCATTGGGTCATCCGCTGGGTGCCAGTGGTGCACGGATTATTGTTACACTTATTGGTGTATTAAAAGCAAATAATGCGAAGTATGGTGCGGCAGGCATCTGTAATGGTGGAGGAGGAGCGAGTGCGATGGTTATTGAACTGACCCCCTAAATCCCCCTGAAAGGGGACTTGCTAAACACGGGCCTTGCTTTTCTTAGATAATAATTAAGTTTAAAACTCTTCAAATTTTAAAAGTTTGGAGAGTTTTTTATTTGTAGTGATGGTTGAATAAGTTAGGGCTGTGTTTTGGGTTCTCCCCCTTCAGGGGGAGTTAGAGGGGGTTGGATTTTCTTGCCACCACCATCCAGTCCCATGGAAATGGTTCGGCTAACCATTTAGGCGGATTGGTAAATTCTGTTTTCCAGGTGTAATTAATTTTTTCAATACGTTCTACTTCAAATCCTTCAAGCGATAGGAGTAATTGTAATTCTTCTTCTAAGTAATGTTTAGTAGGAACGTTATCAATATCCGTTACACCCTGTTTGATGTTTTTTGCTAAGGCATAAGCTTTCTCCACGCTTTCAATTTTTTCTTTATGATCGTCATCTACATTCCAGCGGTGAGCGATGATATTGGTGTAGAGTTTGGACTCCAGTGATGGTACTACTAAAATCAAATGACCACCTTCATTCAAACAAAGACTGAGCGATTGAAAAAAGTTGATGCGTTTTTTTAAGTTATCGGTTAAGATGGCGTTGATGCAGATAGCTACATCACAGGGAATAACGGTGAGATTGTCCGCACTCATATCCATACGTTGATATTCTACGTTGTGATAGGCTTTGCATTTTTCTTTCGCAATATCTAAGTTGATGGCAGAAATATCTGTTGCCACTACATGTTTAAAAGCAGTGGCGAGCAGAGGAATCCATTTGCCGATGGCGCAACCAAGGTCTGTAACGGTTTTTTCTTTAGATGCTACCTGTTCAATAGCGCCTACAATCTTTCCGCTCCTATCGTTTTGCAGTACATCAAAAATTTCTTCGTTGTAGTTGGGGGCAATGCGTTCCCAGTAGCTTCGTTCCATAATGAAATGCGTTAGTAGGTAGCTAAGATAAACTTAGTTGTGTAAATTGCTGCAATGGATATACACATTCGTAAAGCAAGTGCAGCAGATGCAGAATTGATTGCTGATTTAAGCCGCAGTACCTTTTATGATGCGTTTGCCAAAGACAATACAAAAGAAAACATGGATGCCTTTATGAATACGGTATTCACCAAAGAAGCATTGATGCAACAGGTAATTACAGGCGATGGTATTTTTTTATTAGCTTACGATGGTGATACAGTAACAGGTTATGCACGCCTGCGTGAAGAAAACGAAGAAGAAATAATGAAAGGTGAGAACGCCTTTGAAATTGCACGCATTTATGCAGTACAGTCTGCCATTGGAAAAGGAGTGGGGCCGGCATTGATGAAAGCCTGTATTGAGATGGCCTTAGACATGAAGAAATCCATCATCTGGTTGGGTGTGTGGGAAAAAAATCCGAGAGCGATTGCCTTTTATCAAAAGTGGGGTTTTGAAAAATTTGGCGAGCATATTTTTCCCATAGGTGATGACCCGCAAACAGATTGGCTCATGAAAAAAGCGTTGTGAACATTCACAACGCTTTTTTTATTCAGAATGTAAGCTTTGCTTATTGTCTTAATGTAACAGTGCCCACATTGGTTACATTACCCAGTGTAACATTCACCGGTGATATAACTGAATCTAAATAATTGTTATTGGCATCAATGCCTAATTTGTACGTATCAGGAGCAATGCCTTTGATGAGAAAGATACCTGTAGTACCATCCGGTTTGGCACTGGCAACCGTATCATTGGTACCACGTATAGCGTATACCCATGCATCAGCAGCAGTAGGTAATACAATGCCCCTGATACCACCACTGATTGCTTCTGTATATGTTCTGATAACCGGCTTCAATATATACTTACCGCTGTTGCCTGCTTTTACTATAGAACGGCCGGCATCAAAATCAATCCACAATTTGTAAGTGATTCCTGCGTCCAGTACTGTTTGTATTTTGAATTTTAAACCGCTTTGCTGTGCTGATGGCGTTTGCAATGCATGTATCTGGTTTCCTTCTTTCAATGTATTGTTGGGGCCGAGTATCAACCGCATCTGCGAAACACGACCTGCCGGCAATTCAATAGTGCCGAGGAGGGTATCGAGACCGTTACGGAACTGAAGCAGGTTGTAGATGCCCTGCTTAATGGGAATGTTAATCCATTGTTCATTGGCTGAATCGCTTACATTGATTTTAACTTCACGAATGTCAATATTCACTTCATCATACCTGGCGGGGTCATCAGTGAGGTATACGGATAGCCTTGCTTTTCCGTTCTTATTGTCATTGTTTTTATTGCAGCTTAAAAAAAAGATACCGGCGCCTGTAAAAAGCAAAAGCGCTATCATCACTTTTTTCATAACGAAGTTTTTGTTTTCAATAGCCCATTGTTTCAATAAATATGCCAAAAAAGAATATGTGCACTTCTTTTATCCCCGCACAATCAATGATATAGCGGTTTTATTCTTTGCGAAAAATTAGTTTTTGAGCAGCGTCTTTCCGTACCTGCAGCATGGATAACGCTGCGGGTTTATAATGAGTAGCCGGTATTTGCAATTGTTTTATTTCAAGCTGTGCTGTTAAAGAAAGTGTATTACCGCCGCTTTTAAGCTCAGATGCATGGGTATAATTCAAATAATCGTTTTTGATTTGCTGATTGGAGGGAATTTGTTCAGTTTTCAATCCGGCCGGAATTTCAATGGTTAATGAATCTGTTTTAATAAAAGGGAAAGAAAACTGGTAGTCTGTAGTTCTTGTGGTTGTATCCTGTAATTCATTTTCATACAAACGATAATGGCGCAAGGGGAAAAATAATTTCTTTCCTGCCTGCACATCATAGTAGCGTCCGTAAGCCAGTTTGATTTTTACAATACTTCCTGCTGCTGAATCTTTTAGTGGCTGCAGTTCAAAATCATCCGGCGATTTCAATCCAAATGAATTGATGAATATCTTTTTTAATTCAGCTTTTGATTTGTTGGTAAGCAGGTAATTTACTTTCTCATTAAACTCGCCGGTTACATAGACTCTTGTATCGATGATGGCACTGCCATCATCATATAATTTCACAAATGAACTGGAATGCCATTGATTATGTGTGGCTTTACTTCTGGGTGTGTTCACTAATACACCTCCGTTTTCAGTAATGAGTAAGGCATTTCTGTTTTCAGTAAAATTTCCGGGAATGCCCGCAGGTGTTAATTTGCTGGTGCACTCCAGCCAGATAGAGTCTTTACCATTGGGCACGCATAAGATTACATGGTCAAAACCTTCGTTGGGAAAATCAGGATCGGCGGGTGCTGCATTGGTTCCGGATTTGATAATGGCCGGGTAAGAAGTAATGCCGGCTGCTTTGAGCACATGCTTCATGTAATTCGTGAGGGCTTTGCAATCACCATATTTTTTTTCTTCCACAAAGGATGCGGGAAAGGGTTTAAGTCCGCCAATACCTAATTGAATGCTCACATACCTTGTATTTTTCTGCATTTGTTTATACAGAAATCTTACTTTTTCTTCCGTAGTAGAAAATCCTTCAACAGAAGATTTGATGGTTGCTATTTGCGTTTCAGTAAAGGGTTTTTTCTCTTCATAAAAATTATAATACCATTGTCCGTAATCTTTCCATGTTTTAAACGATCCTTTATAATCATCATATTCAAACTCATTGGGCGCTATGGCTATGCGTGGCAGCTTGGAACCGGCAGCATAGGTATTGGGTTCTTTAAATAATGCTGTTTGTCCGTTTACTATCCATTCATAGGTTTTCAACTCTCCGTTTTCAGCAATCTGCGGTTTCAGTTTAGTATTAAAGGCTTTGTAGCGTATATCCAGTTCTTTTGGCACATTTACTTTAAAGTGGCTGGTTACAAAAGACTCATCATACGATGCCATGTAGAAATCAGGAAAATCTACATAGCTGTTGATAACGGTAGTGGCGCTTATGGTAATGGTACAGGGAAAATCAGGGAGTACAGCCGTGAGGTAGTAATATTTGGTGTCTGATACAAAAGCATCATTAACCGGGCTTCCTATCATTTCAAAATCTTTCTTCTTATACTTGAGTACTTCTCTACCAACACTATCATACACTTTTACTTCTGCATCATCTACTTTGATATGTTTATCTGAAACCAAAACCACCGTTCCGTGTTCACTTGCTTCTTTTGATAGCATGGTGATGGCTCTCTCTTCTGTAATTGTATATTTTGAGCGGGATTTAACATCAATGAAAAGCCGGTTGTACCTGTACACGGCATCTGCATTTTTTCTTAAACTATCCGGAATTAACCGGGACATAAATTGCAGTTCAAATTGTGCAAAGCAATTCAAGCTCACAGCAATAACACACACACTACTTAAAAGAAATTTCATAGATCAGTATTTACGCTTTTCATTTTGATTTTTATCAGTATGCAGTTCCTTATGGTTTGGGCGATGCTTTTTTCCTGAACACAAGCTGTTCATTCAGCATTTCAATAACGGCATCAAAGAAAGCTTTAAAATCAGGGTACTCATCCGGAAAGTAAAGCGGCTTATTGATACTCAAACTCACACGGTAAGAAATACTGTTGCCCTCTTTTTGCATGATGCGCTGCAGTGTTACACTTGAATCAGGCATAATCATCTTGATATTTTTTGGCAGTTCTTCCAGAATCATACTCTCAGGAAAAGTAACACTGCCGGTTAAAATAATATTTTGATTGTATCCAAATTCAATGGATGAGATGCGCTCTTCTGCCAGGAACGGATTCTCCGTTAACCCTGAAAGTAAATTGATGTTGTAAAACAAATATTCACCGCTCTGTGTAAGCTCAGTTTTAAACTTGGTAAAACACTCCAGCGTGCTGGAGTCATCATTTTTATTGTGGTTTACCTCCACTGAATCGAATGTGAATTCTTTATGCGGAGTAGTGTAATACTTTTCCTTAAATACTTTTTTATCTCTGTTCCATGTACTCAGGCGTTCAACTTTTGCATAATTATTGGCATAGGTTTTAGCCGAACCTGAAGCGGTTCCATCAGCATTGATTTCGCTTTGCGTAATGGTTGTGATCTGATACTTATTTTTAATATCTCCTATTTCCAAAAGCTCCACCTTTTCTTTATCAACTAAAAAACCCATGGTAAACTGTACATCCCAGGGCGTAATGTAGAAAGGGTTGTGCTTATTGGTAGCGTCCAGCACAAAAGTTCCGCCAGGTGTGAGCACATAAGCATACACATTGTCAAACTGGTTACGAAACGGAAAATAGGAATTCACCTTACCATGGTTTCGGGTACTTACTAAAACAGGGTAGGCCTTAATATCAGCATCTCTTAACAAATTAATGAGCAGCAGATTAAGATCCGCACTGTTACCCTCATGTTTTTCCAATGCACTTTTAACGCCATTGCTGCACCAAAAACTGTTTCTGCCATTCCATGCGATGGTGTTTTTTACATAGTTGTAAATAATTTTAATTTTTTCGTTGGTGCTTGCTGCGGTTGCTAATTCTGCCTGGATGGGTAGTTTATTTAGAACGTTCTTTTTAAGCTGAAGTCCAAAATCTTCATCTTCCAGCAACAGTTCAGCAAAGCCTTTCCATGTGGCACTGGGTAAAGGGCGACCGTTTACACCGCTCAATTGAAATTCCACCCGCTGAAAGTAATCGTTACTGGAGCTCATGTAAGGTTCATTTTTAAGCCCCGGTATATTTTTCATAATAAAAATCTTGCGGCGTGCACCCATTGCACCATCTTCACTTTTTTCTTCAACCGGCTGGCGCTTGATAACACGATAATTAAAACCAAGTACACCGGGTATGCCTACATCATAATAGCTTGTGCGTACAGGTATGCGTTGCTGAAACACCCAATTATCTAATTCTGCAATATCCTTTTTTATAACGGTATATCTGTATTCAAACACAGAACCTGCCTTTACATTGGGCAATGAAAAAACCATTTCACTGTAACTCTCATTTATTTTTTGTTCATAAATTGATTTCTTTTCGAGTTCTGTTTTTTCCACCTCTCCATTATCATTCAGGTTATACGTATAACCCTGAATTTTAATGATGCTCATCCTGTTGCCACGTGTAAAAAAAGGAATTTTAATATTGGCTCTGTCCAGTTCTTTTTGATCGTAAATTTTAATGCGTGCCCAAACGGTGCGTTCATTTGTAAAAGAGTAGCCGTTAATAAAATAGTTTACTTCACCAAAATCGTAAAGACATTCTGCCGGCGCATCGGGATCATAAGCACATTGCTTACTCTCCAAATCAGTTTTTTCAATTTTTCCGAAACTTACTTTTTGTGCAGCCGAGTAATAACCTGCAAGAACAAGTGTAACAGCAACGAGGAGGGTTTTCATGTTTGATGTTTTAGGAAGCTGGAAAATATTAAAATATAAAATGTCGCTGAATTTTTGTTCAATAAAAAAGCCTCATGCGTTACACATGAGGCCGGAAACATTCAAATAGGATTACAATTAATATTTTTCTAACCCGCTGAAGAAAAAGCTTCCTTCAATAGCAGCATTTTCATCACTATCACTGCCATGTACTGCATTTTCACCCACTGAAGTTGCATAAAGTTTACGAATAGTACCTTCATCAGCTTTGGCCGGATCGGTAGCACCAATAACTGTACGAAAGTCTGCAACTGCATTTTCTTTTTCCAGAATAGCTGCTATGATTACGCCGCTGCTCATAAATTCAACTAATTCACCATAAAAAGGACGCTCTTTATGAATAGCATAAAATTCACCTGCTTTTTCGGGTGTTAAACGGGTTTGTTTTAAAGCCACAATACGAAATCCGGCTTTAATGATGTGGTTAAGAATAGCGCCTGCATGTCCATTTTTCATGGCATCAGGTTTAATCATGGTAAACGTACGATTGCTCATTGTAATTATTTTTTGCGCCGCAAAGGTAAGGGAGACCAGGCAGCTTGCAATTTGCTGTAACCGGTTTTTTGAACGGCAACCTATTGTTTGCAGGAGAAGCGGGGCATCAACAAAGAATCAGAAACCGGAATCATGTAAACCAAAACCTGTATTGATTCCCCTGTTTTACCCTACATTTGCAACCGCTCATATGCAAGCTATACAACTACTTATTGATCAATTAAATGAACCACGTAAAGTGGTGATAACAACCCATCAAAAACCCGATCCGGATGCCATGGGTGCTTCATTGGGGCTCTATCATTTTCTAACCCAACTGGGGCATGAGGTTCAGGTAATTTCTCCCACTAACTGGGCTGCTTTTTTAAACTGGATGCCTGCCTGTAACCTGGTTTCAGACTATGAGAAGTTTAAAGAAAAATGTGACTTGCTCATTAATGAAGCTGATTGGATTTTTTGTTTAGACTTTAATACACTCAGCCGCACCAAAAGAATGATCACCTCCTTACAACAATCAAGCGCTGTAAAAATTCTGATAGAT
>CAYPBV010000041.1:2925-15547 GCA_964409025.1 uncultured Chitinophagaceae bacterium | reverse complement strand
TCATCACCGTGAGCCGGAAACCGAAGCTTTTGTTTATGGCATCAGCGATACTTCAAAAAGCTCTACCTGCGAAATGGTATATGATGTCATCAAAAGCAGCGGCCGGATGGATTTACTCAATCAGGAAATTATGCAATGCCTCTATGCAGGCGTTATGGGCGATACGGGCTCTTTTCGTTTTGCAAGTGCCACAGCTACTGTGCATGAAATGGTAGCCGAGCTTAAGCACCGGGGATTACAACATACCATTATCCACGAAAATATTTATGATAATTTCCTTGAAGGCAGGTTTCGTTTTATAGGTCATGTACTGCTGCACCGTATGGAAATTGATTATGAATTGAACACGGCTTTAATTTGGGTAAGCAAAAACGACCTGCTGAAATACGAAATGAAAACCGGAGATACGGAAGGATTGGTCAATTACCCTTTGGGCATACAGGGTATAAAACTTGCTGCATTGGTAATTGACAGAGATGAGAAAAGAAAATGGAGCTTCCGCAGCAAAGGTGACTTTGATTGTAATACTTTTGCACGCACTCATTTTAATGGCGGTGGCCATTATAATGCAGCAGGAGGTGAGAGTGACGATAGTTTAGAAGTAAACATTCAGCAGTTTAAAACAGTGATTCAACAATACAAAAATCAATTAGAAACTTTTTAATAAAACAAGAACAATTCAAATGAAAACAATTCAAACATTTCTTTTTCTTGCTGCAGCCATTGTGCTTGCATCCTGCGGTGGCTCTTATAAGAAAACGAAAAGCGGTATGCTTTATCAGATTATATCTAACAGCAAAACCGATGTGATAAAAAATGGTGAGTTTTTTGAAGTACAGATTGGTGCTACTGTTTACAAAACAGGAAAAAAGGATACAGTATTATCAGATCCTAATATGATTCCTCCCAATCAGGTAGTGCCTATGGATTCAACCACTTTACCTCCGGATTATTATGCCATTTTTAAACAGGTTAGAAAAGGTGACAGTATAATAGTGCGCCAGTCAACAGACAGCATCATTAAATCCAGTATGGGACAGGCACCTCCGTTTTTAAAGAAGGGTGGCTTCATTGTGTCTACCTATAAAATAATCAATATTTATCCTAATAAAACAGCTGCAGACAGTGCCACCGTAGCAATTATGAAGGCACAAAATGTAAAAGATTCTGTAACCCGTGTGCAGCAATTGGTGAAAGATGATAAGCTTATACAGGAATATCTTTCAAAAAACAATATTGTTGCAGTTAAAACCCCCAAAGGTTGTTATGTAACTGTGCAGAATCCCGGTAATGGTGCCAAGCCAGACAGCGGTAAGCTTGTAAGTGTAAAATATACAGGTCTTTCATTTGACGGAAAGAAATTTGATTCCAATGTTGATACATCATTTCAGCATACTGATCCGTTAGAGTTTACGATTGGTCAAATGGGAATGATTCCCGGATTTGAAGAAGGAATTAAGCAAATTGCAAAAGGTGGTAAAGCAACTGTATATGTTCCCTCAGCTCTGGGATATGGTGCACAGGGAAGAGCTCCTAATATTCAACCCAATCAAAATTTAATTTTTGAATTGGAGTTACTTGATATTAAAGCTGCTCCCAAACCTCAAGTGCCTGTGCTTCCTGCACCTGAAAAGAAATAAAAAACCAGTTGATTATTGTAATAAAACAGCGGCTTCAAAAAAAGCCGCTGTTTTATTTACCGGATACAGCATCCAATAATTTAATGGTCTCTATTGCTTCTTTCACATCATGTACACGTAGAATAACTGCTCCTTTCTGCAAAGCAATAGTGTTTAATACTGTAGTACCATTAAGTGCTTCTGTTGCAGATATATTTAATGTTTTATAGATCGTTGATTTGCGGCTAAGACCCGCCAGCAACGGATAGCTTAAAATCTGGAAGGCTTCCAGTTGCCGAAGCAATTGAAAATTTTGGCTGATGGTTTTTCCAAAGCCAAAGCCGGGATCAATAATCACGTCTTTGATACCCGCTGCTTTACATTCTTCTGTTTTTTTAATAAAATAATCCAGTACTTCACGTGTTACGTTTTCATACGAAGGATTATTCTGCATGGTATCCGGCGTGCCCTTCATATGCATTGCAATATAGGGTACCTGCAAAGAAGCGGCTGTTGCCAGCATAGCTTCATCCATTGCTCCTGCGCTTATATCATTTATAATATCTGCACCTGCCTTTACGGCCTGCTTTGCTACTGATGCATGATACGTATCAATTGAAATAAAGCAATGAGGAAACTGTTGCTTAATTAGTTGAATAGCGGGAAGTACTCTCTCAGATTCTTCATCAGCTGAAATTCTGTTGCTGCCGGGCCTTGTACTTTGCCCGCCAATGTCAAGAATGGCAGCACCTTCATCCAGCATTTGCACGGCTTTTTGCAAAATGGTTGTTTCTGTTTCTACTCTGCTGCCGGTGTAAAATGAATCAGGCGTAATATTTAAAATACCCATTACGATGGGTTTTTCCAATACCAGTAATCGTCCTTTACAATTGAGTGTGTACATTAGCTGCTTTCTGCTATTTTTGAAGCTGCAACAAAGATAAAAGAACCATCCCTTTCTAAACGATACATGAATACCAATCAACAATATAAAGAGGTTATTGAAGCGTGTAAAGCTGTTTTTATCAATAAAGCAGCAGACTATGGTACATCCTGGCGGGTGTACAGAACCATATCTGTTGTGGATCAGATTTACATTAAAGCCAAACGCATCAGAACCATTCAGGAAAAAAAAGAACAAAAGATTGGGGATAGCATCACTTCTGAGTTTAAAGGTATACTCAACTATGCAGTAATTGGTTTAATACAATCAGAGCTGGGTGATGATGACGGAGAGGATGTGCCTGTTGAACAATTACAGCAACTTTACAGCAAGCATGTTGATACTGCATATAAACTAATGCTTGATAAAAATCATGATTACGGTGAAGCATGGCGTGAGATGCACCAGGAAACCTTTGCCGATATGACGCTTGCAAGACTGGCACGTATCCGTCAGATTTTAAAAAATGATGGCAAAACGATTATGAGCGAAGGAATAGATGCTAACTTTTACGATATTATTAATTACAGTGTGTTTGCATTAATACTCATTACAGAAGGAGTACATGCAGGATAACAGGGATACATACTAATCTCAGTTGCTATAAAAATAACTCCAGTTTCGTCTTTGGTCTTTTCTTTTCAAGCCATTGAAAGTTTTCTAATTTCTTTTTATCGCCCGGTAACTGGCGAATGGGGTAGGTGGTTCCTTTAACAGAGTATGTAAACTTAATCTTCTTTGCTTCCCGGTTGGCAAAATACATATCAATCATATCAGCTGTTGTACGGTTCATTCCCACAAAAGCACTGTCCTGGTCCTGTGCATAATAAATACTTTCAGCACTTCCTTTTGCTTTTACATAATTCAGTTCCCCATCTTTAAAATAACCATTAATGGTTCGGCCTTTTACCTGGTTAAAAAACTCAGCGGTTTCTTTTACATTTTGAATCACCATGGCATTTTCAAAAACAAAGAGCCGGGATGGCTTTTTATTTTTTGTATAAACAAAAATCGTATCACCTGTTATCTGGCTGCCACGGCTCCAGGCGATGGGCGCACGATAAAGTTCAAACACACTGTCCACACCGGAATAAAACATACTGTCTGCCACAGCCTGCAATGAATCATTGTAAATACGCACATTTCTGAACGCTGTGATAAATCGAAGTGTATCTGATTCCTCTTTTTTACGTTGCTTAAATGTTGTTCGTTTGTCAACACTGTCCGCAAGTGACGCCGTTGCAGAATCTCTTACTCGTGGAATTGAATCTTTGGTAAGAACAGAAAGATTAGCCTGCTTATCTCTTTTAGATTCTTTCACTATTTCAGGTGCTTTTGATATTGTATCTTTTATATCTGCAACAGGCGCCTTCACTTTTTGTTGCACTGAATCCTTTACAATAGCTGTAACCTGTTGCTCTGTTTTTACAGTATCTTTTATGATTGCAACAGGTGCGTTCACTTTTTGTTGCGCTGAATCCTTTACAACAGTTGTAACAGATTGCTCCGTTTTTACAGTATCTTTTTTGACTACAACTGTGCTCCTATCCTGTTTGAGCAATGAATCCACGTTGATGACTTTTGTACTTTTGACCGTATCAAATTCATTGATGTAGCGGCCTTTGATTTTATCCAGATCCTTCATAAGACCGGAGAAAATAGTATCTGCTGCTATGTAAACAGAATCTTTATCCTGTACTACTACAAGTACCGGTTTTTCAGTAGCCAGAAAATTCTTTTTGGTTTTATTAAAGAACACCCGGTTGCTGAATAGCAGTACGCCTTGTGCCGTGTCTTTGTACTGCACATTACCATTGGCTTCGCCAAAACCTGTTTTATCATCCATCACCATCTTATCAGCAATTATTGTGCTGGCACTGTCACGTACTATAGAGCGGCCGGCAAATACTGCTTTTCTTGTTTTTTTATCGTAATAACCACTTTTTACATTGGAAATTGAATTGCCGCTTTTAATGGTAGTAGGTGCAATAAAAGTGGCCACCTCACTGGTAGTGTTATAAAGAAGTGAATCGCTGGCAAGTACAACTTCAGGGTCACTCATTTTTACTTCGCCAAAAAAATAAACATCTTTAATATCAGCATAATAAAAGCCTTCTTTACTGTAGAGTGTGGTTTCCTTACTGTCAATTCTTCCACCTTTACGGTAAGTGCCCACTTTACCATTCATGTCATAATCCATTTCCTCAGTGTAAAGCGTGCTGTTTCCATCAGTGAGTTTTACTTTTTTTCTGAACTGAGCTAATTTTTTACCACCCTCATATTTCATGTACTCTGAATAGATATTTATGGAATCAGCATCATTGATATGTACATTACCAAATGCCTCCATGTAATTTTTCTTTTCATTATACACCACACTATCGGCTATAAAAATTGTCTTCCCCTGATGGATGATCACATTTCCGATTAATATCTGCAGTTCAGTAACAGAATCAACGGTTCTGAATTCAAACTTGTTGGCATTTTTAATTTCAACCACACGAACCGTGTCAGTAGTTTGAGAAGGGCGGGGTGCAACAGTAGCAGGAGCGGGCTTTTGCACTACCGGTTTTTGCGCAGCAGCCGAGAGCACGCTGATGCAGCATACACAGAAAAACAAAAATTTCACTACCTGCATCTTACTTTTTATTGATACTGTCTGCCAGCGGTGCATTTAACGGAGTGCCTTTATCTTTTTTGCCAAATACTGAAAAACTTACGTAACGCTTGGGATGTGTTTTTAAATCATCAATCAGAATATTAACACTGCGTACGGTATTTTCAAGGTTATTGTAGAGTTTTTTGTCATTAATTAATAAACCCATTGAGCCTTCACCTTTATTAATTTTAATCAGTACATCCTGCAATTGATTTACAGTTTTAGTAAGGCTGTTTACGGTTTCTTTCAATTCCAGTTCAGAAAGTTTTTGGGATGTGTTTTTAAAGTTTTCAATGGTTTTATTGAGATTTTCGTTGTTCTTATTAAGGTTATTGGTGAATGTTTCGGCATTATTCAACGTTTTGGCTAAAGCACCATCTTTACTGTTGAGTAATGTATTGAGATTTGCGGAAGTGTTTTTTAAATTGGCGATTACTGCTTTAAGATTAGCTTTATTTCCTTCATCAAATACATCATTTAAGTTGCCCAGTACAAGTTTTAATGAATCAATGGCCATCTTTACATTGGCCAGAACGGGGTCAATGTTATTGCCAAGTTTAGTTAACAAATCAGGTGCAGCAACACTATTGAGCGTATCACCTTCTTTTGCATAGGTTTTTGCATCGCCTAACGCAATAATGAGTGATGCGCTTTGTGTTAAGCTGCCTGCAACACTGGCAACAGAATTTACAGGGATGTTTACTTTTTTATTAAGGTTTATAGCTACGATTAACTCGCTCACATTTTCGTCCTTACTTCCTATACTGTAGATATTGCCAATTTTATATCCTTTGATTTTTACTGGATTTGAAACTTCAAGTGGACCTGCATCGTTCATTCTTACATAAATAACATCAGAGCGATTGATTAAATTTTTTCCTTTAAGCATATTGTAGCCAAGAATAAGCAGTGTTACCGCAATTACAGTAAGTGCTCCTACCTTGGTTTCATTTGAAACTTTAAACATGTGATGATTATTAGTTAAATGCAGTTATAATTTAATATGCTTTTGGTCAAAAATAAGGAATGTTTTTCCCCTGCCAAGGTTTGACAGCGAAACAGCTGTTAAAATAAAGATTCTGCTTATTTCTTTCCGTTATTTACCGGTGGTGTAACAGCCGGTTTTTCCACAAGCTCTTTATATCGTGTTATGGATTTAACAATGCTTTGGGCCATTTGCTCCTGTCCCTGGTCACTCATCAAATAACTTTCTTCTTCTTCATTCGATAAAAATCCAAGCTCAATTAATATACTGGGCATTGCTGTTGCCTGTAATACCCAAATACCTTTCTGGCGTTGTTTTACGCCGCGGCTGAAACGCCCGATATTTACAAACTCTTCTTCCACAATTGTGGCAAGTTTTACACTGTTTGCAAAGAATTGCTTAGTCCATAATGCTATTTGCTGTTTTACAAGAGGGTCGTTTACATTAGTATTGAATGTGCTGTCATCTTTTTCGTTTTCATAAACTTCACCATTTTCAAGAATGATATCTTCTTTCTGGTCGGTTTTATGAGCAGCAAACACATAGGTTTCAGTTCCATGAGCAGGATTGGGAAGATAATAAGTTTTATAAACAGGAACAGTTCTGGTCTTTTTCACTTTCTTTTTCTTTTTGCCTTTACCTATGTAAGCGTAATACGTTTCAGTACGGGTTCCTTCCCGTCTTACATCCCTGATTTTTGGTACAAAATTGCAATGAATTGAAACAAATAAATCCCCCCTGTTTTTATTAGCATATTCTGCTCTTATTTTATTATCCACAAAAAAAGGAGTTGGTCGGGATTCAAGCACTTTTAAATTCGGAAACTGCCTCTTTAGTTCGTTTACAATCCGTTTACTTACCTCATAAGATATTTGATCTTCTGAAACATTTTCACCTGTAGAACCATGCCTGCATCCATTCTCGCATCTGAATCCGTGACCGGCATCAATTACAATTGTATTAATGGTTTTAGCACGTGAAGTAGTTATAACGGAAGCTGATTTACTTTTGGATATAAACGACACAACCGTAAGGCTGATCATGAACAGACACAGAATAGGCAATAAATGGTTTTTCTTCGTCATTCTTAAATTCTTTGGGTTAATAGTTCTTTCAACATTCACAGTTCCTTAATGCAAATGTGGCTATTTTTGCCGCAACTGCGTTATGAACATCGCTTACAAAGTTAATTATAAATATGTTTTGCTCACTGTTTCGGCGGTTTTGGTCCTGTATGGATTAACGGTTGAAGGGAGATCTGCATTTCGCAGAAGAGGTAGTTTTCATTTTCCTTTAACAGTTCATGATACTATTCCGCCAAAACCGAAAGGGAAACAACCATCAACTTTACCTGTTGTTAAAACGGATACCATTGCACCCGTTAAAAAAGATTCCGTAAACATTGCCGATTCAGCTTCAGTAAAAGATACTTTACTGCAAAAGACAGATACGGTTAATTTCAGAATATCCAAAGATTCATTGGATGCTCCTGTAGAATTTTTAGCTGAGGATTCAATGGTAGTGGATATACCCGGCGATAAAGTGTATATCTATAATAAAGGTGAAGTAAATTTTAAAGACATCACACTTAAGGCCAATGTAATTCAACTCAATCAACAAACAAAAATTTTAACAGCCTACCCCACAAAAGACAGTGCCGGTAACAGGCAGGGAGTTCCATCATTTAAACAGGGTGAAGAAGCATTTGTAGCAGATACCATTCGTTACAATTTTGAAACACAAAAAGGCCAAACTGTAGGTACCTACACACAACAGCAGGAAATGTTTGTGTATGTTGAAAAATCAAAACGTATTACAGCAAACTCTTTTTATGGAGCAGGCGCCCGTTTTACCTCCTGTAATTTTGATACACCGCATTTTGCTTTCAGAGCAGCCAAAACAAAATTCATAAGCAATAAAGTAGCAGTTACCGGAGCGGTGCGACCTGAATTTGAAGGTGTGCCCATTCCCATTGGTCTTCCTTTCGGTTTGTTTCCGCTCAAGCAGGGCAGAAGAACAGGCATATTACCACCGCAGCCTGTTGTAAATCAACAATTGGGTTTTGGACTGGAAGGATTGGGCTATTACAAAACCTTTGGCGAATATTGGGATGCTTCCATCAGAACAAATATTTATTCCTACGGGTCCTGGAATCTGTTTTTATCACCATCTTACCGGAAACGATACAGGTACAATGGTGGATTTAATATGAGTTTCATGAATAATAAAGTAGGTTTCAAAGGCGACCCCGATTATGTACCACCCACAAGGAACTTTTCTTTACAATGGAGTCACAGTGTTGATGGAAAAGCAAGACCGGGAACTACTTTCAGTGCCAATGTAAATGTAGCTACCAGTTTATTTAATCAGTTTTTTCCCAATAATGCAGTACAGAATTTCAACAACCAGTTGAACTCATCCATTGCCTATCAACGTACATGGGCAGGTAAACCTTATAATTTAACTGTAACAGCCAATCATAATCAAAATACAAACCAGCGCTTATATAACATTACACTGCCTGCCGTTGGGTTTACAGTAAATACCATTTACCCATTTCAGAAAAAAGAAATGGTGGGCGCACCAAAATGGTATGAAAAATTAGGCATAGCTTATAATGGTACGTTTAATAATCAAATCTCATTTTACGATACTTCTGTTTCCGTTCAGCGCCTGCTGGATACATTAGACTGGAATGCTGCTCACAGTATTCCCATTCAGTTGTCATTACCGCCAATGGGGCCACTTCAAATAGGCCCTGCCATCAGCTATAATGAAATATGGCATTCACGGGGTTATCAAAGAGTATGGAACGGAAAAAACGTGGAAACCATTACCAGAAGAGGTTTATTCAGAGATAAACGAATGAGTTTAGGATTAAATTTCAGCACAGCATTATTTGGTACAAAAAATTTTAAACGTAAAACAGGTGTGCAGGCCATCAGGCATGTGGTACGACCAACTTTTGGTATTGGCTATACACCTAATCTAAATGTAAATAACTGGCGGCGTGTACAGGTGGATTCATTGGGCAATCAATTGTGGTTTGATGAGTTTGTAGCCTTCTCAGGTGTTGAATTTTTTCAGCAAAGCGGTGGAAATATCAGTTTTGGTATTGATAATAACTTAGAACTGAAAACACGCAGTAAAAAAGATACCAGCGAAGAAGGTATCAAAAAAATCAGACTTATAGATGGTTTTGGGTTTAATGGTTCCTATAATATTTCAGTTGACTCATTTAATCTCAGTGATTTTAATTTTTACCTGCGCAGTAATTTGTTTGATAAAATAAATATTACTGCAGGAGCAAATATTTCACCATACAAGCAAGATGCCAGCGGCAGAAGATTAAAAGAATATGTTTGGCAAAACGCAAACGGGTTTTCTATCGGAAAATTTACAAGCGGTTTTGTATCTGTAAATACACAGTTCAAAAGCAAACCAAAAGACGATAAAAAAGAAAAAGAGCGTAAAGAACAGGAGAAAAACAGGAGTTATGAAAGCGATGAACGGGCAAGAGAAATGGGTATGATACAGGGTAACCCACAGGAGTTTGCCGATTTTAACGTGCCTTGGAGCCTCAACTTGTCCTATGCGTTAAATCTCACCCGTGTACCACGCTTTGATTTTACCGGTTTTACAACACTTCTTACACAATCACTTAATTTCAACGGTGATTTTAATTTAACGGAAAAATGGAAAATACAGGGGCAGGGAACCTTTGATATTCAAACAAGAAAACTCCAGTTTTTTACTGCTTCTGTAGCAAGGGACCTTCATTGCTGGCAATTGGCAATTAATGTAACACCCATTGGCCCTATACGTACTTTCAGCATCACCATTAATCCAAAATCTTCTTTACTGCGAGATTTAAGAATTAACCGCTCCCGTTTCTTTTATAATAACATACCCAGATAAAAAAAGCCATCCCCAAGAATAGGGACGGCGTATTTACCTATAAGAGAACCAACAGTAGGTTTATAATAGTTTACAATGTTTTTTCGGCTGCAATGTGGAAGGAGCCATCCTTTTTTATTTGTTTAATACGGTAGATAGTTTTGTTACTGTAATTTTTCTCACGAAACTGATAACTGAACACATGTTCATTTTCAAACCCTCCCAATACTACGGCTGCAGTTGTAAAATGAACGCCATCCTTACTGCTTTCTACAACATAGTACAAATCATTTGATTCAGCATTGGCCACCCAGCTTATAGTAACTGAAGCCCCTTTTTGAGTAATTTGAAAATTTGAAACCTGTGGCCAATCCATGTTAAGAGTAGCGCCACTTTGTGCAGAAAAAACAGTAGAGCCAATATATAATAAAATAAATATGCTTGTTTTCATATCATCTAATTGCTCGGATTAACGGCAACACAGGCAAAGGATTCTGCTGGCTTAAAAAAGGAAGATTGGAGGGTTTCCGGATAGAGATAATGTAAGTTGCAATTGAAAACGGAGTTGAATTTGTTTATAGGGCCGGAATCAATTGAGACCGTAAAAATACGGGCGAGATTGGATTAAACAAGTTTTTTGTTATATTTTTTTTAATGGGAAAAATAAGGTTTCAATAATTCATGTTTGATTTTGGATGCTAGGCTTAAGAAAATTATCTTTGCCGCTCTTAAAAAAGGTCCCGTAGCTCAGTTGGATAGAGCAACAGCCTTCTAAGCTGTGGGTCACACGTTCGAATCGTGTCGGGATCACAAAAAAAGTCCATTTACCATGGACTTTTTTTATTCAAACCAAAATAAATGGTATGGATATACAAATGGAGCAAAGCTGGAAGCAGGTTCTGAAACAGGAGTTTAACAAGCCCTATTTTCAGCAAATCGTTACGTTTTTAAAAACTGAAAAAGTTCAAAAGAAAACCATCTATCCTCCGGGCCAGCTCATCTTTAATGCATTTGACCAAACACCTTTTGAACATGTAAAAGTTGTGATACTGGGACAGGATCCGTATCATGGTCCGGGGCAGGCACATGGCTTGTGTTTTTCAGTACAGGATGGCGTACCACCACCGCCCTCACTTATAAATATCTATAAAGAAATTGAGGCTGATTTGGGTGTAGGCATGAGCGCCAGACATGGCAATTTAACCAAATGGGCAAAACAGGGCGTACTGCTGCTCAACGCCTTTTTAACGGTGAGGGCCAATGAACCCGCCAGTCATTCTAAAATAGGATGGGAAGAATTTACAAACAGCGTCATCAAAAAAATATCCGACGAAAAGCAGGGCGTTGTATTTATCCTCTGGGGCAAGTTTGCGCAGCAAAAACAAGTGTTGATAGATGAAACAAAGCACTTTGTGCTTAAAGCTGCACACCCATCACCCTTTAGTGCAGATAAAGGATTTTTTGGCTGCCGGCATTTTTCAAAAACAAATGAGCTGCTGATACAACAGGGGCTTGAACCAATTGACTGGAAATTACCATGAGTTTTATTAAAAATATAGCAGGAAGAATATTTGCACTATGGGCCATTCTCACATTTGTGATTACCATGCTGCTTATCATTTTACCGGCATGGGCATTAGGATTTCTGCCAGAGCCAAAAAGAACTACAGCCTTTATTAATCTTTCCCGCATCTGGATGAGCGTATGGCTACCATTAGCCGGCATACGCCTGGTAATTAAAGGAAAAGAACATTTTGCAAAAGGGGAGAATTATGTAGTGGTGTGCAATCACAATTCGTTTATGGATGTGCCGGTAACCTCACCGGGTATTCCGGGTGGCAATAAAACAATTGCTAAGATTGAGTTTACTAAAATTCCACTGTTTGGCATTATTTACAGAAGAGGAAGTGTGCTGGTAGATCGTAAAAGTGAAGAAAGCCGCAGCAAAAGTTATGCTTATATGAAGAAGGTGCTGGAAATGGGTTTGCATATGTGCATTTATCCTGAAGGAACACGCAACAAAACTGAGTTGCCACTGAAAGAATTTAAAGATGGTGCGTTCCGTTTGGCCATTGAAACTGATAAAAACATCATTCCGGCAGTGTTATTCAATACCAAAAACGTTTTGCCGCAGCATCAAAAATTTTTCTTTTGGCCGGGAAAAATTGAAATGCATTTTTTGCCCCCTGTTTCAGTACATGATTTAACGATGGCAGATGTTAAAGCGTTGAATCAAAACGTTTTTAATAAAATGTGGAAGTACATTGAAGAAAACAGGAACGCATAATTACTCCAGCACCTTAACTTCCAGCTCCATTACTTTTTCAAACACCTGCTCATATTCAGTATTAAGCTGGGTTAATTGTTTGCTGTATTGCTGATAGGCAATTTCTGTTTGCTGAAATTTTGTTTTATCGTTATATGTTGCGGGGTCGGAGAGGAGTTGCTCTAATTTATTTTTTTCAATAGTTGTGCTGTTGATTTTTTCTTCTAACTGTTGTAATATTTTTTGCTGACGG
>CAYPBV010000041.1:0-2915 GCA_964409025.1 uncultured Chitinophagaceae bacterium | reverse complement strand
TTATTAATTACACCTTTAGTCTCAACCACAGATTTTTGTTCAACCACTTTCGTTTCAGCAACAGGCTTCTTACTGTTAACTATCGGCTCAATACTATCGGCTTTCTTTGCTGCCATCCGCTCTTTCCACTCCAGATACTCGGTATATGTTCCTTTAAACTCTTTGATTTCTCCATCAATTATTTCCCAGATCTTATTTGCCGTTTTGGATACAAAATAACGATCGTGGCTCACGAGCAGAATGCTGCCTTCATATTTATTCAATGCGTCAATTAACAAACCCACAGAATGCATATCCAGGTGATTGGTAGGTTCATCCAGCAACAAAAAGTTGGCCTTACTGATGATGGTTTTAGCCAGTGCAATTCTGGCTTTTTCACCACCGCTCAGCACCCGAATCTTTTTATCTGCATCATCACCACTAAACAAAAAGCAACCCAGCAGTGTACGCAGCTCCTGATCTGTTTTCTGGCTGCCGCAGGTTTTGAGTTCATCGATTAATGTATGATTCAAGTCCAGCGATTCTAACTGATGCTGGGCATAAAAACTTTCATCAACATTATGCCCCCATCTGCGTTCACCTTCATACGATTCAGTACCGGCAATTATACGGAGCAGGGTTGATTTGCCTTTTCCATTGGCTCCAATTAAGGCAATTTTATCGCCCCGTTCAATTTCTGCACTTGTGTTTTTAACGATTTCAATACTGCCAAAGTTTTTGCTGAGGTGTTTTAATTCGCACAAGACCTTACCCGGTTGTTTATCTACTGAAAAGTTAATACGGATACTCGGCCGGTCAGAAGTAGGTGCTTCAATAATATCCAGTTTATCCAATCGCTTAATGGCGCTTTGTGCTGCGGCAGCTTTTGAAGCTTTGGCTTTAAAGCGCTCTATAAAGCGTTCCTGCTGACGGATATAATCCTGCTGATTTTCATAAGCCTTTTGCTGGAGGTCCATCCGTAATTCTTTTTCCTTCTCATAAAAAGAATAATTACCGCCATAAATATGCAGATCCTGCTGAAACACTTCAACAATCTTGGTAACCATTCTATCCAGAAACCAACGGTCGTGACTTACTATCACTACAGAACCCTGATAATGCTGTAAATATTTCTCAAGCCATTCAATACTCGGCAAATCAAGGTGGTTCGTAGGTTCATCCAGCAGCAATAAATCGGGCTGTTGTAAAATCATCTTTGCCAACAACACACGCATGCGCCATCCGCCGCTGAATTCTTTGTATGGACGTTGCAAATCGGAATTACTGAAACCAAGGCCCTGTAAAATTTCTTCAGTACGGTGATGCATGTTATAACCACCAAGCGTTTCTATTTCATGCAGTTTATCAGAATATTCGTGGAGTAGTGCTTCATTTTCATGATGTTGTTCTAACTGTTTGCCCAGTTCTTCCACTTCTTTTTCTAACTGCAATACCCGTTCAAAAGCGCCCAGCGCTACCTGTAAAATAGAATCATTGGTATCAAAGCTTAATAAATCCTGGTGCAGATAACCGATGCTGGTGTTTCGGCTGCGAATCACTTCACCTTTTGAGGGCGAATATTCCCCCACCAGCAATTTGAGCATGGTTGATTTGCCTGTACCGTTATAACCAATCAATCCGATGCGTTCATTGGGATGAATATGCCAGGTGGCATCCTCAATGATGGCTCTGGCGCCAAACTCAAACGTAACATTTTGAAAACCTGCTAACATATATTTAAAAATCGGGCACGAAGGTAACCATTCATACTTTCATAAAATACAGAAAAGTGAAAACGGCTACCTTTGTCATCAAAATTTTTAGCCATGAAATATTTATTGCTGTCATTCGTATTCATATTGGGTTTTATTGCGTGTAAAAATGATGAAGAAAAAAAGAGGGATACGCCTGCTGAAGAAACAAAAACTGCAAATGGCAATGAATACTCTGAACTGTTTACTACTTCTTTTAACAATGTGTTGAACACTTATTACAATTTAAAAGATGCGTTTGTAAAAAGCGATACAATTGCTGTAAATGCAGCAGGTGCACAATTAAAAATATTACTGGACAGTTTAAACCTGGCAGAAGTACAACAAAAAGATACCATTGCTTTTTCAAGTGTAAACGGCCGACCTGCAGATGCATCAGCTGAACTGGTGGCCATGCTGGCTGAAAAAGATTTGGAAAAAAAGCGTGAATCATTTGAAATGGTAAGCGGTGTGTTTTATGATTTGTTAAGAACGATAAGACCCAATGGTATAACAGCCTACTATCAATATTGCCCAATGGCCTTTAATGATAAAGGTGCTTACTGGCTGAGTAATGCAGACAGCATCCGCAATCCATACTTTGGCAAGAAGATGCTTACTTGCGGAGAGGTAAAAGAAACATTGAAGTATTGAATCTAAGCAGAATAGAACGAATGTGCAGACGAGCAGATGAGTAACTGATTTTGGGATTGATAAATTGAATGAATGAAATATTGTGTTGCAACCGTTTTTCTGTGTTTGATGAATTATATATCCACAGCACAGGAAAAATTCACCATCAGCGGATATATCAAAGACAGTACAAGTAATGAAACCATTATTGGTGCTACTGTTTCAGTAAAAGGACGGAGTAAAGGCATCAGCTCCAATCAATATGGATTTTATTCCGTTACCCTCGAAAAAGGTAGTTATACAATTTCCATTTCGCACATTGGCTATCAATCAAGAGAAGTTGAAATTGAATTGAATGAAAACAAACAATTCAATGTTGATTTATTGCCCCGTATAGCTGAATCCAAAGAAGTAATTATCTACAGTAAAAAGCGTGACCTGAATGTAAAGTCGGCACAAATGGGCAAGTTTGAATTGAGTATGAATCAAATTCGCTCTGTGCCTGCACTTGCCGGTGAAGTAGACCCCATGAAAGTACTGCAACTGCTGCCC
>CAYPBV010000040.1:0-25415 GCA_964409025.1 uncultured Chitinophagaceae bacterium | reverse complement strand
GTTCTTCGTAGATAATATCTTCCGTTTCACACAGGCAGGTTCTGAGGTATCAGCCTTGTTAGGTCGTATGCCTTCAGCGGTGGGTTACCAACCAACACTCGCTACTGAAATGGGATTGATGCAGGAGCGTATCACTTCTACACGTAACGGTTCTATTACCTCTGTACAGGCGGTATATGTACCTGCGGATGACTTGACTGACCCTGCGCCAGCTACAACATTTGCCCACCTGGATGCTACTACGGTATTGGATCGTAAGATTGCCGACTTAGGTATCTACCCTGCCGTAAACCCATTGGAATCTACATCACGTATCCTCACTCCTGCTATTGTGGGTGATGCACATTACAACTGTGCCAACAAGGTGAAAGGTATCTTGCAGCGTTATAAGGAATTACAGGATATCATCGCCATCCTTGGTATGGATGAATTGAGTGAAGAAGATAAGCAAACGGTATTCCGTGCACGTAAAGTACAGCGTTTCCTTTCTCAACCATTCCACGTGGCTGAAGCCTTTACCGGCTTGAAAGGTGTGTTTGTAAGCATTGAAGATACCATCCGTGGCTTTAACATGATTATGGATGGTGAAGTAGATGAGTATCCTGAAGCAGCTTTCAACCTGGTAGGTACCATTGAAGATGCTATTGAAAAAGGTAAGAAGCTGATGGCAGCAGCGAAAGGATAATTAGCTGATTAGCTAATATGCTGATTTGCTGACGTATTCAATTAGTACATCAGCACATTATCAAATTATCACATTGTTTTTATGAATCTAGAAATATTAACTCCATCAGGTAAAACATACAGCGGCGAAGTAATAGGCGTGCAATTGCCCGGTATTACAGGTAGCTTTGAAGTATTGGACAACCACGCACCACTGGTGAGCGGTTTAAAAGCAGGCCAATTAAAAGTATTGGTTGAAAAAAACCGTTATGAACTCTACCAGATTCAGGGTGGCTTTGTAGAAGTGCTCAATAACAAAGTAACCGTGCTGGTGGAAGGCAGTAAACCTGTTGAATAAAATACAAACTACTTGCTTAAGTAATCCCGTTCTGTACAGAGCGGGATTTTTGTTTTATGATTTAAAATCAAATAAGTCTTTTAGTTCAACATTAAGTTCAACCGCAAGTTCTTGAAGATAAAACACAGAAGGATTAATTTTTCCTTTTTCAAGCCTGTTTAAACTTTGTCTATCCTTAAAACACATGGATGCCAGCTGGGACTGGCTTAGGCCTCTTTCTTTCCGTATCCGGGAAATATTACGCCCAAGGTTTTCTAAGAATATTCTTTTATCCATGCCTGTGTAAAGGCAAGGTGGGTGATACGAGAAAAATTCTTGTCAACGGATACGTTTACAATGCTTTTTTTTCTAAATTTATGTTTCACACCTAAAAGTTATGGTTTACCTATAAAACCGAAGCTAAAATGAAAAAGATATTGTTTACCGTAATCGTATCGACCGCATTTCTTTTTTCTTGTAAGAAAAACGAATCTCCCTCGCTTCAAGAACCTGAAGATCTTTTTAAAAATCTGTCAGTAGAAACACAAGCTGTTTTAAGTCAAACTGACCTAACGTCAATGAAACAAGGTTATTCAATGTTAAGTGACAAAGAACAGGAGGAGCTTTGGAAGTCAAAACTCGGGTATATAATAAAGCATGACGAGTTGAGCATCATGCAAAGAAAAATTATCGTTGAGATGTACGACCTTTTAAATAAAAACGGCATTTCAAAAATGAAAGCTGATAATTCAATAGGCGAACGGTTTTTTGATAAGAAAAAAGAAGATTTTTATCGTAATTTCTCAACAGAGCAATTATTTTTTTTAATCGAACATCCTTTTATCAAGCCAGGGTTTTCGATAAAATTTGCTAATCAGTATATTACGAATATCAGTTTCACAATCAATGGAAAATCAGATTCAGGTGATTTGGCTATAGAAGGCTCATGTGAATGCTTATATGATATTGGTTGTGGCTTTGGCAATATTTGTAACAAAAAAGCACCTTGCAGCGGGGGTACTGATTGCGGCCTATTTGGAACATCAAGATGTAAAGGTGTTTGTGAACAAGCTAATGGAGGGCCTACACTATAAATATAAATAACTATTTTTACAAGATAGCTGCTGTAAATTCAACAGCAGCTATTTATTTCATTAATAAGTCTAAATGTATAGAATCATTTCCTCTTTGCTATTTGGAGCAGTATTTTCAACTCTCTTTGTGGCCATTATTTACAACTTTATTACAAAATATGCAAACCCATATTTAACTGCCTTTTCATTAGTATTCATATTTGGGGTCTTGACTTACCTAAATTTTTATTTGTTTCGTGTAAAATTCTTCTTAGCGTTTTTGTTTACTGTTATTCCTGTTGTATTAATTGATGCGAGTGTTCTTGTTACATACCCTGCATTAGTTCCAATGCGATTTCCGATTGCAACGATTTTTCCTTTACTCGGCAGTTTGATTGTTTGGACTATTTTAAATAAAAAGAATGTTTTAATTACCGCATTGTTTTCTGGACTTTTTATTTTCTATTACGGATATTTTATGTACTCTGAACTACTGTACAATAAGATGAAAACGGATCAAAAAGATATAAAGTACTCTTCCGAAATTTTTTCTATACCATTAATCACCGTTAATGGAGACACTATAATGTTATCAGATACTATGAAAGCAAAAATTAATATAGTTGAGATGTTTTTTGTAGGGTGTATACCGTGTGAACAAAAAGCAGTTGCCTTAAAAAAGATATCCAATGAATATGATGAAAAAAATCTTATGGTTTTAAATATATGTTCAGGTGCTCACACTTCTCTGTCAAGTTTTAAGAAATATGCAATGAGAAAAGGGGAAAATGGCTTTTCTTACTTTTATTCACCAGACAGTACACTTGGAAAAATATACAGTCGAAACTTGGCATTCCCATTTGAACAAGTAATTAGTGATAATCGAGAACTAATCGATAAAGAAGTAGGCTACGATCCGTCTATAGAAAGAGCTTACATAAAAAATAAAATTAATAAAATTGAAAAATACAAAAATTAAACTTCCGCTTTCGTTTATAATATTATTTTTCTTCTTTCTAGGTTGTAAAGATGCTAATATGGTAAACGCAAAATTTCTTAACACTGATACACTTTATGGTTATCCCAACGAGTTAGTCGATAATATGTTACAGATTACTAATGAAACCGGGAGTGAGGTCTCTATTACTGATTATAGACTAAGTTGTGAATGTGTGCTTTTAGAAGATTTAAAAAAGCCATCCAGCTTAAAGTCAGATTCGTCTATCCTTGTTCCAATAAGAGTAAAGATAGATAGTGCCGATATTGGCAAGGCAAAACTGATTGCGGTCTCATTAAAATTAGATAAAAAACCCTATTTAATATCTTCTACATTTATTCTGAAAGTTTTGAGTCGTTAAATAATTTAGAATTTCCTTTTGCTAACCTGTATACAACCAATTGAAACCGCATGTATTTTCAAAACCTCATTGACATTATAACGTTACTTATGGCCAAAACAGAGATTTTTTATTCGCTTAAAGTACATTAAATCAACTGTTGTATCCATACTGTAGCATGCACCTCAGACCTCCATAAGGTGTGCAGGGCGGCAAGGCGTGGCGGCAAACCTTATGGGTCTGTGCATAGCTATGGCTTTAATTCCTTATTTTTGGACAATTGACCCATTGTTATGATCACGTCTGACGGAAATGTGAGGATGGAAGGTCAATAAAAGACAGAAGAAATGGTTTTTGTGAACGAGCTTTTGAAACACGGAGCATCTTCTGTTGCGTCGCACTCTTGTGCCGCCTTAACATTATTGAACTGAATGTTTCAGCGGCATCACGCCAAAGGCGTTGATACTGCCGTGCTTGTTTCAGCACTGCACTTCAACATAGAACTGAACGTGGAGCAAAAAGCTCATCAATGAACCGAACGTACAAGTGAGTGACACAACAAAAGCATCATAGATATTCCTCAGCTTGCCCCAAACCCTTCTTCATTTATTTATCCTTTTAATTTTTTACTGATATGAGTTGTACAAGTTGTGGTACAGGTACGCCTAACGGTTGCAAAAGCAATGGCGGATGCAGCACGGGCGGGTGTAACCGGTTGAATGTGCACGACTGGCTGGCCAATCTTCCCTTTAGCGACCCTAACAGTGATTGCCGTGTAGTTGAAATAACCTTTAACAACGGCAGCCGCAAAGAATTTTACCGCAACAATACATTGCAGCATTTTGAAAAAGGTGACATGGTAACCGTGGAAGGTGTGAGCGGTTTTGATGTGGGCATGGTCAACCTGAGTGGCGAGCTGGTGCGCCTGCAAATGAAAAAGAAAGGTGTGAGTGAAGATAATGCTGAGATGAAGAAAATCATGCGCCGTGCCAATGATATGGATTTACAAAAGTGGCGGGAGAGCAAAGAGCGGGAAAAACCAACACAGGTGCGTGCAAGAGCTATCATTATTCAGATGAAGCTGGATATGAAGCTGATTGAAGTGGAGATGCAGGCAGATGGACGTAAAGCCACCTTTTATTACACCGCTGAAGACCGTGTTGATTTTCGTGAACTGATTAAGGTGTATGCCAGTGAGTTTAAGGTAAAAGTGGAGATGAAGCAGATAGGTATTCGTCAGGAAGCTGCAAAGATTGGCGGTATTGGCAGTTGCGGCAGAGAACTGTGCTGCAGCAGCTGGCTCAGCGATTTTAAGAGTGTAACTACCACCATTGCACGTTATCAAAACTTAACCATCAATCAAACGAAACTGAGCGGACAATGCGGACGCCTGAAATGCTGTTTGAATTTTGAACTGGATACCTACTTAGATGCATTACAGCATTTTCCAACAAATGCTGATGTGCTGGAGTTGAGCCGTGGTACTGCCACACTCATCAAAAAAGATATTTTCAAAAACCTGATGTGGTATGTGTTACCGGATAGCAACAAACAATATCCTGTACCGATTGACCGGGTTAAAGAAATCCGTGCAATGAATGCAAAAGGTGTGCGGCCGGATGAACTGGGTGCTATTGAACTGGCACCGGCCAAAGCTGAAGAAAAAGAAATGGCGCATGTGGAACTGGTGGGTCAGATAAGCTTACGTGCATTAGAGCGCAACAGTAAAAAAAGAAGAGACAGAGAACAATCCCAACGCAACCAGCCGCAACAAAAACATCAGGGCGGTAATCAACAACAACAAAGAAGACCGCAACAGCAACAGGGCGGTGGAAATAAACAAAAGCAGGGCGGCGGACAAAACAGAGGCCAACAACAACGGCCACCTCAAAATCAAAACCGTCCGCAGCAGAACAGGCCTCAGCAACAGCGGAGGAACGAACCGCCGAAGAAGGATAATTAATTGTGAAACCCCGAACAAAGTGTCGGGGTTTTTTATTTAGTAGGTATCTTTCTGTTTTATGCGAAAGTTTATGAAAATATCATTCATGATTCTCTCTATCATATCAGTTCTATGGCTTATACTGGCACAAAGTTGTATGAAGTTCCGGATGAGTGATAAAGAAGCAAAGAAAAAGTTTGATGAAGCAGGAGTTGCACTTCAAACCCCTGTAAAGAAAATTGATGGTGTTAATCTGCATTATGCGCAAACAGGCAGTGATACATTACCTACCTTATTATTTATTCATGGTACACCCGGCAGCTGGGATGCATTTCAGAACTATTTGAAGAACAAAGAACTGTTACAACACTACCGTATCATTTCTATTGACCGCCCCGGTTTTGGTTACAGTGATTTTGGTAAAGCCATGAACTTATCGGCACAAACTTCTATCATCAGCCAATGGATGGATGCGGTGAATAACGGCAAACCATTTGTCATCATCGGTCATAGTTTGGGTGGTCCATTGGTATTGAAATTAGCAGCTGCACGACCGCATTACACCAAAGCGGTAGTCGTGCTCGCCGGCTCACAAGACCCTGCAGCCGAAAAACCGGAGAAGTGGCGGCCTGTGTTATTTAAAACACCTTTGAACTATTTGGTGCCCGGTGCCTTACGTCCCAGTAATGAAGAACTCTGGTATCTAAAAACAGATTTGAAAGAGATGAATGCGGATTATGAAAAAATCAACTGCCCTGTTTATATTATGCATGGCACAAAAGATATGTTAGTGCCTTACAGCAATGTTGCCTACACACAAAAGATGCTCACCAAAACAGATTCTGTTTTTGTAACAACGTTTGAAAAAGAAAATCATTTTATTGTGTGGACGAGGGAGAAAGAGATTGTGGAGTTGTTGATGAAATTGAGATAAGAGATGAAGCACACAGAGCTACTAAAGAAAAAACCGCACACGGAGTGCACAGTGCTCACAGAGAAAATAGAAGATAATTGAAGTAATGTCTTACTCTGTGTTCTCATTTTTTCTCTGTGTGAGAAAACCTCTCTGCATTACTTACTCAAATACATACTCCTGTCTTTGTACAATTGACGGAAATAAGGATCACGCAGATTTTTTATAAAACGAATAGCTTCACCTGTACTTTTCATTTCTGGCCCCAGTTCTTTATTTACGTTGGGGAATTTATTAAAGCTGAACACAGGTTCTTTAATGGCATAACCGGTGAGCTTTTTCTCATATGTAAAGTCTGTCAATTTCTTTTCGCCCATCATCACTTTGGTAGCAATGTTAAGGTAAGGAATCTGGTAAGCTTTCGCAATAAACGGAGTGGTTCTTGATGCACGTGGGTTGGCTTCAATCACATATACTTTACCATCTTTAATCGCAAACTGAATGTTGATAAGTCCTTTTATGTTCAATGCCTTTGCAATCTTCTTGGCATATTCTTCCATGGTAGTAACCACCAGCGGCGTTAAGTTAAACTCCGGCAGTACTGCATGGCTGTCGCCACTGTGGATGCCTGCGGGTTCAATATGCTCCATCACTCCCATTACATGAAAATTCTCACCATCGTAAATGGCATCAATCTCCGCTTCCTGGCAACGGTCGAGGAAATGGTCAATCAGAATTTTATTGCCGGGCAAATGTTTGAGCAAACTCAACACTGCTTTTTCCAGCTCCCCATCATTAATCACAATCCGCATGCGCTGACCACCCAGTACATAGCTGGGGCGAACGAGTACCGGATAACCCACTTCCTTAGCTACTTCCATCGCATCATCCGTAGTATAAGCAGTTCCGTATTTGGGATAAGGAATATCCAGTTCTTTCAGCAAATCACTAAAGCGGCCACGGTCTTCAGCAATATCCATACTGTCAAACGAAGTACCAATAATGCGGATGCCTTTTTCATGCAAGCGTTTGGCAAGTTTCAAAGCTGTTTGTCCGCCAAGCTGAACGATAACACCATAAGGTTTCTCCAGTTCAACAATTTCCCAAAGATGCTCCCAGTTAACCGGCTCGAAATACAATTTATCAGCCATATCAAAATCTGTACTTACCGTTTCGGGGTTACAGTTTACCATAATGGCTTCGTAACCGCACTCTTTAATGGCGAGTAAACCATGTACGCAGCAATAGTCAAACTCAATACCCTGACCAATACGGTTGGGGCCGCTGCCGAGAACAATAATTTTTTTACGGGAAGAAGGAATTGATTCGTTGTGTAATACTGTATTTGCCATGGCGGTGCAAAGGTAGGGTTGCAGCGCAATTTGAGAAACGGATTTTTCAACAGGTTTTGCCAATAGAAAACAAGTGTAAGTTATGCTGGCTTGGTCAGCAGCCGCACAAATTGCTCATACATCTCCCGCCAGCCGGCAAACATGGACGCTGTGCCCAGCATATGATTATGAAAAACAGTAATGAGCGTGCCGTTTACCTGCTCCACTTCACTTTTCAATTGCATCAATTCCTGCAATGCTTCATCAGGATTTTGTTTTAGCTCATAAAAGCTGTTTGCTTCCATAAATGCAAAGGGATGAATACGGAGCTTTGTGCTGCATTCGTTTTCCAGGTCATACCACAAATAAGAATTGGAAGTACCTGCACGAAAACCGTTCACAGTGCCATAACCCATCGTATAATCATCTGTAATCCCCGCTGCAATTAATGCTCTGTAACTGTGGGGCACGTGCAACTGTAAATAATGATGGCGGCTTTTTGTAACGGGAGCCTTCATGATTTGCTGCAAGGTGTTTTTTTCTTTAAGCAAACATTCTTTTGCCGTATTACTTTGTGTAGAAGGATGCAGGCCAATTTCATACTTCTGCTTTGTTTGTTGAATGAGTTGCTGTAATGCTTTTTTCTTTGGTGAAATATTTTTATCAAAAGCAGTATGCTCTTGTGCTACCAGGAAAAAATAAATGGGAGTCATCTGATGGGTTTGATGGAACTCATCTAACCATTGGTAGGAATCATATGGATCTTTTTTCTTTCCTAGTACTGCTGATAAACGTTCAGCAATGGTTGACGGTTGCCTGAATGCAGCAACCAGGCTTCGCCAAAAACCTTTATGCTTGTAACTCCATGCAATATCAATATCATAAGTAGGGATGAATGTAAATCCTGAACTGTTTTGTGTGAAGTGTGCGGCCAGAGTACTGAACTTATTTTGAAGCAGCTTTCCAAACTCCTGCAACCAACTGTCAACTATCGGCTTGTTAAGAAAGCCATTTTTCCATGCCAATGAATTCCAATGAGCGTACCGGCCATATTCATCAGGTTCGTGTTCCAGATATTCTTCATACCTGCTGATGCAATAAAACACGGCTGAAAAAATATCAAAGCCAACATCATCATCTTCTGTTTTAAAAAAAGCAATCGTATCCTTCCATTCAAAACATGCAATGTGCTGATTCTTTATTTCATCTTCCTGCAATAACCCAATTGGATGAATGTGTAGTTCATCTGCTGTAATCCGTTGATGTGAGTAATTGATTTTTGCTGTTGCAGTAGTTCGATAAATAGCTTCATCACTTATGAGTGTTGCATCCAATCCTGATTTTTCATTGAAATAATCAATGATGTACTGAAGACGGGGTGTGATATGATGGCTAAAGACTAACAACTAAAAACTATCGGCTTAGGTTTTTCTCTTTCCACAATTCATTAAAACTCTTCTCCGGAAAATGCAATTCACCATGATGCTTTTTCCATTCTTTCACAAAATTATTGAGTACAAAGTTTTTGATTTTGCTGTTGCCCATATTCATCATCTTTCTGCTCATGCTCGCCTGTTTCCATACTTTCCATGCCATACGTTCCGCAAAAGATACATGACCCTGCTCCACTGCTTCATGTCTGTTTTCCAGTAATAATTCATGCAGATTAATTCGCACAGGACAAACCTCTGTACAATTACCGCACAATGAAGAGGCATAACTCAAATGCTTGTATTCATCCAATTGATTGAGGTGCGGTGTAATTACTTTGCCGATAGGTCCGCTGTAAGTAGCGCCATAACTATGCCCGCCAATATTTTTATAAACAGGACAGGCATTTAAACAGGCGCCGCAACGGATGCAGTATAAACTTTCTCTTGTTGCAGGATTTTTTAAAATATTAGTGCGACCGTTATCCAATAAAATCACAATCATTTCTTCAGGGCCATCTTTTTCATTTGCTTGTTTGGGCCCCAGTACAATACTGTTATAAACGGTTACCTGTTGTCCTGTGCCATACGTAGAAAGTAAAGGCCAGAACAATCCAAGATCATTCATGGAGGGCAATACTTTCTCAATACCCACCACTACGATATGTGTTTTAGGAAAGGCACAACTCAGTCTTGCATTGCCTTCATTTTCAGTAATGGCAATACCGCCCACATCAGCCAGAATAAAATTGGCGCCTGTTACACCTACCTCTGCCTGTACATATTTTTCACGAAGTATTTTTCGTGCCACCAATGTTAATTGTTCAGGCGTTGCTTTGGGATCCGTACCGAGTTTTTCTGCAAACAGTTTTGCTACATCTTCCTTGCTTTTATGCATGGCAGGTGTAACAATATGATAAGGCGCTTCACCATCCAACTGCTGAATGTATTCACCCAAATCGGTTTCCACACTTTCAATACCGTTTTTTTCAAGCATGTCATTCAAATGAATTTCTTCCGTCACCATACTCTTGCTCTTCACCAATGTTTTACAGTTTTTGGCAGCACATATTTTCAAAATTTCATCACAGGCCTGTTTTGCATCTTCTGCCCAAATTACTTTGCCGCCACGGCGTGTAAACTGCAATTCAAATTCTTCCAGTTGCTGGTCCAGCGTTTCCAGCGCCCGCCACTTTACATTCTTGGCACGCTCACGTGCTGTCATCAATTGCGTAAACTGCTGCTTGCCTTCAGGTACTTTTGCTTTGTACTTTGCAATATTGAAATTGATGGTACGCCTATGGTTAAGGTCGGCCGCTTTAATGGTACTTTTGGCAATAAACTTTGATGCGGTTGTGCTCATTACTTTGATGTTTCCTTTTGTTGATAGTATTGATTGGCTATTTGCTCCAGCACTTCATACACATCTTCGCCGTACTTTCTAACCAATGCTTCTTTTAAAAATTTATATACAGGTACTTTTAATTCTTTTCCAAAAGCACAACCCGGATTACACATCGGGTCTCTTGGCTCGTAATTGAGATATTCGTTATCTGTGTTTTTGCTCTTGCTTATTTTGATGGGATACAGATGACAACTGATGGGTTTCTTCCAATTTGTTTTTCCTTGATTGTATACCTGCTCAAAACTGCATTTTACAATTCCGTGTTCATCTACCATACCATAGGCACACATACCATTGCCGATGGTGGGTGTTACCCAGCCAAATTCTTTATCATAGGTGTAGTAACCTGTTTCATCAATTACTTTCTTTCCCTCATGGGTTAACAAAGGCTGAACATGTTCAACTGCCGCTTTCACCTCCATCATTTCTTCTTTTGTAAGCGGGGCTCCTGCATCACCGTCAATACAGCAACCACCTTTACATTGGCTCAGATTGCATACAAACTGTTCTTCAACCACCTCATCGCTGATGTAAATATTGTCAATAACTATCACACTGGAATTTTCAGCAAAATTAATGCTGTTGCGGCGATTGTTCTTTCTTTTTAAACAAACCTTGCCACCAGGCCTTACTGCTGCTTCTCAGGCGCAGCATGTGCTGTGATGATAAATAATGAATAACCCGGTGTTCTACCCAATGATGTAATGGCACTAGTAATGCAGCAACTAATACCATCATACCTAAATCTTTCCATGGTTCACCTTGTGTAATGCCGTAAATACTTTTCTTAAAAACAAGAAATATAAATTCAAAAAACATAAGGAAAGCAAAGAACCCTATGATACGGATGGTAGAAGCAGACACCCGCAGAAAACCCAGCATTACCAAACCAACAAATACAGCAGCAATAGCAATAACGATGGCCATGTATTGTATACGATTCCGTTTTTCAATCTTTTCGTTTTCTGCAGCCGCTGCACGTTCCATTCGTTTTTCTTCATCTGTAATTTGCAGTTGCAAAATTTCATCTTCTTTGCCCAGCCTGTCAAGACTGTCTTTGAATTTGTTCGCCAGTTTATTGTAATAAAGCGCTTGGGAATAATTTCCTGTTAATGAATAAGCACTATCCAACAGTCTGGCATAAATACGCATTGAATTCAGGCTTTTTGTAGCTTCAGCTAATTGTTTTCCTTTTTCAAATACTGCAATAGCCTGCATTATATCTTTTTTACGCATTAAATAGTCGCCATAGTGATAATAAAAATTGATTTTTGAAACCGGATTTAAACCTCCCTCAAAAAAAGGCAAACAACGGGCATAGTAATAAGCTGCAGAATCAAATTTGTTCATGTTGGTATAAACAACTGCATAAGCCTGGTCCACCACACTGCCAAGTCCATAGTTGATAATGTATTGCTTCAAATCCTGCCTTCCGTTAAAATAAGCCAATGCTTTTTGTGGCTCATCGCTACTCAGATACATATTAAACAAACTCATGGATCCCTGCATTTTCATAGGAGGAAAACCTACACTATCAGCATACCTGATGGACTTTTCATAAAACGTTTGTGCCATGGTGTAATTCTTCTTCTGCACATAAATATTGCCGATGGTATTATATACGCCGCCTTTACCGTACTTTGATTCATCAGACTTACTTCTGTTATCCAGCTCCAGTACTTTGAACGCATAGTCCAGCGCTTTGTCGTAATTTTTGGTGATGTAATAAAAATTTGAAAGTTGCAGATACGAAGCCCGTTCCAAAGGCAGGTTTTGCAAACGTTCTGCAATGGCTGTAGCCTCAAACGCATTTTTAAGCGTAAGCAGTTTGTCCCCTTTTTCTTCATAACTTTTTGAGAAGGATAAATAACAGGCTGCCATTAAACTGTCATTATTTAAACTTTGTGTTAAGGCAAATGCCTGTGTAGTTAATGTGATTGATTTATCAATATCAGGAATCAACCGTTGTAGGTAAGCCTGCCATAATAAGACCTCAGCCTGTTCTATTTCAAGTTTGTTTTCCTTAGCAATTTTATAAGCTAAATCAAAATATTCATTTGACTTGGAGAAATAGGCTTTTTTGGAAGAAATAAAACTGTAGCGTAACCCATTATCCAAATGCGCTTTCCACATGGCTTTCCGGTCTCTTGAAAGCTCAGCATCTTCCAATGCTTTGTTGCCCCAGTAATCAGATTTGAGTGTATCAATGGCCATAAACATTTGTGAGAGTTCGCCTGCCATCTTCGCTTTTTCAGTGAGTTTGCTTTCTTTATCATAGGCTTTCATTACGCTATCGGTAATTTGTATTTGCTGTGCCTGAGCTGTTAGGGATATAAAAGCAATCAGGCCTATGCAATAAAATCGCAGCAAAAAAACATTGATGAGCTTGTGCATATTCTTAAAATTGGTTAGAGTGGATTAAAGATATTGATTCGTAGATGATAAACTTCTTTGCGCAGTACATTTAAACCATAAAAAAGGGAGCACTATTGAATAAGTACTCCCTTCAAAAACATTATAACACATTAAATGCTCTTACTGCCCCTGCGCCAAACTATAAGCTTTCTTATCGCCCCACATATTCAGCAACTCTGTTGAGCATATTTTAAAATCAACCATTACACGCTTATACAATTCTAATATATCAACCTGCGTAAGCGGCATGTCTTCAATACTTTCAAAACGGCAGCGGTATTGGTTTACCAGATTGGTAAAAATGCTTCCCTTGGGCCATACCTGTGTACCCCGGTTACTGATAGTAACAAGTTTAAACAAATCACCTGTGTGTTTCAGTAATTTTTCTGCTACATCCTTTGGCTGTTCAAAGCTTTCAATAAATAAATCCACGCCTACAATCGTTTCTTCTTCCAGTTCTTTACTCATTATGAGCGGATTTTTTTCCAACTTAAAGGCCGTGGGCGTAGCCGGTTTATCTTCAAGCATGGGTCTTGGATTGTGTTCCGGGATTTTTCCAAAATTGCTGATGATGGCCTGGGCAAATTCCGTTGTGTTTACACTTGGTTTGCTCTTATCACCAAAATCACCCGTGTGCACACCGCTTTCCAAAGTATAAAGCAATGCGTTTTCAATCATCGCTGCTTTTTGCATCAACCCTAAATGACGCAGCATACCAAAACCGCTCAGTAACAGTGCCGTGGGATTAGCTATATTTTTTCCTGCAATATCAGGAGCTGTACCGTGCACGGCTTCAAAAATGCAGATATGATCGCCAATGTTGGCACTTGGTGCAAATCCTAAACCGCCTACCAATCCTGCACAAAGATCACTTACAATATCACCCTGTAAATTGGTAAGTACTACCACATCAAACAAATCAGGACGGCTCACCAGTTTCATACATAAATCATCAACAATCACATCATCTGCTTTTAAATCAGGATATTCTTTAGCTACTTCATAAAACACTTCAAGGAACAAGCCATCTGTTATCTTCATGATATTGGCTTTATGACCGCAGGTAATGCGTCGGGCTCCTTTTTTCTTCGCCATTTCGAACGCATACTTAATTACCTGCATACTGCCGGGGCGTGTAATAAAACGGCGGCTCAATGCCACATCATGTGTGAGCATGTGCTCAATACCACCATAGGTATCTTCAATATTTTCACGCACAATCGTAACATCAATAGGAATTCCTGCTTTTGAAAAAACGGTATCTACACCGTGCAGGGTTTGAAAGGTTCTTTTATTGGCATAGGTGTTCCAGGTTTTACGTGCTGTTACATTCACACTTTTTACCCCTTTGCCTTTTGGTGTTTCCATGGGGCCTTTAAACAAAATACCGAGGCGCTCAATGGTAGCTTGTGCTTCGGGGGTCATACCATTACTGAAACCCTTGTCAAACACCCACTTACCCATTTCTACCGTTTCATACTCCAGCGGTACTTCCGCAGCTTTAAAAATTCCGAGAACGGCATCCATAATTTCGGGGCCTATTCCATCGCCTTTGGCTACTGCAATCTTTGTCATATCGTTTATTGAAGTTTAATTCTGATTTTTAGTTACAAGCTTTAGTGCCTGCGAGGGGTCGTTTTTGCCACGCTCGTTTCCAGGTTTAGTTTCCATGGCACCAGGCCGACTGTTGAACAAGATTTTTCATCTGTTATAATGAATATTCAACCATATTGTTCATCAGGCCGCAAAGGTAAGGGCGGGCAGCAAGCCAAAAACAGAACTGATGTGAAAGAATTAAGAAAAATCAGTGAAAGGATAAGGGTCATGATTTCAATTCTGAAATTTTAAACGCATTTATGACAGTAAGCAGCTCTTCTTTTTTGATTTATGACCGGGCAGCCTGTAAATTTGCAAATCTTATGCAAACCGTAAACGACATACTAACCCTCGCCCACCGCCACCCGCTTATGCAGCAGGAACTGGAGCTTGTATATAGTCAGGAAAAACAAATTCCCGGCTCGGTGCAGTATGCTGTTTATCGTTATAAACTCCAACCGCATACAAACCCGGAAGATGTGGGTGTGCTGGCATATAACTACAACAGCAAAAATGTAAAAGAACGCAGTATTGAACTCCGTTTCTGCATCAGCGGCAACAACTATTGCAGTAACAACAAATGCAACAACGGTATTTGTGCCAGCACCAAAGATGATTGTGGTGATGTGCCCACGTTTGATGTGCTGGTGTTTCAATACCCATCAGCCTACCTCAATCAATTTGTAAAAGGCAAAACCATCCAGACAAAAAGCGATGAATTGCTGGCATTCAAACAAAAAACATCCTTCACCACTACTGTAAATCTTTGTAATAAAACAAGAGGCATCTTAGAAAACATCATTCACCACAATTACAGCAATGCACTGGAAAACATTTATGTCAACAGTCAGCTACAGGCGCTGCTTTTGTATGGCTTAGAATGTTTAATCGAAGAAAAAGCTGAAGAAAGTTTCGCCTGCAAATTCCTGAGCAATGAAGCTGACCGTGAAAAAATCACACAGGCAAGGGAAATTCTGCTGCAACGCATCGGCGACCCCATTACCATCAAAGAACTGAGCCGCAAAGTGGGCACCAATGAATGTTATTTAAAGAAAGGGTTTAAAGAACTGTTTGGCTCCACCATTTTTGATTTTTATCAAACACAACGGATGGAACATGCCAAATATCTCTTGTATGAAAAAGGATTGAGTGTTACGGATGTAAGTGCCTTGCTGGGCTATTCTTCCATCTCTCATTTTTCTACAGCCTTTAAAAAACAAACGGGGTTAAAACCTTGTGAGTTACTCTTGCGTTGATTTTTTTGAACCACTGCTGCTAAAAAAATTCCTGCTTCAATTCGTTGCTTACTTAGCTTTGCGCCGTGAAAAAAATAATCCTTTTTCTTTTATTATTTACAGCTACACATTGCTGGGCGCAAAAGAAAATAAGTTTTCTGGTTATAGAAAAAACTTCTGAGCAACCGCTTGCCGGTGCTACAGTTACGCTTAATAAGCTCAACCAAACCAAACAAACTGATTCAACAGGTAGGGTTGTCTTTTATAATATTACTGCTTCTACTGTTGCGTATACAATCAGCTTTGTTGGATTTAAAACAATAACAGACTCAGTTGACATCACAACACTTACAGATGCATCTCAGATTGTCTTACTGGAACGCAATGAAGAAGAAGAGGAGGAAGAAGAAATCATTATCACGTCCACCCGCAGCACAAGAACCATTTATAATATTCCCACCCGAGTAGAGTTTATTGCAGGGGAAGAACTGGATGAAAAAGCCAATATGAAACCTGGTGACATTCGCATGGTACTCAATGAAAGTACAGGAATCATGACGCAGCAAACTTCAGCAACATCTGCCAATGCATCCATAAGAATACAGGGACTTGATGGACGTTATACTCAAATCCTACGTGACGGTATGCCACTGTATGCAGGCTTCAGCGGCGGACTGGGTTTACTGCAAACGCCACCTCTGGATTTAAATCAATTTGAAATCATCAAAGGTTCTTCGTCTACGTTGTATGGAGGCGGTGCTATTGCAGGATTGGTGAATTTAATTTCAAAAACACCCACAGAGGAAAGAGAATTAAAATTGATGCAGGATGTTACAACGGCTGGCGGATTAAACAGCAGTGCTTTCTACGGGCAGCGTTTCAATAAATTTGGTGTAACTGTTTTTGCATCACGCAACAGCAATGCGGCATTTGACCCTGCAAATATTGGGTTGACTGCCATTCCTAAATTTGAACGCTACACCTTCAACCCCAAACTGTTTTATTTTTTCTCAGAAGAAACCAGGCTTTCCGTTGGTGTAAACTATACAACGGAAAAAAGAACAGGTGGTGATATCAATTTCATTAAAGGCAATAACGCCAATGGTTTTTTTGAACGCAACAACACCAATCGTACAAGCACACAGTTTAGTTTTGAACACCGGTTTGGTAAATGCAGTCACATTACCGTAAAGAACAGTTTCAATTCCTTTAAACGAACCATTGCATTGCCCGGCTATGTTTTTGATGGCACACAGTTGGCAAGCTTTACAGAAGCAAGCTATGCGTATCATGGCGATAAAATGGAATGGGTGGCCGGTATCAATTTAATAACAGACAATTTTAGAGAAGTACAACCACCAATCGTTTCTCTGCGCAATTACAATCAACTCACGACAGGTGTGTTTGTACAAAACACATGGAAGATGAGTGAAAAAGTACATTTGGAAAGTGGCGTTCGGTATGATTTTGTAAGAGATTACGGAACGGTTCCTTTGCCAAGACTTTCATTACTGGTAAACTATTCATCCAAACTTTCATCACGCATTGGTGGCGGATTGGGTTATAAAGCCCCTACCATTTTTACAGAAGAAACAGAGCGTATTCAATACAAAGGCGTAGCAGCCATCAGCAGCAGGCTCAACACATTGGAAAAAAGTTATGGCTTTAATGCGGATATCAACTACAAAACAAAGTTGTTTGAAGATGCTGTTGATTTAAGCTTCAATCAGTTGTTTTTTTATACACGCATCAATCAACCATTGCTCTTACTTCAAACACCTTCACAATACAATCTTTCAAATGTAGATGGACATTTCGACAGCCGGGGTATGGAAACCAATATAAAACTTGGCTATCATGATTTTAAATTGTTTCTGGGATACACCTACACAGAAACATTTTTGCACAAGGCAAATTCCAAAACAGAAAACTTCTTAACTCCACGTCACCGCATCAACTCCGTTCTCATGTATGAAGTGGAAGAAAAATGGAAGTTGGGTCTTGAAGCCTATCATTTCAGCAAACAGCAATTAAGTGATGGCGCAACAGGCAAGCCTTACTGGATTTGTGGTTTTATGGCTGAGAAGCTTTGGGAGAAATTTTCCATCTATATCAACTTTGAAAATTTCTTTGATACACGGCAAACAAGATTTGATACCATTTACACAGGCCCCATCAGCAATCCAATCTTCCGTGATATTTATGCACCACTGGATGGCTTTGTGGTGAATGGGGGAATTAAATTGAAACTTTAATGTTTTAAAGATGGACGCTGCATTAAAAATATACTTACCTATTTACCTGGTTTTATATCTTGCTTTTGCTTTCGTTCTTCCTTCTTACAGAACATGGAAACAAACAGGCATCAATCCTGTTATATTTGGCAAAAACGATACGGCACACGACTACATCGGATTTGTTATGAAGTTGCTGATAGCAGTTTTATTTGTTGCCGTATTAATTTTTTCATTCAGCAGCAGCATTTATAATTATTTGCTGCCTGCTGTTTATTTGCAGAATCAGGTTATCCGTATCATCGGGCTTGTTATCATTCACATTTCTTTACTCTGGATAATCATTGCACAATTTCAAATGAGCAATAGCTGGCGCATTGGAATTGATGAAACAAATAAAACGGAATTAGTAACAAAAGGGGTGTTTGCAATAAGCCGCAATCCTATTTTTTTAGGAATGATTGCAAGTGTGTTTGGGTTATTTTTAATTCTACCAAACGCAGTCACCTTCTTTCTCAGTGTAACTACTTATCTTATCATTCAGATACAAATTCGGCTTGAAGAAGAATTTCTTGAAAAGGTTCATGGTGAAAAATATATCAACTACAAAAAAACAACACAGAGGTTGCTTTTATAATTTCCTGTATTTTATTTTTTTAGATATGCCTCAATGCTTTCTAACCGCTTAGTCAAATCTTCAATTGCAGTTTTTGGAATAACATGTACAGTTCCTTCGTTTAAACTAATATTTGATCCATTATTTGTTTCAATGTTGTTATTAATAAGATGCCCATTTATATTGGGCAAAATTTTTGAAACTTCTACATTGAAAACTTCTGCGAGCTTATAAATAGTGGTTATGTTAATATCTGTTTTCCCATTTTCATAATTGTCAAAAGCCTGACGGCTAATACCTACTTCGGCCGCAGCACGTTTAACTTCCCAATTATTTCGTAGCCGCAATTCTTTAATATTTTTACCTACCTCAATCAGCACTTTTTTATCGTTGTTTTGTTTTCTAATCATAAACGAGCAATTAATAATTGCATAAATGTAATTATAACTTGAATCTATGTAGCATTTCTTTTGAAAAAAAATTTTCATTGCTCATAATTTTTTTTAACTCCTCAAAACACAAGGGCAAGCTAACTGTAAAAGGCCCTTCGAAACTAACTTTTACAGCGCCGAATCCGAAAAGCGATACAGAGTAGGAAATAATTTAAACCATTTTTTTATGAGAACATTTAGAAAAACATTTCTAAACCTTGCTTTATTTGCAGGATGCTTGTTTTTGATGTCAAGCACTGAACCTGAATCTGTTGATTCTCCTTCAGGCGGTCGTACATTTTGGGGATGGGGATCAATGGGATGTGCTCCAACTGGAGGAAATGCTCCGAGTACAGAATTGACCTGTACCCAATGTTATTATGTATTTTGGGTAGGAGTTGATTGCAGAACCTGCATTAATTATTTGGGATCATCCTCAAATACAGAATGTAGAAACAATTAATCACATAAGAGGGCTGTTTTTCAGTCCTCTTATTTTCTAAAATTTAAATTAAATGATATTTAAGTTTCGTACAACAAAGTGCTTTTTCGTTTTTCTTTTCATTTTTGGCTTTCTAATAACTAATGCTCAATCCAAAAAATGCGCAATTGTTCTGGATTCTAAAACTGCACTGGCGATTCCTTTTGCTACTGTTGTATCAAGCGGCTTTGGCACTTACACCGATACAAGTGGAACTTTTTATACAAATGAAAACACATTAGATACTTTCACAATCTCATCAATTGGATATAAAGAAAGAAAATTTGTTTTTTCAGAATCACTTAAGTGTGATACAATTTTTCTTGAACCAAATCCTGTTATTTTATCTAGCATTGAAATTGGCAAGTACTCTTGGATGTCGAATTCATTTGTTGACCAAATAGGCATGAAGGATGTAAAGGAAATTAAACATGCAACAAATGTTATTGAAGGTGTTACAATAATTAAATACTTTGCACACCCAGACACTTCCAAGAATTATGTTATTTCTAATTTTAGAATACGGGTAACTCAAAAATCTCCTGCTTATAAACCAAGGAAGATAAGAGTAAAGATTTTCGCACCAGATAATTCTAAAAAGCCAGGAGCAGACATCATACAAACAAATGAAATTCTTACAATTTATAAACCTACTTCTGACTACATTGAAATAGATTTAAATAAGTATCATGTCATAGCTCCTAAAGAAGGTTATTTCATCGGATTGGAATTCCTTACCCCAAAAATTGATGAATCAGATGCGGGCTCATTTTCACTTCCAGGAAAAGTTTCTAAAGACTTCGAAAATGGAGAGGTTTTTATAAGATACTATACAAATGTATTTAGACCTTTTATTTTCTCATCTTCACAAAAGGTTAATGTTTTTTTTAATACTAGACTTTATGAATATAAGTAACTTAAAACTCTTATGGAGGAATAAGATAACAATATTGCTTATTGTTGCGTTAACTACACTTCTAATAAATCATTTCCTTAAAACCAGAGCAAATAACTTAACAACAAACAATCATAATATTGCCGAAATTAGATGGATAACAGATTCCTCAGTTAATCTATTGATAAATAAGAATAAAACACAAAACTTTGAAGTAATGCTTAAAAATTCAGGTAAGAACCCCTTATTTATCAACCATATTACTGCTACTTGCGGTTGTACCAGTATTAAAGTATCAAAAGAAAAAATACTCCCTGGAGAATCTGCCTTTTTGAAAGGTGTAATTGACAGCAAAGGAAAATCGGGAGTTAATATATCAGTTGTAAATTTTAAAGCTAATACGAATCAACGAAAGCATAGTATTATTGTCAAGTATTCAATTAAATAAACTCGGTAAAACTAATCAGCCCTCCTCTGCTCGAAGAACTTAAATGAATTATCAATCTATTGAAACTTTAGCTGTTCAAGTCGTTTACGTGAATTCGTTTTTACTTCTTCCCATGATTTACCTTTCACCTTGCCGCTTTCAAGTTCAAATGCACGTTTTTTCATTTCAGCAACAAAAGCTTCATCTTTCCAATGGTCTGTTTCTTCTTCGGCAAATGTTTTCACCACATTCAACACCGCTTCTTTTTGCTTGCGGGAAAGTTGCGGCAAATAAGAATTTATTTTTTTATCGAGTTCGGCAATTGCGGGCATACAACTTGTTTTTTCAAATTTAAGCGATTCCTTTTTCCTTTTCCCGTAAACACAATTTCTCTTTCCGTAACCCAAACAGTTTCTTTCGGTTCATATTTGCGGCGGACAAAAACACAAAAGATGAACAGGCTTTTTTTAACCCTATGTATTTTTACAACTCTTCAAACAGAAGCACAGGAAATTCAAAGGGACACACAACGCATTCACACCAAATATTTATCAGAGATTACGTTGGTTGGCCGCAACACAAGGGCCGATATTCATTTCCTTCCTGAAATTGTGGGCACGCAAATTAACGCAGGTAAAAAAAATTCATTGATTGTAATGGATAATGTGCAGGGCAATGTGGTAACCAATACCATGCGGCAGGTGGTAGCAAAAGTGCCGGGTATTCAAATTTGGGAAAGCGACCCCAGCGGTATTCAAATTGGCATTGGTGCAAGAGGTTTGAGTCCGAACCGTAGTTGGGAATTCAACGTGCGTCAGAATGGATATGATATCAGTAGTGACCCCTTCGGTTATCCTGAAGCCTATTATACCCCGCAACTCAACTCTGTGCAACGCATACAGGTGGTGCGTGGTGCAGGCAGTTTGCAGTACGGTCCGCAGTTTGGCGGTATGGTCAACTTTATTCTTAAAGATGGAAGTGAGCTCAACAAACCCTTTCAATTTGAAACACAACAAACCGCCGGTAGTTTTGGATTGTTCAACACCTACAATGCCATTGGTGGCGAAACCAGCAAAGCACACTATTATGCCTTTTGGGATAAACGTACTGGCGATGGCTCACGACCCAACAGCGGCTTTGATGTAAACACAGGCTTCGGTTCGTTTACGTGGAAAGCAACCAACAAATTAAAACTCGGCGTTGAATACACCCATTTCAATTACAAAGCACAACAGCCGGGCGGATTAACGGATGCACAATTTGCACAAGACCATTTGCAAAGTTTTCGCACACGCAACTGGTTCAATGTACGCTTTGATATTTTATCATTCAATGCGGAGTACACCATTTCAGATAAAAGCAGGGTGCAGACCAAAGTGTTTGGTTTGAGCGGCGACCGTAACAGTATCGGCTTTATGCAAACGCCTAATATTAAAGACACCATCAACGCTTCCACACTTCAATTCAACATCCGCAGGGTAGATATCGATCGCTACCGCAATGCAGGTGCCGAGCTGCGTTATATCAACGAATACAAAGTCGGCAACATTACAAATACCATTGCAGCAGGCGTGCGTTATTTCTACGGCGCCACAACACGTTTGCAAAATGGCAGCGGTGATACTGGCAGTGACTACAATCTCAATACACTTACACCATTTGCTACTGATTTGCAGTTTACCACTTCCAATACAGCTTTGTTTGCTGAAAACATTATTCATGTGGGTGAAAAATTTATTCTTATTCCCGGAGTTCGCTATGAAAACATCAGCAATGCAGCAGAAGGAAGAATTAATTTCAACAGCAACGGCACTGAAAATAAAATCAGTAATCAAAACCGCAACAGAAGTTTTGTATTACTGGGTGTAGGTGCAGAGTATCACATCGGGCAAACGGAATTGTATGCCAACTGGAGCCAGGCTTATCGTCCGGTATTGTTCAGCGATTTAACGGCTAATCCATTTACTGATGAAATTGATCAAAACCTTAAAGATGCCAAAGGTTATAATGCTGACCTCGGCTGGCGTGGCAGTGTTAAAGAATATTTGTTTTTTGATGTAAGTGCGTTTTATCTGCAGTACAACAACCGTATTGGTGTGCTGGCCCAACAACGAACAGACGGAACATTTTACAACTTCAGAACCAATGTGGGCAACAGTACAAGTAAAGGTGCAGAGTTATTGGTTGAATTCAGCCCCATCAAAGCATTTGTAAAAAAATCAACCATTGGTAACCTTACATTGTTTGCTTCACTTGCTTTTATTGATGCCCGTTATGGTGATTTCAGAGTGGTAACAAGAAGCGGTACTGTTTTAACGGAAACTACGTTGAAAGATAAACGGGTAGAGAATGCACCACAGCGCATCTTCCGCACAGGTATTACGTATGCGTATAAAAAACTAACCGCCTCTGTTCAATACAACTACACCAGTGATGCGTTTAGTGATGCAAATAATACGGTTACTCCCGTTGCAACAGGCGTGAATGGTTTGATTCCTTCTTACCAGATTGTAGATATTGCAGCTACATACAAATTCAATGAACGAATTTTTGTAAAGGGCGGATTGAACAATCTGTTTAATGAAAAGTATTTCACCAGAAGGGCAGGCGGTTATCCAGGTCCGGGTATTATGAGTGCCGATCCAAGAAATTTCTTTTTGACGGTGGGTGCAAAATTTTAAATCAAACAACTTAATAGCAAGGCCGGAGATTTGAATCTCCGGCTTTGTTTATTATGCCCGCTGCAATTGATTTGAATATAACGATGTTGAACTGTCTTTACGCATGTACAGATATCCCGCAAAAATCAGGATTAATCCTAAGAATTCTGTTACATACAATACTTCTGTAAATCCGGCTTTTGAATAAGAACCACCGATGCCGGGCAGCAGTCCGCCCGCAGCAATCAAAAGATTTCCTGCAAAACGGATTTTAAATTCTTTTGATCTTGAATACTGAAAAGCAGAATAAACAGCACCGCCTACTAAAAAGATAAAGGCATACAGATTGATAAAGGGCGTCATGTATCTGATGAACTTCCACTCCAGCACTTTGCCGGTTAATTTATTACCCTCTTGTAACTCAAGATTGAGTGGCGATAGAAGCGTAAGCAGTGCAGCTGCTGTAATAATGATCAAAAACAATCCTGTCAATCGCTTCGCTGTTTGCTCTTTCATCATTAAATAAACAGTGCCTGTTGCCAATGGCCATCCACCAAGCAATGCTCCGGTGATGTACCATAGTCTGAATTTTAAAGGGCTCCAACCCCGCAGTGTGTTTAAACTTTCAATAAGAGTACCAGCACCATAACATGCTACGCCAATCATCCACCACAGTAAATAGGTTGCTCCCGGCTTTTCACGGTAATGCTTCAACATAATTCCGAAAAAAACAACAGAAAGTAACGTTGTAGCAATAGGAATAAAATCAATCATTTTTTTTATTGCAAATTTTTATTGAAAGTTTTTTACAACAAGTCATGTTACGGTCAGAATTCAGGAAAAAAGAATTTTATTTACGTTCAATGATTGTTCTCATTTTCCAAACTGATTGATTCACAAAAAATGTCATTTGTTTGTCAATCCTTAAAAGCAGCACACATCATGACAAAACTGTGATAAACATTCCCGAGCCACGTTTCACTTTTGCAGCAATTATTTATGCTGCGAAAATTAATACTCATATTATCCGTTTTTTATTCCTTTCACGCCGCTGCACAACAGAATGAAAACAATGTTTCAGATTCTGTAAAGTCGTTATCAGAAATTGTGATTACTGCTACACGTACTGAACGAAAGCTGGGCAATGTAGCTGTGCCGGTAACGATCATTTCTCAAAAACAAATTCAACAGGCGGGCTCGTTGCGGTTGCGGGATATTTTGCAGGAAACAACCGGACTTTTTTTAACATCAGGATTTGGAGCGGGTGTTCAAATGCAGGGCTTGAATCCTGATTACACATTGATATTGATAGATGGTGAACCCTTGATTGGACGTACAGCAGGTGTGCTGGATTTAAACCGGATTGCAATCGGCAATATTCAAAAAATTGAAATTGTGAAAGGGCCATCGTCAAGCCTCTATGGTTCAGAAGCCATGGCAGGTGTGATCAACATTATAACTGATCACAGTAGAAAAAAGCAACTCAGCTCATCGCTGCGTTACGGTTTTGGTAATCCTGATAAAGGATGGGCCAGTCCATGGGGCAGCAATACATTCAAACAATCAGACTTTAATCTGAATGCCGGTACCTACTGGAAAAAACTTTCACTTAAGTATGCAGGAAATGCATTTTATAATGATGCCATCACAACAAGGCCTTTTTCAATTGAACGGCAGCCACAACCGGTGAATCGTATTACGAACCAGCTTCAACTGGCTTATACGTTTAATGAAAAAGCAAAACTTGATCTTACAGTACGAAATGCATATGATTACATCAAGAAAGAACTGGCAGTAACAAATAATGGCAATATCAGTTCTTCCTACGGCAGAGAAATCAATAACGACTGGAATTTTAATCCTTTTTTTACCTATCGCTTTAATCAAAAATTAAAGTCAGCATTAAGAGTTTATCATACCCGGTTTAATGGATCAGAAAAGCTCAGGTTCAGAGAAAAGCCGGATAGTATTTACTACGATGCCTTCAGCCAGCG
>CAYPBV010000039.1:12281-26418 GCA_964409025.1 uncultured Chitinophagaceae bacterium | reverse complement strand
CAATCATAATGATAATGAGCAGCCACGTTTGGAACTGGAGATTATGGATATATCTTCAGGTCAACGAATTGATTGTTCCTCCTTCACTTTTATTTCTTACGGTTCAGGATTGCCGGGTTTTGAAATATCACCGATTCAATTAAATAACAATACACCTGTTTTATACAAAAGCTGGACACCGGTTACAATTAACTTGAATAACAGAGCAGGAAGAACGATTCGTTTATTTTTTAAGACTGCAGATTGCACGTTCATCCGGCATTTTGGCTACGCATATATTGATGTAAATTCAGATTGTAACGGTGAGTTTCCCGGTGCTGCTTTTTGTCCGAACGATGAATTCGTTTCAATTACAGCTCCATTTGGTTTTGCATCTTATACCTGGTTTAATGCTGATTTTTCCAGAGTGTTGGGCGATGGAAGTTCTCTTTTTATACAGCCGGCACCCCCAAGCGGTACTGTTTTGGCACTGGAAGTAACTCCTTTTCCTGGATTTGGATGTAAGGATACTCTTTACACAAAATTACTTGACACACTTTCAGTAAAAGCAGAAGCAGGCAGAGATGTAACTTATTGTGGTGAAGTACCTGCAATTATTGGTGAGCCACCCAAGCCGGGATATAGATATGAATGGTCTCCAGTATCTGGATTATCAGATCCATTTTCGTCCACTCCTTTTGCTACACCCACTGTAACTACTGCATATTATCTGAAGGTAAGCAGTAATGGAGGTGGCTGCAGTGACATAGATACTGTTATTGTAAAAGCTGTTTTACCGGATACATCGCTTCGTTTTTTAGGTAAACGAATATATTGCACTTCATCAAAAGATAGTGCAGTGCTTGTAGCAGCTGATGATGTAACCGTACAGTGGTATAAAAATGATACACTGATTGCTGGCGCCAATAACAAACGATTCAAAGCATTCTCATCCGGCACTTATTATGCGAGAGTGAGAAATACGGAAGGATGTGTTTTAAAAACACGTTCTGAAATAATTTTAATTGAATCGCCAAAACCACCGGTTACGTATCCTATAAAATATACGTTTCCTGACAGGCGGATTATGCTCAATGCCAGAACAATAGGTGATACTGTTTTATGGCGACCTCCTGTTAATTTAAGTAATGAAAAAATATTTACACCTTCATTTACCGCTTCGCAGTTAAACACGTATTCCTATACCATACGTATTGCTTCAAAAGCAGGTTGCGTAACTGTAGATACGCAAGTTGTAAAAGTTATAGCAAAAGTGGAGGTATTTGTACCTAATGCATTTACTCCTAATAATGACGAACTCAACGATTTTGTTTTGCCTGTTACCAGTGGAATTGAACAAATACAGTTTTTCAGAATTTACAATCGCATGGGGGTAGAAGTTTATTCATGGCGAAACGGAAGTAAAGGGTGGGATGGTACGTTTAAAGGAATGCCTCAGGACCCGGGTGTTTATACCTGGCACTTTAATGCCTTGGGTATTGATGGGCAATACTATTACCGAAAAGGCATTCTGGTTTTAATAAAGTAATTACTGCTTAACCGCAACACTGTTAATTTCAATCCAGTAACCATCAGGGTCCTGAATGTAAATTTGTTTGATGCCATCGGCTCTTGTGGTAATGGTATTGAGTTTACCGGGCCAGTCGCTGTACACAATTTTATTTTTCTCCAGGTGCTGGATAAATGCATCAAAGTTGGCAGTGGTAATGGCAATATGAACCGCCTTGTTGATTTTTACTTCTTCTTTCAGAACGGAAACAAGATGCAGTTCTTTTCCTTCTCCCAATGAAAACCAAACAATCCCTTCCATTTGAGTGCGGTTGGTAATCTGTTCCAGTCCCAATACATTTTTGTAAAACGCTACAGTTCTGTTTACATCTTTAATACTCAGAGCCTGATGATTGAACGTGAATCCGAAACTGTTATGTTGTGCTGATGCTGCCAAAGTTGTTATTATCAAGTAAAAAAATATAAATTTCTTCTTCATGGTTTTAGTTTTATGTGTAAGATAATATCTGAGAAGAAATGTACATTTTTTATTTTACAACAATATCACTTAACTTTTAAGCTCAAATCAACTGAATGTTACGAACTGTTTTAATTGCTTTGTTTTTTATCTGTTCATTGCCGTCGATTGCTCAAAACAGTAAGAGCAATACGTTTGCTATTGTAATAGGTGTTTCTCAATATGAAGATGCTTCTATACCTGCATTGCAATTTGCTGAACGGGATGCGCAGGCATTTGCTGAATATTTACAGAGTAAGGCCGGTGGATTTGTGCCTCCTTCCAACATCAGTTTACTTATTGGCAAAAGAGCAACCTTAGCTGCCGTAGACATAGCCATGAACAGAATCATGGAAATAGCAGGCGCTGATGATGTTGTTTATTTTTATTTTGCCGGTCATGGTGATATTGAAAACAATCCGGCAAAACCAGGTTATTTGCTTACCTATAATACACCACCCGTTAATTACAGAAACAATGCTGTGCGGTTGGACGATCTCAACAATTTTGCCAATACACTTTCTGCAATTAAAAAAGCAAAAGTGGTATTAATAACTGATGCCTGCCATTCAGGCAAATTGGCAGGCAATAATATTCGGGGCAATTTTTTAGTGGGCAACCAATTGCGTATAAGCATAGCCAATGAAATACGGATTACGTCCTGTGCGCCTGATCAACTCAGTAATGAAAGTGAAGCGTGGGGCGGCGGAAGAGGCGTGTTTTCTTACTATCTCGTTAATGGGTTGATCGGTTTTGCTGATAAAGAGAAAGATGGATATGTGCGGCTTGGTGAAATAAAGCAATACATTGATTCTTCTATAGCTGCTGATCCTGTGTTAATAGCCAACAATAAAAAGCAAACACCTGTAATACCTGTTAATAATGTAACTGTCAATTTTGTTTTGTCAGTTACAGATGAATCGCAAATGAATAAAAACCCTGCTGAGGGAAGAATTATGCCGGCGCCTGTAGCAGCAATGATGCGTACTGAAATGATGACACCACAGGAACTTGTACAGCAATTTTTAGAGCTGTTAAGACAGGAAGATATATCCAAAATAAAAGGATTAGAATTATTGTTGCCCTTACCCGGCAGTGAAATACCTGTTGGCTTTGTGCGGCTTTTTAAACAGAAAGTAAAAAGGGATTCGATTTTCAGATATGAAGAATATGTGGGTATAGATACAGCGAAAATGGAATTTTTAGAACAAACAGAAAAGGCATTACAGCTTTCATTAGAATCCTCTGAGTTTTTTAAGAAAGAACTCCTTCTGCTGCTGCATACACAAACCCAACAGGTGATTAATGATTATCTCAGCGGAAGTGAGGCAGAACTGGAGCGAAGAAGATATTACAATGCAGGCAGCAATGGTTATGATGCGTATCCGGTTATGCTGCAAATTGCCCTGAAGCTGGTTGACAAAGAAGATTTTCTTTATCGTGCCATGGAAATAAACCGTTATTATTTTGAAGGCGTTTCACTTCTTTTGAAAATTCCATTAACACCCAATCCTGCTCCGCTTATTGAAAAAGCATTGCAATTGGAATTAAAGGCATTACAAATGGAAAAAGAGGCAGCCTGCATCTACAACACGCTTGGTGTTATTTATTTTTATAAACGGGATTTTGTAAAAGCAGAACAGTATTATTTTAAAGCCACAACCTATTCGCCTCAGTGGGCCATTCCGTACTCTAACCTGATGGGTTTGTATATTGAACAGCAAGAGTATAACAAAGCAAAGGTGATGTATGATACTGCTTTTCAACTACAGCCATCATTACAGAGTTTGTATGCAAACCGTGGATTGCTTGCAGAACTTCAGGGGGATTTATTGCTGGCTGAAGAATTGCAGCAAAAAAGCATTGTACTCAACAGCAGGCATTATTATCCCTTTGAACGTTTAGGATTCATTTATAACAAAACAACCAGTTATGCTTTAGCTGATTCTTTTTTTTATGAAGCAGATGTGCGTAAGCGTGGTTATCATCTTCTGCCTTTTAATTATAAGTATGCGCTTCCCACATTTCCACGGGAATTTACCGCTCCTCGTATATGTCCTTTTAATGAATACCTGATAAGGCCGGATGATGTGCTGGGTCAATTTGCTGCGGGCATGAAATATTACATCCTTCAAAATTGGGCTAAGGCAGATTCTTTCTGGCGAAATGTGATTGCTCATGATGTTTATAATCCCTTAGTATTTCATTGGCTGGGTAAGATGCAATGGGAACAAAAAGATATCCGAACAGCAGAAGTGACGCTCAATTTTGCAACGACCTATTTTTTGAATGAAACCGAATTGAAAGCCTATGCTGATTCCCTCCGTCAATACAGCAACTATTCATCAGATGCTGAATGCTTTTACACAACCTTTTTAGGCGCAAAGTATGATGCAAATGAAGATCATTATTACCTGGCTGATATTTATGAGCGACGAAATAATTATGAAGCAGCAGCAGGTCATTACAGAACCTTAATTGCGATGGAACCCGGTTTCCTGGGCCCGTATAAAAAAATGATGCAGTTGTATGAAAAAATCGGAAGATATACTGATGCAGAAAGCATCTTGATGGAATACAACGTTCAAAATAAACAAGTAGCTGAAAAAGAATTGCATGCATTGTATCAGCGTATTTTAAAAAAATTACCCGATGATGGTTTGTGGTTTTTAAAAGCAGGTAATTTTTATTACAACCTCGTAAAAAACTCTGACCGTAATTTTAAGTTTGACCGTAAAAAAATTTTTCCCGATGGCAAAGCTCCGGAAGAAGAAATTGATGAGAATATGACACCTCCGCCAAACGCTTTTCCTGTTGATTTGCCGGGTACAGGTGAAAGATTGCTTTTTGCACCGGCAGTGATAAAGCCCATTACAGATGGCATTGGTGCATTGTTGATGGCTGATTCATTATTAGGCAGCAATTTTGATCTTTCTGCTGATATAAATGATAAGATCGGTGATTTATATACATGGCAGGGCCTGCCCACATTTGCCGCAGTACATTATCAAAAGTCAATTGAAATGCTGGATGTTAATACAAGTGTACGTAATAAGCTGATTGATCTCTGTAATCAACTTTACAGGTTTACAGATGCAGGTATTCACCTGGATACACTTGCTGCCCGTAATGAACTCACGTTTGAAAAACTATTGTTGCAAACCAAATATTTCATTCATAGAGGTAAGTTTAATCAGGCGCAGCTTAACCTCACAGTAGCCGGGGCACTTTATCCATATCTTTCAGAAACGGTGGTTGATTATACAGGCAGGATGCATTTGCTTTCACGCAACTATAAAGTATCATTGGCGTCATATCAGGAATTATTGAAGTTGTATCCGAAAAATTCCTGTGTTATGTACAGCATCAGCCGAATATATGCTTTGCAAAAAAATAAATCCAAATCACTGGAATGGCTGAGAAAAGCAGTAAATGCAGGTTTCAATTATGGATGGGTATTAAAGTTTGATCCGGCCATCGAGTCTTTACGCAACACCTCAGGCTACAAAGAAATCATGAAACAAAAGATGAAAAAATATCCTAAGCCTTCCAATATTTACAAACGAAAAAGTTAGAATATTTCAACAACAATATTTTATGAAGTTGCATTGCTTTATTTTCGCCTGATGTCATTTTTAGAAGTTAAAGATGTGTATAAGCAGCATGGTGCCCGTGTAGCAGTTGATCATGTAAATTTTCAGATGCAGAAGGGTCAAAAAATTGCCATTGCCGGTGAAACCGGTAGTGGTAAATCAACACTGCTTAAAATCATCGGCGGATTTCTTCAGCCGGATAGTGGAAAAGTGTTATTTGAAAACAAAAAAGTATCAGGCCCTCTCGAGAAACTGGTTCCCGGTCATCATGCAATAGCTTATTTAAGTCAGCATTTTGAACTGCGAAATAATTATGCAGTGCATGAATTATTGGAAATGGCCAGTAAAATAGAAGACAGTGACGCACAACAGATTTTTTCTGTTTGCCAAATAGAGCATCTGCTGCATCGCCGTACCAATGAGCTTTCAGGTGGCGAAAAACAACGCATCGTTTTGGCCATGCAGCTCATAAAAAAGCCAAAACTGTTATTGCTGGATGAACCTTTTTCCAATCTCGATGCTATTCATGAGCAAACAATTAAGCAGGTAATACATGATGTAAGTGAAGCGTTTCAAACAAGCTGTATTATGGTAAGTCATGATGGCAAAGATGTATTGAGCTGGGCTGATGAAATTATGGTAATGAAAGACGGGGTAGTGGTGCAGCAGGCAACTCCATCTGTAATTTATCACCAGCCTGTTGATTTGTATTGTGCAGGCTTGTTTGGTGCTTACAATATTATCAGTAGTGAGTTGATTGAATTGTTCAACCTGTCTGCTTCTGAAAAATCTGCCTGCATTCGTCCGGAAAAGATTGTTGTTGCAGCTACAGGCATCAGAGCAACTGTTGAAAACGTAATGTACTACGGCAGTTATGACATGCTGCAGGTAAAAATTTTAAATTCTGTACTGCAAATCAAAGCCGTTGCTGATTTGTATCAAAAAAATGACATGCTCTTTATTCAACTGCATCAGTCGAATGTATTTTACTGCTGAGTGTAATCTTTTGTTCCATTCAAAAGCATGAGATCACGGGTCACTATTTTCAGGAAGCAATCAGGAGAAGAAGTAAAATAACAGCCAATAGCAGAACAGGGATAAGTTTTCGCATAATCTTATTGAATGGAGTGAAACACCAAAAGCGTTCTGTTAGAGAACGCTTTAATGATGATAATGTATAATGAAGAGGGTATGCTAAAAAAATCTGTTATTGCAGCTTCTTAAACTACCAGCACACTGTTAGTGCCGCCGTAAACGTTTACAGTTTCTGCATCCGCTTCAGGTTCGTTAACCCACTCAGCTTCATTAATGCGGTATTTGAATTCGTGCTTGCTGTCTTTTGGAAGATTAACTTCAGCACTAAAGGTTCCATCTTTCTTTTTCTTCATGATGATTGAATTTTCCCAATCACTGTTAAGACCTAATATTTCAATTGTTTCAGCATTTTCTGCTACTACTGCAAATTTTACTTTTACGTAATCTTTTGTCTTGTAAAATGTTTTTTGTACCATTTTTTTGATTGCTTTGGTTAATCTATAAGTGTCTCGTTAACTTAAAAAAACACATATCTCATGGGTTAATACAGCAGGAGTTCAAAAAGTAACCCGTTGAGTTGTTAACACTAACAGCCGTTTTTGTGGAGAAAAGATTTTTAGTCAGATTAAAATCTTCTTGTATACATTTTGGCATATCACTTATTAAAGGAATATTGGAAATTTATAATTAGTAAACTGATTATTCAGTCAACTTTCTTCTGTGCCAGTATCATTTCACCATAACCCCATTTTTTTGCAAGTGCATTAACTGATAATGCAATTCGTTTTGCTTTTGTAGATTGTGTTTTAGCACTTTCAATCCATTTGCTGAAATAATTACGATGGCCCTGTGGCAATGAATTAAAAAAGGAAAAAGCTTCAGGCTCATCTTGTAAACATTCCATAAAATCTGAATTGATTTCATAAGCTTTTTTCTGCAGTTGCAATTGCACTTCCAACGTATCGCCGGCACGTTTTAATATTTTCTTTTGCACATCTGCTTTTAGCGGAATAATGAAATCACCTTCACCCATAGGCAGCAAGGTCATCGCATCAAATTTATAATTATCAAAACTACCTTTTACACGATATGATTTTTTTACACCGGGGTTTATCTTTTCTGCCAGCTGCTGCGGAATTAAAATATAAGTCCATCCCGTTTTTTCGCCCTGCTGTTTAAACTTTTGAATAGATGTGGTAAACTTCACCATAGCACAAACTTAAACTTACCGCTTAATTTTTGCAAACGCATAACGATTCTTATTTTTTCATTCTTAAAACATTTATTTTTACCTGTGGCTTTACTTATTCAAAATATAAAGCAGCTTGTTGGCACACGGTTTAAAAATAAATTACTCCGTGGTGCTGATCTGGCACAACTGCCGGTTATTGAAAATGCCTTTCTAATTATTGAAGACGGCAGTATTATTGACTTTGGCAGCATGGATGAGTTAACCGATTCAGAAAGTTTTGAAGACCGGATGGACGCTGTGAATCAAACGGTTTTGCCTGCCTGGTGCGACAGTCATACGCATTTAGTATTTGCCGCCAGCAGAGAGGAAGAATTTGTTGCCAAACTCAAAGGCCTAAGTTATGCCGAAATTGCTGCAAAAGGAGGCGGCATTCTTAACTCGGCCAAGAAATTAAATGCCATGCATGAAGATGCGTTGTATGAACTAGCTGCACAACGCCTGCTTGATGTAATGCAACTTGGTACCGGGGCTATCGAAATCAAAAGCGGGTATGGATTAACGGTAGAAGGTGAGTTAAAAATGCTGCGTGTAATTAAACGATTAAAACAATCTGCACCTATTCCCATCAAAGCAACATTTCTTGGCGCTCATGCGTATCCAATTGAGTATAAAGAAAACCATCAGGGGTATTTAGAATTGCTTATTAATGAACTGTTGCCCAATATTGCTTTAGAAAAGCTGGCTGATTATGTAGATGTATTTTGCGAAACTGGTTTTTTTTCAGTGGCTGAAATGGAAACAGTTTGTAATGCAGCAGCGAAATATGGATTACAGCCAAAGCTGCATGTAAATCAACTCAACTCTATAGGCGGTTTGCAAAAAGCAATTGAGCTCAACGCCGTTTCAGCAGATCATCTAGAAACGATGACAGCAAATGATGTTGCTGATTTAGCAGCTTCATCCACCATTGGCACGTTGTTGCCGACTGCTGCTTATTTTTTGCGTATGCCGTTTCAGCCGGCACGTGCATTGATTGATGCAGGATGTGCAGTAGCACTTGCCAGCGATTTTAATCCCGGTTCTTCACCCAGTGGAAATATGAATACCGTTGTGAGTATGAGTTGTATTCAAATGAATATGTTGCCGGAAGAAGCTATTAATGCCGCCACCATCAACGGTGCTTTTGCCATGGGACTTGAAGAAAAAGTGGGCAGCATTTATATTGGTAAAAAAGCCAATCTTATTTTTACAAAGCCAATTCCTTCCATTAACTACCTGCCTTATTCTTTTGGTGAAAACCTCATTGAAAAGGTGATGATAAATGGAGAATTCATTTAAACTATGTATATGAAACAATTGCTCACTGTTACCAGATGGATTGTAGGACTACTTTTTATTTTTTCAGGCATGGTTAAAGCAAATGATCCATTGGGTTTAAGTTACAAAATGCAGGAATTTTTTGAAGCATGGGGCTGGGTGGGTTTGCATGATTATACATTGGCCATGAGTGTACTCATGAATGCTTTTGAAATTATAGCAGGTGTGGCTGTGATTGTGGGTTGGCGCATGAAGCTGTTCAGTTGGCTCTTGTTATTGCTCATTGTATTTTTTACGTTCTTAACAGGTTATGCCGCATTGGCAAAAAATGAAAATGGCGAATTGATTTTCCGATCCTGTGGTTGTTTTGGGGATTGTATACCACTGAGTCCTGATCAATCTTTTTTGAAAGATTTGATTTTATTGGTATTGATATTGTTTATTTTCAAGAATAAAAATCAAATCAAAACGGTATTCAAAACGGAAGCTATTAATCTCTTTGTGATGTTTGATGCTGCAGTACTGGCCTTCGGTTTTCAATGGTTTACGTTAAACTATTTACCTGTGGTGGATTGTCTGCCGTTTAAAAAAGGAAACAATCTGCTTGTGGAGCGGCAATTGCCACCCGATGCCGTGCCTGATAAATTTGATTACAAGTTTGTATATGAGAAAAATGGAGAAGCAAAAGAATTTCCGCTCACTGCTTTGCCCGATAGTACATGGAAATTTAAAGAACGTAAACAGGTGTTGATTGAAAGAGGAAAGAACAATGAACCAAGGATTAAAGATTTTAACTTAACCACTGTTGATGGTGCAGATGTTACCGATTCTGTGTTAAATCAACAGGGTAATTATTACTTGTTGTTCATTTTAAATACTAAAAATATAAAGTCAACTGCTGACTGGATAACGCAGGTTTCTTCTGTGGCAGCAGAAAATAAACTTTCAATAATTACACCTCAATACGAAGCAGTAACTGAATTACTTAAAGCTGATACGGTGTTGCGTACACTTCCTGTTCTGGTGTGTGATGTGGTAGCTCTGAAAACGGCTGCACGTGCCGTGCCCACATTGTACAAAATGAATGGCCCTGTAGTAGTGGATAAATGGAGTGGTGCAGATTTCTCATCAATTCAATAACGTTTCATGCTCAACTATTTTCTGCGTAAAATATTTTATGGGCTGCTGGTGCTGGCAGGGGTAGTTACATTGGTATTCTGGATGTTCCAGGGCTTTGGTGATCCTGCACGTATGGTGATGGGACAAACAGGCGACAGTGCAACCATCACTAATATTAAAAAGGATTTGTATTTGGATCAGCCAAAATGGAAACAGTTTTTACTCTATGTAAATGATGTATCACCCATAGCAGTACACAGCAAAGAAGGGATTGATAAAAAAGAACTGAGCGGTTTATTTATTGGTGGTGCAACCAATCTTGCAATCAAAGTTCCTTATCTGCGTAAAAGTTATCTCACCAAAAAAGAAGTATGGGATGTGCTTATGGAAGCCTTACCGGGTACGATGATGCTGGCGGCAGCGGCTATGTTGTTAGCAACCATATTGGGTATAACCTTAGGTGTTATTGCTGCTGTTAAAAAAGATAGCTGGATGGATACATTATCTGTTTTCACCAGCATTCTCGGTATTTCTGCACCGTCTTTTTTCATGGGTATTTTAATTGCTTATCTGTTTGGTTTTGTGTTAAGCAATTACACAGGATTAAACATGACGGGCAGTTGGTTTGACATTGATGTGCAAACGGGTGAAAAGAAATTAACCCTTCATAATTTAATTCTTCCGGCTATTACATTGGGTATTCGTCCGCTGGCGATCATCACACAGCTCACACGTAGCGCCATGTTGGATGTTTTAAATCAGGATTTTGTACGCACCGCTTATGCAAAAGGGTTGAGCAAACGAACTGTGATTTGGAAACATGCATTGCGTAATGCACTCAATCCTGTGATTACGGCGGTTACGGGTTGGTTTGCAGAACTTTTAGCAGGTGCTTTTTTTGTAGAGTATATTTTCGGCTGGCGTGGTATAGGGAAAGTAACAGTAGATGCATTGGAGAAATTAGATTATCCGGTAGTGATGGGCAGTGTGTTGTTAAGTGCCTTCATCTTCGTGCTCATTAATATTTTGGCTGATGTATTGTATGGAGTGGTTGATCCAAGAGTGAGAGTGAAATAAAAGTACGAAGAACGAAGTACGAAGTACGAGGTAAGAAGTACGCCACGTCAGACGCCCCCGTCGGACGGATGAACAGTAAACTTAAATTCAATAATATGCGATTGCTAATTTTTCTTTTCATTATCTGTATTACAGCTTCATGCAAACAGAAGACAACACCTCCTTCTGTTGCTGATTATTTTAACTATGCTGATTCCGGTGTTCAATCAGCCGGTGTGCGAATGATTCCCATTAAAACGCCGGTGGGTGAATTTAAAGTGTGGACCAAACGTTTTGGTTCCAATCCAAAGATCAAAGTATTACTCCTGCATGGAGGTCCGGCTATGACACATGAGTATATGGAATGTTTTGAAACCTTTTTTCAACGGGAAGGTTTTGAATTTTATGAATATGATCAATTAGGTTCTTACTACAGCGACCAACCGAAGGACAGCAGCCTCTGGACTACTGAACGATTTGTAGAAGAGGTAGAACAGGTACGGCAGGCCATTGGTGCCGACAGCAGTAACTTTTATGTACTTGGTAATTCATGGGGCGGCATATTAGCCATGGAATATGCCTTGAAATATCAACAACATTTAAAAGGATTACTGGTAGCAAATATGATGGCCAGTATTCCCGAGTATGGTAAATATGCACAGGAAGTGTTAGCCAAACAAATGAAGCCTGAAGTGCTGCAGGAAATACGTTCAATAGAAGCAAAAGCAGATTATGCCAATCCACGTTATATGGAATTGCTGCTTCCCCATTTTTACAAAGAGCATTTATGCCGGCTGGAAGAATGGCCTGATGGTTTTAACAGAACGATGAAACATGTGAACAGTGAAATTTATGTGATGATGCAGGGGCCCAGTGAGTTTGGCGTGGCTGGTCGTTTAGTGAACTGGGATGTAAAAAACAGACTTAAAGAATTGTACGTACCCACGCTTATGATTGGTGCCAAACATGATACCATGGATCCCAAAGCAATGGAAGAGCAGAGCAAACTGGTACAAAAAGGGCGTTATCTCTATTGCCCCAATGGTAGCCATTTGGCGATGTGGGACGATCAACAGGTGTTTATGAAAGGCGTGATTCAATTTATTAAAGATGTGGATAGGGGCAGTTTTTAGTTTTTTCTGATGAAAGCGTGATGATATTTTTATAGCAGGAAAGCTGCCTTACGGGGCAGCTTTCCTGTTTACTAAAAAACACCAACAAAAGGAATTTTAATTACATCCATTTACTCAGGTAGTCGTTAAACTCACTGCGTACTTCTTTTATTACTTTTTCAAAACTGTCGAAGTTATCTTTTACTTCGGCATGTTCACTTAGAAATTCGCTATGTATATGCCCGGCATGTGCCCAGGCGTCTTCTGCCGTTTTGTGGTCGTGCTCCCGAATGCTGTGGCGCAACTCGTCAATATTGTTTCGCTGAACGATGAACTGGTTCTGAAAATGCTCGGCTCCTGCCATGGCATCCATGCCTGTATTTTTACTGATGATTTCTGCAAGACGCTTTTCGAGGATGTCCAGTTCTTTATCGTAAAAGTCAATGGCCTGCAACCATTCGTGATGTTCGGTGCCGCAAGTGGCAGCTGTTACAAAGCTCATGGGGTTTAAGTTTAGGTGTGATTGATTTTTATAACACTTCAAAGATGGATGATCATCTTCAGTTAAAAGATGACGGAAGTCAGAAAAAAAGATGAGAGAATTCAGTGATGAATTTCTAATTGCCCAAGGTGAAAGTTGTAGTTGCTGTTTGGAATTTGCAAAGCGTGGGCCGACCGGGCTGCGGTTACTTAATAATAATTTCCTTAACCGCATGTTCATTGAATAATTCATTAATGCGGTTGCGGATTTTTTCACGCTGGTAAATCAGTTCCTGTTTGAGTGGTGCTACAGAAGTAGTGATGATGAGCTGTCCTTCAATCAATTTAATTTCATCCGTATAGTTAGCAATCGTTTTGCCCATCAGTTCGGCCCATACATCTTTTATTTCCAGTGCACGAACCCTGTTCTTAAGTTTGCTTTTTTCCAGAAACTGCTGCATGGCTTCCTGTATGGAGTATTCGCTCATGGGGCAAAGATAGGAGAAGAGGTGGGTAGTCGATAGTAGTTAGTGTGAGGTAGGAGGGGTTAGTTACGAAATGCGACTCAGTTTATATGGATATAGCTTTTGGGTATAAATTAGTTATTTTGACATTTTAAAAGTGAATAAATCTGACGGTTCAATTTTAAGAGCTTTTGCAATAGCAAAAGCATGTGAGATGCTGGTATTTATCGTGCCTCTTTCTATTCTACTGAGCTGGCTATATTCTATTCCTGCTTCAAAGGCAAGAGACTCCATAGAAATATTCTTTGACAAACGGATTTCTCGTACCCGTTTACCAAACTTTTTAATACCGTCATTATCCCGAAGGTAATTCACGGCAGCAAGCTGATGTATTAATTAAATAAAGATTAGAGCAAATTTGCCATGTTGCTTTTTTTTAATATCTTAGTATCTATTCGTTAACTTTAAAAATATTTATTATGAAAAAAGGAAACCTCTTCTTAAGTTTATTTCTTCTCGTTCTCCTCATTGCTTCATGTCAAAAACAATCCTCAATTAAAATTGAAGAGACAGAGCAGATATCCCAAGAAGTTGCAAATGCCTTAGCCGAAACTGACTTAGACAATTTGAAGCTTACATTTGAACTTTTGTCATCCGAAGAAAAGTTTCAGTATTGGAAAGAGAGAATTGCTTTAGTAACTAAAAGCAGCAACTTTCACGGAGCTAAACTTAGATTAACCAATGAACTTACTGCTGGCCTGAGG
>CAYPBV010000039.1:0-12271 GCA_964409025.1 uncultured Chitinophagaceae bacterium | reverse complement strand
AAACTGATAAATTTTCAAGAATTTGGTTTGGGGAGGCTTCTCAGGTTTTTTCTGCAAGAGAGCTAGGTTTACTTACACTTCTTATTCCAATAAATATGGCTAAAAATTCATCTCCTTTGAATTCTATCCAATCTGAGGTAGATCCTAGAGATGATGGGTCAAAGTGCAAATGTTTGGTGGATGCAACAGTTAATCATTGTGCGTTTTACGGTCGTTCTTGCGTAGAAAATACTGGCTGCGAAGTTCAAAACACTGGCTGTGGTTTTATGGGATTAAAGAAGTGTGATGGTAGGTGTGACGGTTGGTAAATTAGATAGTTTTAAAATTTTTACGATTTATGATGTTTCGTTTAAGAAAATTCTGGTTATTTAGTTGGCCTTTATTACTTACTATCGTTATTTCAATGGTCTTCATAACATTGGTTAATTTCAATATTAAAGATTATAGATTTATAACATCACTTTTTTTTGTTTTCTATTTCTTATTAGGCATTATATTTCAGTTGATAACTAATCGTACGAAATTTAAAACTTTTATTTATTTAGGGATGCCATTAATTATTCTGACAATCTATGGCCTCATTGTCAATCCTTCTTTATTTCCTTTATATATACCAGTCAATCCTTTAGCTGGGTTGGCTGGTATTATGACAGCGATATTATTAAAAAAAACATCGAGATTATATGCCTTACTGTTTGGCTCACTTTCGTTGTTAATTATTTCGTTATATTGCTTTTGGGCATTACCTATAATTATACAGAGAAATGAGAGAAAATCACTGAAAGTATTGGAGTCTGTCCCTCTAAATTTTATAAACTCTCTGGTAAGATTGGATAAAACTCCTATTACTGCTCAGATATTGTCCAATAAGAAAGTTGTTTTACTGGATTTTTGGTTTATTGGGTGTGATCCATGCATGCGGAAAATGGAGTATTTGCAGAAAATTCATGAATCATATAAAGATAATTCTGATGTTCTGATTGCCGTGGTTAGTAATGGGTATTCTGATAAGATTGAAGAAATTAATGATTTTAAACAAAAGCATCCTGAGTACACATTTGAATTTTTGTATGACTCAGGTGGCGAATTTTGTAAGGCAAATAATTTTACATCTTTCCCAGTTGAGATAATATTGAATTCTTCGCAGAATGTTGTCAGCACTTATCATGGTTTTGGGAGGGAGACAGAAAATTTATACATTAATAAAACAAAACAAGCAATTGAAAAGGTTCTTAAATCATCGGTGGCTTTTAAATAAGATTATTCCTCTATTGGTATTGATTTCATTCAGTTCGTGTAATTCAGGCAGCAAGCCCAGGTTATGTTCTTCTACGAAGTACATAACAATGAGTAAGTCAGATGACGCAAACAAAATTCCATTTCGATTTTCAGTAAACAACTGCGGTAATGATACATTAGTCATTAGAGAGATTACGTCGTCCTGTGGCTGTTTGATTATTAATAAGCAGTCCGATATAATTATGCCCGGAGCATCTTCAATAATAGCCGGTGAAATTAATCAAAGTCGGGTTGATTCTTCGAACAATGAAGAATATACTGTTGCTATTAGAACCAACCAAAAAGATACTGCTATTCATTTCTTCAAAATAAAAGTTAACTACTAAGTAAAACTATAAACCTGTATCTCTTTCCTCAATTTCTCAAATACCTTTCGTACCCGTTCTTCATTGGGGTCTGTAATAAACACCTGGGCATTTTGGCTGCACACATAGTCCAGCAGGTTGTGCATACGTTGCGTATCGAGCTTTTCAAATACATCATCGAGTAACAATAAAGGATAGAAACCTTTTTGTTCATTGATGGTTTCTGCCTCAGCTAGTTTTAAGCTAAACAGTAAACTTTTACGCTGGCCCTGTGATGCGGTTGACTTAAACGCTTCTTCGTTCAACGTTAACACCAGGTCATCTTTATGCACGCCATAGTTGGTACGTTGCAATAAGTAATCCCTCTCAGCTGATTGTTTTAATAAATCTGCAAAAGCTGCATGATGCAACTGGCTTTCATACGTTATACCCACAGCTTCTTCCTTTCCGGCAATCTGCTTGTAAAACTGCAACACTTTTTGTTGAAAGAGTGGAAGAAAGGAGTTGCGTGTTTGATAAATAAATTTTCCCGCCTGCGTTAACTGTTCATCGAGTACTTCCAGCAAACTGTTATTGCGTGTTTGCGTTTGTGCATACTGTTTGAGATAACTATTTCGCTGCTGTAATACTTTGTTATAAACAATCAATTGCTGCAGGTAATCCGCATTGATTTGTGAAAGCAGGGTGTCTAAAAATTTTCGGCGTCCTTCGCTGCCGGCGGTTATCAACTCTGCATCATCAGGCGCAATCATTACACAGGGAAACAAACCGATGTGCTGCGAAAATTTTTCATACGGTACTTCATTGCAGGTGATTTCTTTCTTGCCATTTTCCCGCAGGATGATGCAGGTTTTATAGGCTTCCCCGTTTTTATCAAATACACCTTCAATACGAAAGCCTGCACTGCCATGTTGTACATTATTGCTATCAACCCCCGTAAAATAACTTTTGGTAAAACAGAGATAATGAATGGCATCCAACAGGTTGGTTTTACCCACACCATTGGCGCCTGTAAATGCAATGATGGGTTGTGTAAACCGCAAGTGCTGATGGCTGTAGTTTTTAAATTGGGTGAGCGCTATGTTTTGCAGTTGAAGCACGGGCGCAAGATAACGGTTTGCTGATTTTGTAACCCCGGCTTTTAAGCCGGGGCCATGAGCATGTTGAATTTGGCTTTAGCCATGACTTCGCAAGTGAAATGGTCGGGGCTAAAGCCCATTTGCTTTAGTGAGTTCTTCCCCGACTTGAAAGTCAGGGTTATGGTTTGTTGTTAATCATGCCGGGCTTATTGAATCTTTAAAACCAGTGGCACTGTTATGAATTTGAAATCATAGTTGCTGTTTGCAAATGCCCCGAAATGTGCGACGCAAGGGACGATGCCATCAGCATTTCTGCCCGTAACAAAACCCTGCCTTTCTTGCTCATTTTCATCAGAAAAAGAGTGTTCTAACCCAAAATCAACAATCTAAAATCGCCAATCTAAATTTCCCCCTGCCCCCTTATCTTTGCCACTCCAAAAAAGAAACTAATCGTGGCCACTAAATTCACAAAAGAAACTTACCTCTACTGGTATGAGCTCATGCTCTTACTGCGTCGTTTTGAAGAAAAAGCCGGTCAATTGTACGGCATGCAGAAAATCCGTGGTTTTTGTCACCTCTACATAGGCCAGGAAGCGATAGCTGCAGGATGTATGACAGCTACCCGTGGCGAGGATAAATTTATTACAGCTTACCGTTGTCATGCGTTGGGTATAGCAAAAGGCATTACGCCCAAAGCAGCGATGGCTGAATTGTTTGGTAAGGCTACCGGTTGTGCAAAAGGAAAAGGTGGTAGTATGCACTTTTTTGGTGTGGATGTAGGATTTTTCGGTGGTCATGGTATTGTAGGCGCACAAATTGGTACAGGTGCAGGGTTGGCTTTTGCTGAAAAGTACAAGGGCACCGATAATGTGTGTTTAACCTTTTTTGGCGATGGTGCGGCCCGTCAAGGTATGCTGCATGAAACATTTAACTTGGCGATGCTGTGGAAGTTGCCGGTGATTTTTATTTGTGAGAATAATAACTATGCGATGGGTACATCGGTTGAGCGTACCAGTAACGTAGTAGATATTTATAAACTGGCTGATGCGTATGACATGCCGGCAGACAGTATTGACGGTATGGATCCGGAAGCGGTGCATGAAAGTGTAATCCGTGGTGTAAACCGTGCCCGTAAAGGTGATGGACCTACTTTGATTGAAATCAAAACCTATCGTTACAAAGGGCACTCCATGAGTGATCCGCAGAAATACCGCAGCAAGGAAGAAGTGGAAGAATACAAACAGCGTGACCCCATTGAAACATCCAGAGAAAAACTGTTGAAGGTGTTTGGTGTGAGCGAAGCTGAAATTGAAGCCATCAATGAGCGTGTACGTGTAGAAGTGGAAGAATGTGTGAAGTTTGCTGAAGAAAGTCCATGGCCTGCTGATGATGAACTGCTCAAAGATGTATATGTAGATCAGAACTATCCGTTTATTATGGATTAGTATAAGAGGCAAATAAGTAAATAATCATAGTGATTGCGTTATAAAAATTGAATAAACAACATGTCTGAAACAAAAAAAACAACTGCACAGGAGTTAAATGATGTGCATGCGATTAAACAAGCAAAAGATTTTTGGGGTAAATATTCCAAACCGGTTACATATGTAGGTGGCTTGGTAATCTTGGTAGCAGGCGGCTGGCTGGCATATAAAAATTTTGTGCTCAACCCAAAGCAAACAAAAGCCAATGAAGCCATCAGCCGGGCACAAATGTATTTTGCAAAAGATTCATTGGATTTGGCATTGAATGGAGATGGTGCAGGTGCAGGTTTTCTGAAAATTATCAAAAACTATAGTGGTACTGATGCGGCTAATCTTTCGCACTATTATGCAGGGGCTATCTATTTGCGTAAAGATGATTTTAAAAATGCCATTAAGCACTTAGAGGATTTTTCAACAGATGCTACCCAAATTCAAAGTGCTGCGTGGCGTATGCTGGGTGATGCTTTGATGGGCGATGGTAAAAAAGAAGAAGGCGCTGCTTATTACGAAAAAGCAGGTAAATTGAATGCTGATGATGAGGCAAGCTCTTCAGAAAATTTATTCCGTGCAGCCCAGGCATATGAAACAATTGGCAAAAATGATAAAGCTGCTGAGTTGTACAAAATCATCAAGGAAAAATATCCGAAGAGTGAAAAGGGATTTGTGGTGGAGAAATACCTGGCCAGACTGGGTGTAATCATAAATGAGTAACTATGGCTGAAATAAGTAACAGCAATTTATATACATTCAACACAGGCACTCATGATTTTTCGGGTGCCTGTGTTGTTTTGGTGAAAACAGAATGGAATGCACGCATCATTGATGCGCTTGAAAGCGGCTGTAAAAAAGTTTTGAATGAATATGGTGTGAAGCATATTGTTACGCTTACAGTGCCGGGTGCTGTAGAAATTCCATTTGCTGTAAAAGCGTATGCGCAAAGCAGTCAAACAAAAGCTGATGCGTTTATTACATTGGGTTGTGTAATCAAAGGTGATACACCTCATTTTGAGTATGTGTGTAAGGCCGTAACAGATGGAGTAACACAGCTTAACTTAAGTTTGAATGCGCCTGTGATTTTTGGTGTACTCACTGTCAATACGAATGAGCAGGCTGATGAACGCATTGGCGGCATACATGGCCATAAAGGTGAAGAAGCAGCCCTTACCGCACTTAAGATGATAGCACTCAATGTATCTTTAAAGAAATAACTTGCTGTGATGAATGTTCAATTGTTTGTTCCCTGCTTTGTAGACCAGTTATATCCGCAAACAGCCTTTAATATGGTAAAGGTGCTGGAGAAACTCGGCTGCACAGTGAACTACAATGCCAATCAAACCTGCTGTGGTCAGCCGGCGTTTAATGCAGGCTTTCAGTCAGAATGCAAAGATGTAGCTTCAAAATTCTTAAATGATTTCAGCGGAGCAGATTATGTGGTAGCGCCCAGCGCCAGTTGTGCCGGTTTTGTAAGAAACTATTACGGAAAGCTGTTTGACAATTCATCTGTTCACAACGAGGTAAAGGATTTGCAAAAACGCATGTATGAGTTTAGTGAGTTTTTGACGGATGTGCTTAAAGTGGACAAAGTAAAGGGTGCAAGCCTGCAGGGCAAAGCAACCTATCATGACAGCTGTGCAGCCCTGCGTGAATGTAAGATTAAAGAAGCGCCACGCACATTACTTAGTAATGTGGAAGGATTGGAGCTGGTGGAAATGAATGATGTGGAAACCTGTTGTGGTTTTGGTGGTACGTTTGCAGTAAAGTTTGAACCTATTTCCATTGCCATGGCCGATCAAAAAGTAAACAATGCCTTGGCTACCGGCGCACAATATGTTATTTCAACGGATTTAAGTTGTTTGATGCACATGGAAGGTTATATCAAGCAAAAGGGGCATAACTTAAAAACACTGCATATTGCTGATGTGCTGGCGAATGGATGGTAGAAGAAATGGATAAATTCTTAATGGATAATTGATAATTTGCAGCACAACAATTATACATTTTCAATTTTACAATTATCAATTTATTATATGGCTTATTGGTTAATTAAATCAGAACCGTTTAAATACAGTTGGGATCAGTTTGTAAAAGACAAGCAAACGTTTTGGGATGGTGTGCGTAACTATGCAGCACGTAATAATCTCAAAGCGATGAAGAAGGGTGATGAGTTATTTTTCTATCACAGTAATGAAGGATTGGAAATTGTTGGTATTTGCAAAGTGGTGAAAGAGTGGTATCAGGATCCTACAACGGATGAAGATGCGTGGGTTGTAGTGGATGTAAAACCGGTACGTACATTAAAAAAGCCTGTTACCCTTGCACAAATGAAAGCAGACAAGCGCCTGGCCAATATGGATTTACTCCGTCTCGGCAGACTAAGCGTTGGTAAAGTAACAGATGAAGAATGGAAGGTGGTGCTGGAACTGGCAGGGGAGCGCTGAGAGGCTGTTGTAAGACATGGGCTAAGAGGTAAAGGAGAAAAGGAGAGAAAGAGAAGGTAAGGTCTGACGCCCCCGTCTGACCGGTTAATAATAAATTATCAAGCGGCTTTAAATTTTGAAGCCGCTCTCATTTTATAATATGTAATCAATTCTCCTTTCCCTCTTTTACACGCTTAGCCCTTTAACAATTTCTTTCGGTTACCTTTTCATTGCCCGGGGTATCAATCATCAAATCTTTGTACAAAGTATTGCCGTATGAAACTGCATCAGCGGTTCATCAGTTGCGCTATATAAAAAAACTGCAATCGGATTGCTGCTCCTGCATGTAATATTCTATTCTTTCATCTTAAACTTTTAAACAATGAAAAAATTATTCATTGCTGCTGTACTCATAGCAGCACTAGGCGGAGCGTTGTATTATGTTACGGAAATGAGAACATCAAAAGCTGCATCACAATCATTCAGTGAAACGGTTATTGGTGAATGGCGTATGGATTCAGTGGCTGTAAGTAAAAATGACTCAGGCAATGTACTGGGACTGATGATTCTGGCTATTGACAGTAATTATCTGAATTACACGTATCAATTTGCTGCAGATGGCTCAGTAAATAAAAAGCTGGGCGATAGTATTGCGGAACAATTCAAGTATATAATTAATGATTCAGCACAGTTGACATTTGTAGCCACTGATTCCTCAAAGGAGGAGTTTAAGAATACAGTTATTTCGTTTGATAAACAGCAGTTCACACTGCGTGCATCAGATAGCTCGCTGCTTTATTTTAAGCGACAGTAAAAGCAAGGCCACAGGTGTAAAGTAATAACAAGCATCTGTGGCATTTTTTTTCACACCACATGCTTCTCAAGGATCTTCAAAAACAAATCCCGTTCTATCATTTTTGCACCCATGCTTTTTAAATGTTCTGTGTACACCTGGCAATCAACCAATACTACACCTTCTTTCTGCAACTGCTGTACATAACTGATGAATGCATACTTGCTGGCATTACTTTGTTTGCTGAACATACTTTCACCAAAAAATACCTTACCCATTCGTATGCCATACAAGCCGCCCACTAATTCATGATGCTTCCATGCTTCAATGCTTATGGCAAAACCCAGCCGGTGCAGTTGGGTGTAAGCATCCACAATATCATCTGTAATCCAGGTGCCTTCTTTGTCTTTTCTTGTTTCGCCACATTGCCATATTACTTCTTCAAAAGCTTTATTGATGGTTATTTCAAAAGCATTTTTTTTGAATAACTGCTGCATGCTTTTGCTTACATACAAGTCATCAGGAAATAAAACACATCTGGGATCAGGACACCACCACAGCGGCGGCTCCTCTTCATTAAACCATGGAAAAATGCCGCTCCTGTAAGCCAGTAATAAACGATCAATGCTTAAGTCGCCACCAAGAGCAAGTAAGCCATCCTCAGTAGCTTCATTTGCCGGCGGAAACCAAAGTTGATCATCAAGTAAAGTAATGGGCATGGGGAAAGTAAGAAAATGAGAGGGGAGAAGATTAAAGAACAAACACTATAAACTTATGGCTATCAGCTTTCGGCTTTCTTCAACTAAGCCATCACTTCCACAGTTGCGCCAATGCCTCTGTCAGTTATTTCATCGCACATGGGTTTCAGTTCATCATAGCTGCCCTGTTTAACAGCGTATTTGCCTTTATAGTGTATAAGCCAGGCGCATTGCTCTGCCTGTTCGGTACTGTGTTTACATACATCTATCAGTGTTTCAATCACCCACTCAAATGTATTCACTTCATCATTCCACACAATAAGATTGCAGGGTTCTTCGGCATCTGTAAGAACCTCCGTTTCATATTGTTCCTTTGTTTTTGTTGTATTCATCATCACCCGGCAAAAATACACAACAATTTTAAAGCAATACTGTTTTGTATTGCAGCAATAAGGGCATCATTTTTGTCATAATGTGCAATACCATCATCTTCACCGCTTATACATATGAAATTCAGGATTTTACCAAAACGTAAATTGCAGGTTGCCGAATCTCAAAAAGGCAAAGCAATTGTTCTTTCAATAAAAAGTTCCAACAGAGGGCTTGAGTTTTTGGTAGAATTGTTTCAGCAAATCCGACCCTCCAACCCAAAAAATACAAAAGAAGCAGAAACAAGGTTTCAGGCATTACTGTTTCAATTGCAGGAAGATCGCTCACTCATGTTTGCCCTGCGACGTTCCCTGCTTAATCAATTTATTAAAAGCGAAATTACACAGGCATTAACACAAAGCGGGCTGCTGAGTTCCCGGGGTTTTATACAGGAGTTGAGTTCCAAACTCAAACATAAAATTTTACCTCCGCTTCTGAAGCCCACTGATTTTTTATATGTAATTGAACGTGTGTTTTATAAGCGGGATGATTATGTGTGGATGGAGCAACTGGATGTACAACTCTGGGAGCGCCTGTTTGAATTAATTGGCATTGAAGTAAATCTTACAGAGCCCGTTTTAATGAAGCAATTGAACGACTCACTGCAAATACTTTCTTACCGGTTGAGCATGATGGGTTTGGAAAAAGAAGTAACCAGCAGGTATGATCAATGGAATGACGGGGCTTTTCCGTTTATGGAGCAAAATCGCCTCATTAATCTTTTATTTGAGCTCAGACAAAAAGGTGGCTCACAGCATGAGCAGAAATTATTGCTTGAAACCATAGCGGAAGCTCTGCATAACTGTTTGCAAAGTATCAAATGGTTAAAAGATGATCGTAAGGAAAATGGTACCAGCCTGGCTGAAACATTTTTACTTACCCGTATGGAGCAGCATGTAGAGCGTATGTTTATGGTGCTGGATGCTCTGGATGAAGATAATATGTTTAACACCCGCCGCTTTGTTCATTATTTTATTACACTGGTTCGCAATCAGAATCGTAAGAACAGTATTAAAGAATTTTTATCTCAGAACATGGGCTTACTCGCCTACCAGATTTCAGAACATGGCGGTAAGCGTGGCGAAACTTTTATTGCCGTAACCCGTAAGGAGTTTTACAAATTATTCAGAAGTGCGATGGGTGGAGGTTTTATTATTTCATTCATTGCCATATTTAAAAACCTGTTGGGTAAATTAACCATCGCTCCTTTTTGGCAGGGATTCTTATACAGCAGTAATTACTCCATGGGTTTTATTTTAATGCAAAGCACCGGTTCTACTTTGGCCACCAAGCAACCGGCATTTACAGCATCAGCCATTGCTGCTTCGCTGGATACGTCTAAATTCAGCGGTACACCTGATTTATTTGGTCTTGCCTTAAGCATTGCCCGTGCATGCCGCAGCCAGATAGCATCATTTGCAGGTAATTTGCTGGTAGTGTTTCCATTAACTTATTTACTGGCGTTACTTTTTTCAGTGGCCACAGGTTCCAAAATTGCTACAAGTGCTGAGGCTGATGCGTTGCTTGCGGCACAACATCCTTTTCACAGTTTGGCATTATTGTATGCCTGCTTCACCGGTTTCTTTTTATTTCTTAGTGGATTGATTGCAGGCTGGGTAGAAAATTATGTAGTATATGGTCAGTTGCCGGACAGGCTGCGTTTCCATCCTGTGCTTACACAAACACTTGGCCCCAAACAATTGAAGTATTTAGTACATCTTGTACAAAATAATCTCGGTTCCATTGCCGGAAGTATTTCGCTTGGTTTCTTTTTAGGTATGGCGGGATTCTTTGGTAAAATAACAGGTTTGCCTTTTGATATTCGTCATATCACTATTTCCGCAGGTAATACAGCCATTGGTTTTTATGGATTGGATCATCAGGTGCCGCTCAAGTATTTATTTACGATATTGATGGGTGTGCTCATGATTGGCTTTCTCAACTTTCTGGTGAGTTTTGGTTTGGCCTTTTATGTAGCTGTAAAATCAAGAGGTATCCGTTTAAAAGATTATCCGGAGTTTTTGGGCATCCTGCGTCGTTATTTCTCACATTTTCCTGCCGATTTTATCCGCCCCCGCTCGGCTGTAATGACGGGTAAAGAGTTGCGTGAAAAGCTGATGCGATAGATTTGGGGCCGTGAACCATTGTGAGCAGCGCAACAATTATCGGGTGTTTTTGATACAATCTTCATTGAACTTATTTTTTCACTGCACCTCCGCTAAAAATCCCGCAATATACTGTGCTGACAGTGTTTAAATACTTCATTTAAGAGCAATAAAAAACGGTTCAGAAAACCTGAACCGTTTGTGGGAGTTGACGGGGTCGAACCGCCGACCCTCTGCTTGTAAGGCAGATGCTCTAAACCAACTGAGCTAAACTCCCTTTTTAATCCTTATGTTCTTTATACGAAGTCCTAAACCTTTAGAAAAGGGCTCCGTTAAGGGACGGCAAAGATAAGGGTAGGTGCCATTTCAAAAAAAACTTTTTCTGGAAAATTCTTGAAATTTTCTATCAATGATTCTGCTCTTTATAAAAACATTGATCCATTAATTTGATGAATTGAGTTATTTTTAACCCGATGAAAGTTGCTATTACTCTTCATAAAAGAAGAGTTTTTCTTTTTGTTTGTTGCTGCCTGTTTTCAATACTTACATTACATGCCCAGCAATTTTCCACGCAGGGCAGTGCCGTTCAATCCGGACCGCTTACCTATGCCATTACGCAGGATGTGTTAACACAGGCCGGAATGATTACCAATTATTATCCTGTTGATCTTTCTAAAAACTTCAGCATCAGGTTTCAGTTAAACTTTGGTATAAAAGATGCTGCCGGTGCAGATGGGTTTGCTTTTTTATTAAACAATTCCTGCCAGCCCACATTTACTACGGGCAGTGGCCTGGGTGTATCAGGCATTACCAATTCATTAATTGTTGAATTTGATACATGGGATAATGGTGCGGCGTGGAATGATATCAGTCAGGATCATACAGGTATTTATGCTGATGGGCAATTGAACAGTGGCGGTGTTATTGCTGATGGCGCCAGTCCAGTGTGCTTAACAGGTACCTGTGCCAATGTAGAAGATGGGTTGTGGCATGATGTTACCATTGAATGGGAATACCTCTCAGCCACATCACAACGGCTTACAGTTTTTTTTGATAACGAAAAACGAATTACTTCCACACGCAATCATTTGCAGGAGCGGTTTAATAACAATGCTATTGTGTTCTGGAGTGTTGCTGCATCCACCGGCGGTAATTCTAATTTGCAGCAGTTGCGTGTAGAGCCAAGTAGTAACAATGTGATCAATGCCTGTGTTGGAAAATCATTTACGCTCATAGCGCCATCGCCCGGCACCAATTATAGCTGGAGCAAGGGCAGCAGCAATTCAAATGCGGCTTCATTTATTACAAGTGTGAATGAAACCATCACCTGTACCTATACTGATTATTGCGGGGCACAACGCTCCGTTAACTTTACAATCATTGCGAATCAAATACCGGCAGTGGCTGTAAACAGTATCAATGCCTGTGAACTTTCATCAGTACAACTTACGGCCACACCCACAACTGCTGATGCTTACTCCTTTGTATGGACCGTGCCGCCCGGTGCGTCTAACCCCGGCAATGTGCAAAGTTTTTCACCAACCGTTTCGGGTACATACAGTGTAGTAGCAACAAAAACAGCTACTACCTGTACCACAGCTGCAGCTACAACAACAGTAGTGTTACAACAGGCATCCAACCCATTATTTGTTTTGCCTGATA
>CAYPBV010000038.1:0-26421 GCA_964409025.1 uncultured Chitinophagaceae bacterium | reverse complement strand
CCATCGGCCTGTTCCAGATCATGATTGCCGGGAATATGATGGCTTCGGTTGAAAACTCCAATATTATCCAGGCCTAGAAATCCTCCCTGGAATAAGTTGTTTCCGTTTTCATCTTTTCGATTAATCCACCATGTGAAGTTGATAAGCAGTTTCTGGAAAATACGTTTCAGAAACGCAACATCTCCATTACCTGTTTGTTTTTTTTCTATTTGATAAACATACCATGCCGCCATTGCATGTACCGGAGGATTTACATCACCAAAATTCCATTCGTAGGCAGGAAGCTGCCCGTCAGGTTTCATATACCACTCACGCATTATCAAAAGCAGTTGATGTTTTGCAAATACGGGGTCTAAAGATGCCATACCTATACAGTGAAAAGCTAAATCCCATGCAGCATACCAGGGGTACTCCCACTTATCAGGCATCAGAATAATATCTGCATTTTTTAAATGCTTCCAGTCGTGATTGCGGCCAAACTTTTTACCGTCATTTACAGGAGTAATTCCATCACTTGCAGTCAACCATTTCTCCACATCAAAACCATAATATTGTTTACTCCACAACAAGCCCGCATAAGCCTGGCGTGAAATATTCTTTTGTTCGGCAGTAAGATGCTGCGGTATCACAGCATTATAAAATTCATCAGCTTCCTGCTTTCTTTGTTTAAAAATCGTTTCAATACCTTCAGGAAAAGGATTATCGATAGAAGCGTTTACTAAACGGCAATACACTGTTTTTGCTTCATGGGCTTTAAAGTGCATTTGATAAACGGGCGAACATTTGGTACCTTTTTTTTTCTCCCTTAGTTTTTTTAAGTTGGAATTATGAATAATGGCATCATGAAACGCATCCTTTACAAATATGGATGTATTAGGGGTTCCGTTTAATTTTTGTGTGTTGGTTTCATTTTCAGTAAACAGCAAATCATCAGCATCGGAAAAATAAAAATAGTAATCCCCAAGCCTGTGGTGCCATGTATGTAATGTATTTTTGTTTACAAATTCAATAAAAGGTTTTGTTTCAATTTTATTATTGGTCCACCGGTTCATGAACCAAAGTGTAGGTAAAAGGGTAAGATCAGCAGCACGGTGGTATCGGTTGGTTATTTCAATTTTTATTACAATATCATTAGCGTTGTATTTGGCATAAGACACATGTATATCAAAATAGTGATGATTTTTAAAAACAGGTGTATCTAAAATTTCATATTCAGGATCTTCTTTGGAGCGTTTCCTGTTTTCATCATATAATTTTTTATACGGAAAAGTAAGTTGGGGGTATTTGTATAAATACTCCATGTAGTAATGTGTAGGTATATTATCAAGATAATAATACAACTCTTTTACATCTTCTCCATGGTTTCCTCTGTAGTTATCTAGTCCAAACAATCGTTCTTTTAAAATCTCATCTTTACCATTCCACATAGCAATGGAGAAACAAAGGTTTTGAAAGTAGTCTGATATTCCGGCTATACCATCTTCGCCCCACAAATAGGAGCGGAAGTGTGAATGCTCAAATGGAAAATAACCCCACGCATCTCCATAAGGTCCGTAATCTTCCCGAACGGTTCCCCATTGCCGTTCACTGAGGTATGGCCCCCAGCGTTCAAGCGGTATGGACTTATGCTTATTTTCATCTAAACGTTGATGTTCTGCTGTCATAATTGTTTTTCTCTTTTGAGAATTACACAGAAATAAAATGATTGTTCAGCGGTTTAGCTGTTTGAGTGTTAATCTTATTAAAAATGAATGTAACAGCTGCAAACAAATACTACAGTACCGATGAAAATTTTCAGATGGAAACAATCGCAGTAAAATAAAGTTACAGGTATTTTCTATAGAGCTGATACAATACTTTTTGCGCAGCAGGTGTAATAGCTTTTGTTGTATCCTGTAAAAAATGCTGTTTAAAACGTACAAAGGCAGCACTCGTATCTTTTATATCATAACCTACTAAACGTATGGCAGTTATATAATCAAAGCTTTCAGGTACCTGTATGTTTGTTGTATCACTCCACCATAACCCAAACCCTTTTTCGCTCAGGCTTTTCCATGGAAAGCGCCAGTTAGGGTCGTTTTTTCTTGTAGGTGCAATATCACCATGACCAATAAAATTGGCAGCAGGTATATTGAATGATCTTTTTAAACGGTCAAGTAAAATGAGTAAACTGCTGATTTGTTTTTCATCAAATGCTTCATATCCGTTATTATCCAGTTCAATACCAATACTGCTGCTGTTAATATCAATTGCACCGCCCCATTTACTAACGCCTGCATGGTGTGCCCTCAGGTAATCATTGAGCATATGATAAACCGTACCATCTTTACAAATTACATAGTGAGCACTCACCTGTGTACGGGGCAGGATAAATGTTTTTAATGTTTGATCGCAGCTGTTTTGTGCGGTATGATGAATAATAACATAGCTGGGCTTACGCATGGAGAAATTGGTAGTACCCACAAAACCCGGCGCATAATTTAATCCGGCTGAGTCCTGTAAAGGATATGCTCTCAGTAATCTTGCATAAGCCTTCGATTGTTTTTTATATACTTTGTTACCGGACTTGAAAGTACTTACTGAACAGCTTAAAAGAAAGAGGAGTACATAAATCCATACTGCGGGTCGTAAAATAATCATGCAAAATTCGTTTCCCGAAAGGTAGGAAATCATTTGTGTTTTTGAATTCAATTTTCTGCCAATGATCATCAAATCTGCTGTTGGAGGTCATGGATTACAGTTATACGCAGATGTACCTTAACGCTGATTTTAATTTGTTACATGATAATTAAAAACAGGATTAAATTATTGAGTTGGCTCATCATTTAAATTATTTTTTATGAAACGCATATTCTTTTTTCTGATGCCTTTTTTAATTTCCTTTACTGTTGTTGCTCAGGAGTGGGCCAAACAATATGATTATGTTGATGATTGTATTTGCGGGCTGTCCAAAGTAAGTAAGAATAACAAGTTTGGTTATGTAGATGCCAAAGGAAAATTAATAGTTCCATTGATTTATGATGAAGCAATGAGTTTTAATGAGGGCCGTGCGCCGGTACGTATAAATGATAAATGGGGGTTTCTGGACAGTACCGGAAAAGTTGTAATAGAGCCGATATATGAAGATGCAGGCTCTTTTCGTGAAGGTTTTGCTTTTGTAAAAAAGAATGGCCGCTTTGGATATATTGATACAAGTTATAAAGTTGTTATTCCATTTGAGTATGATATGGCCCGGGGATTTTCCGAAGGCATGGCTCCTGTATCTAATATAAAAGGTTTGTGGGGTTATATTAATAGAAATGGTAATATGGTACTTGGTTATAAATACAACTTTGCCGATTTGTTTACCGATGGTAAAGCAAGAGTAATGCTTAATGGCGCTATGATTATGATTGATAAAAAAGGAAATCAATTAAAAGACGAAGAGTAACAGGTTAAGGTTAACAATAAAAAAGGCCGCAGTTTATTAAGTGCGGCCTTTTTTATTATTATCCAATTTTACCCAGTGGAATGGAACGTAACTTTTCTTCTTCTTTATGTTTGGTAATAGATGGCAGTGGAATTTTAGCTTTATCAAGTGCTTCGGCTAATTGTTTGTTTTCTTCTGCATAGCGCAGCACCTCTTTATTGGCGTTAAGCATTTCATCTTCAACATGTAATATTCTGTCGTTTAATGCTGCCACTTTTCTTTTACCGAAAAGAAAGCCAATTACTAAAGCAATAATACAAAAGGCAACAAAAGCAAGCAGGTGCATTTCAATATGTAAATGTTCTATTTTAGGAAACATAAGAAAAATGGGTTTTATTAATGTTTTCAAAAGCGCTGTTCCAAGCCTTATTAACTTTCGTGCAAAGTAAGGTTACAATGTTGAATTATACAATTTTATCTAAAACAAATTGTTTAACATTTTGTACAGGTATTCTTACCTGTTCCAATGTATCTCTGTCCCGTATAGTTACCATATTATCTTCTTTCGTTTGATGATCAACCGTAATGCAGTAAGGTGTGCCTATTGCATCCTGCCTGCGATAACGCTTACCGATAGCGTCTTTTTCCTCGTAAAAACAGGAAAAATGCGGCCGGCAAACTTTCACAATTCCATCTGCAATCTCAGGCAGGCCATCTTTTTTTGTAAGTGGAAAAACAGCCAGCTTAATAGGGGCAATTTTTGCCGGTAATCTTAAAACCACCCTTGTATCTGTTTTTCCTTCCTCAGCAGTGGGAACTTCCTCCTCATGATATGAATTACTGAGTATGGTGAGAAATAACCTGTCCAAACCAACCGATGTTTCTACTACATACGGAATATAGTTGCCGTATGGTTTACCATCTGCATTCAAATCATTATCGAAATACTGTAGTTTCTTTTTGCTGAACTCCTGATGGCGACGTAAATCGTAATCCGTTCTTGAGTGAATACCTTCTAATTCTTTCCATCCGAAAGGGAATTCAAATTCAATGTCTACTGCTGCGTTTGCATAATGCGCCAGTTTTACGTGATCATGAAAGCGGAGCTTCTCTGCCGGTAAACCAAGATCTTTATGCCACTGCATTCTTGTTTCTTTCCACTTGGCGTACCAATCCAGTTCTGTACCGGGGCGAACGAAAAACTGCATTTCCATCTGCTCAAACTCCCGCATACGGAAGATGAACTGTCTGGCAACAATTTCATTACGGAAGGCCTTGCCCGTTTGTGCAATTCCGAACGGGATTTTCATACGGCCGGTCTTTTGCACGTTGAGGAAGTTTACAAAAATACCCTGTGCCGTTTCCGGGCGGAGGTACACAATATTATCATCCGCATTATCGCTGCTCACGGCTCCAAATTCTGTGGCAAACATGAGGTTGAACTGGCGCACATCTGTCCAGTTACTTGTGCCGCTTACGGAGCATTTGATTTTATTGGTTTCAATGAGTTGTTTAATGCCTGTAAAATCATCTTTGCTCAGCAATTGTTCCATTTCAGCAATGAGTACAGCACCTTGTTCTGCAGGAAGTGTCTCCGCATGTGCTTCAATCAAATGATCTACACGGTAGCGTTTTTTACTGTCTTTGTTATCAATCATCGGGTCGCTGAAATTGTCCACATGACCACTGGCTTTCCAAGTGGTAGGATGCATAAAGATGGCCGCATCAATACCAACAATATTGTCGTGCAGTTGGGTCATACTTTTCCACCAGGCATCACGGATATTTTTTTTGAGCTGGGCACCGTATTGGCCGTAATCATATACCGCACTTAAACCATCATAGATTTCCGATGATTGAAAAATATAGCCGTATTCTTTGGCGTGGGAGATGATGTTTGCAAAGAGTTTTTCGCTTGCCATGTATCACTTTTTAAAGGTGGCAAAGATAAGCGTTTGAGGGCAAGGGGAGCGATGGAAAGAAAGGGGAAGCTTTATTTCAACTTTTCATTTTGCTGATGCCGCTCCTTATCCCTGTTCATCTTTTTTTCAAAATTTTGTTGCAGTGCTGTTGTTAAATCAACACCTGTTTGATTGGCCAGACAAATCAGCACCCACAATACATCCGCCATTTCATCACTCAGCTCTTTACCTTTATCACTTTCTTTAAAACTCTGTTCACCATAGGTACGCACCATCAACCGTGAAAGCTCGCCCACTTCTTCCATCAAAATACCAAGGTTGGTCAATTCATTAAAGTATCGAACCCCAACTGTTTTAATCCATTCATCTACCTTCTGTTGCGCTTCATTTATAGTCATAATAACACTGATTTTTACGAATTACACGAATTATAAGATGATTCTTTTCCAAACAAGTGAACGTTCTCCAAAGTTAATAAGTAATGCCAGTTTTATTCCGGATACGGCGAGATAACTTAATGTCTGAGCTGTATGTGCTTCAGTTAACATTGAGGCTGATTTGATTTCCAGGATCATTGAATCATAAACAACGAAATCGGCGTAATATGGATTCCTTAAAATTTGATTTTTATAAGTTACCGTAAACTTTTTTTCTCTTTCGAAAGGAATATTTGATTCTAAAAAGTCAATTTCCATAGCGTCTTTATAATTGACTTCTTTTAGACCCATGCCAAGAGTTTTATGTATCTGCATACAGACACCTACAATTTTGTACGCCTCTTCTTTTAATAGCAACTCTGCCATGATTTAATCATTAGTGTAATTCGTGTAATTTCAACAATTCGTGTCACTCCTTATTCTTCGTATCTATCACAATCGTCACCGGACCATCATTCAACAATTCCACTTTCATATCAGCGCCAAAAACTCCCGCTTCAATTTTTTTGCCGAGATCCATTTCCAACTGCTGCAGCATCTGCTCATACATAGGAATGGCAATCTCCGGTTTACTGGCTCGTATATACGATGGCCGGTTCCCTTTTTTGGTAGAAGCATGTAATGTAAACTGGCTTACTAGTAAAATGCTTCCACCAACATCTTTCACACTAACATTCATCACACCCTGTTCATCATCAAAAATGCGGAGGTTGCAGATTTTGCTACTCAACCATTCAATATCCTCTTTACCATCTGCATCTTCAATACCCAGCAGTACAAGTAATCCTTTTTCAATTTGTCCGGTAATGGTTCCTTCTACTGTAACAGAAGCCTTGCTGACTCTTTGTATTACTGCTCGCATGTTGCCGATCTTTCGTTGTATTTTTAATGCCTAAAATTAAGGGTTCAGCAGCATGAACATTGACATCAGCAGTGAAATACAATTCACTACTGCCCGAAGCGGCGGCAGCGGCGGACAAAATGTAAACAAGGTAGAAACCATGGTGATGGGCTATTGGAACATTGCTGCGTCTGCATTCATTACGAATGAACAAAAAGAACTGTTACTGCATAAACTCAGCAACCGTATTACCAAAGAAGGGTTACTGCAGGTAAAAAGCCAGGTACACCGTACCCAGCAAAGCAATAAGGAAGAAGTTGTGGTGAAGATGAATTACATCGTTTCACAGGCGCTCACACCCAAGAAAGCTCGGATTGCTACCAAGCCTTCCAAAGCAGCAAAACAAAAACGTTTTGAGTCTAAAAAGAAACAGGGCGAACAAAAAGCCAGTCGCAGAAAATTAAAACCAGGGGATTTCTGAGTGAGTAAACAAAACACCATATTGTTTTTAGTAGTTGCACTTGCAATAATAATTGTAACAGATGCGTGCAGAAAAGATGACTACAAAGGCGGCACTGTTGTAACCATTCCCAATCCGCCCGGCTTTCCGGCACAGGTGCAGTTTACCACAACGCCTTTAACAAAAGAACGCATTGAGCTGGGCAGAAGATTGTTTTATGAAGGCGCACTTTCAGTAGATGGTTCCATCAGTTGCGGCAGTTGTCATCAGCAGGTGGCAGCGTTTGGAACTTATGATCATGATTTAAGTCACGGCATCAATGGTGCACACAGCAACCGCAATGCACCGCCGCTGTTTAACTTACTATGGCGAACATCTTTTGGATGGGACGGACGTTACAACCGCATGGAAGACATCATTGAAGCACATCTCAACAGTCATATTGATATGGGCGGCAGTGCACAGCATGCACATCTTAAACTGGAAGCATTGAATAAGTACCAGCCTTATTTCAAAGCAGCTTACGGAAGTGATGAGATAACCAAAGAACGTTTACTCAATGCACTGGCATCGTTTACCGCTACAATGGTGAGCGCAGCAACAAAATATGATTCAGTAAAGCAAGGTCTGGCATCTTTTTCTGCAGCAGAACAAACAGGTTATACCATCTTTCAAAATAAATGCAGCAGTTGTCATAAGGAGTCTTTGTTTGCAGATGATCGTTTCATAAATAGTGGATTGCCCTTAAATCCTGCCATCAATGATAAAGGAAGAATGGATGTTACCGGCAAAAGAGAAGATTCATTAAAGTTCCGTGTACCATCGCTTCGCAATTTATTTAAGTCTTATCCATTTATGCATGATGGAAGGTTTGTGGCCTTTAGCCAGGTATTTGATCATTACAGCATGGGCGTGCAGCAAAGTTTTACATTGGATGCAATGTTGAAAAATGGAATTTCGCTTGCTGCAGCAGAACAAAATGCACTGATTGCTTTTTTAAGAACCTTAACGGATGAGAAGTTCATAAAGGAAGAAAAATTCAAACCGCTTTAATAAAAAAATCCGCTCATCTCTAAGCGGATTTTCTATTTCAATCAACTACCATTTTAATAATCACCCAAACTGGTTTCACCCAATTGGGCCAAAGCTTTAGCTAATTGCTCATCATTGGGTGCAATGCCGTGCCACTCATGACTGCCTTCCATAAAATCAATACCCTTGCCCATGGCTGTTTTCATCAAAATCACAATCGGCTTGCCTTTGCCCACTATGTTTTTTGTTCTTTCCCGACCGGCCACCATCTGGTCCATATCATTACCATCCTCTACGTGCAGCACTTCCCAGCCAAAGGATAAAAACTTGGCTCCTAAGTCACCTAGGTTCATCACTTTATTGGTGGGCCCGTCAATCTGCTGACCGTTCCAGTCAACTGTTGAAATGAGATTATCTACTTTATGATGTGCTGCCGCCATCACTGCTTCCCACACCTGGCCTTCCTGCAACTCACCATCGCCATGTAAAGAGTAAACAACATGCTGATCATTGTTCAACTTTTTTGCAAGTGCTGCGCCAATAGCCACGCTCATGCCTTGCCCTAGAGAACCGGAGGCAATACGAATACCGGGCAAATGCTCATGTGTGGTAGGATGGCCCTGCAAGCGGGAGTTCAACCGACGGAAGGTTTTGAGTTCCTCTACCGGAAAATAACCGCTTCTGGCCAATGCCGGGTAATAAATGGGAGTGATATGCCCGTTGCTCAGGAAAAACAAATCTTCATTACGCCCATCCATGTCAAATGACGGGTTATGTTGTAATACTTTGAAATAGAGGGCGGTAAAATACTCAGTACAGCCAAGTGAACCACCGGGGTGTCCGCTCTGGCAGCCATGCACCATCCGCACAATATCACGGCGCAGTTGGGTGGCTATTTCTTTTAATTCGGGCATATTTTAAAAATTGCGGCAAATCTATAGGAAAAAAGTGGCGGGGGCAGGAAACTTTTTCAACAAAAAAGGAATCAATATCTTGGAATTGTGCGTAAATGGTTTCATTTAAAAGCCATACTTGTATTTTGTTTTCAGCTTTATATGTTTAGCTTTGCCCCGAATAACCTAAATCCTGTAACTGCATGGATCACCTTCTGATCGGTTCAATAATAGCATTTTTAATCACGTTTTCAGCCATACCTATTATTATCAGGGTTGCGGAGATGAAGCATTTGTTTGATGTACCGGATGATGATCGTAAAGTACACATCAACCCCGTACCATCTCTGGGGGGCATTGGCATTTTTGCAGGATTTATTCTGGCATTACTCATAGCCGTACCTAATGGCGGTTTGGAGTTGCAGTTTATGGCAGCTTCTTTTATGGTCATTTTTTTTCTGGGTATTAAGGACGATATTGTTGTGCTTACGCCACTTAAAAAATTTTTAGGTCAGTTGGTGGCTGCAGCCATATTGGTTTTTAAAGGCGGTATCCTGATTCAAAGTATGCATGGATTTTTTGGCATCCATGAATTACCTTATGCCTTAAGTGTGGCACTTACTTTCTTTACAATTATTGTTGTTACAAACTCATTTAACCTCATTGATGGTGTAGATGGCCTTGCAGGCTCATTGGGTATGCTGGCAACCTGTGCTTTTGGTGTTTACTTTTTTCTTGCACAAATGCCTTTATACAGTGTAATGGCTTTCAGTATGTCTGGCGCTCTTGCAGCTTTTTTAATTTTTAATGTATCGCCCGCAAAAATATTTATGGGCGATACCGGGTCTTTATTGGTAGGCACAGTTAACTCAATTTTAGTTATTAAGTTTATTCAGGTTGCTTCTTCAGCCAATAGCGTTTTATCCATTCCTTCAGCTCCGGCAGTAGGATTTGCAATATTGTTTGTTCCTTTATTTGATACACTGAGGATTTTTAGCTACCGCATTCTATCACGCCGCTCTCCATTCAGTCCGGATAGAAATCATGTACACCATCTCTTATTGGAAAAAGGGTGCAGTCATAACATGGTAACGTTTCTTGCTGTTGCATTTAACGTACTCATTATTGCACTCACTTTTATGGGCAGAAATCTTGGCAACACTCTCTTGTTGTTAGGGTTAGTAAGTGTTGGTTTTTCCACAATAAGTCTGTTAATTTATACAAACAGAACCAAGCGCCGCCGTTTCTTTCAAACCATCAGAGGGCAGAAAGACTTTGAAATTGAAACCAAGGTCATCACGCTTAAAGCTACAGGTACTACAGGCATGGAAGCTGAAGAAATTGCACATTAAATTTTCTTCCTGCTAATTTTCAATCCGGCTCATTGGGCTGAAACAACTATTTCAGTACGTTTGCACTTCTAAAAGAACAAGTTATGTCTGATGTTAACAGTAAGCTTAGTACAATTATCGACGATGCAGAGCAGCACATGAAAAAAGCAATTCAGCATTTGGAAACCGAACTGGTAAAAATCCGTGCCGGTCGTGCAAACCCCAATATGCTTGATGGAATTGTAGTAGACTATTATGGGTCACCTACTCCTATAAGCCAGGTTGGAAATATTTCAGTGGCAGATGCCAGGACCATAACCATTCAACCCTGGGAAAAAAATATGCTGCAACCCATTGAACGTTCTATTATCAATGCAAACATTGGATTAACGCCGCAGAACGATGGTAATTTAATACGTTTGTTTTTGCCGCCGCTTACTGAAGAAAGACGAAAGGAATTAGTAAAACGTGTAAATGGTGAAGGAGAACATTCTAAAGTAGCTGTACGCAATATCCGCCGTGATGCAATTGAACATATCAAAAAGCTTCAGAAAGATGGCCTGAGTGAAGATGCTGTAAAAGATGCTGAAAAAGATATACAGGTAATAACAGATAAATATACTGCGCAAATTGATAAACATCTTGAAGCTAAGGATAAAGAAATTATGAGTGTTTAAAACACAACTATCCCTGATTGAAATATTTGAAAATGGGTTGTATAATAATGCAACCCGTTTTTATTTGTTGGCAATATAAACTCCTGAAAGAATAATAAGCAGCCCAAGCATCTGTAATGCAGTTATGCTTTCATTATAAATTATACCCCAAAACACAGCTACGAACGGAATGCCGTAAGTAACCATACTGCTGAATAAGGCACCGGCACGTTTCAAAAGCATATAAAATAAAATGGACGCAACAGCTGTTCCAAAAATTCCTAAAACACAGCTATATCCTACGGATTTAAGAATACGGGTATTGGTTAAATCATTTTCAAAAAAGTGATCCTGCCACAATAAAACCAATGATGGAATTATAAGTGATACAAACGCAACTGCAGCAATTTGTAAAGAAGGAATATGCTTTAGAAAAGTACTTAAAATATTTACATTTAATCCATAACAGAGTGTGGCTATAAATACTAAAAATGCATAAAGCAAGTGTGTATCCTGTGTTTGCGTTTTTTGCGATAAGAATAAGAGCACCATTCCTGCAAAACCAACTACAACACCCGTTATTTTTTGCCATTCCGTTTTGCTTTTAAAAAACAAAACGCCAATTATGATTACACACAACGGTGTAAGTGCATTAAGCATACCTGCCAGGGCACTGTCAATTTTTGTTTCTGCCACACAAAATAAAATAGCAGGTATAAAACTTCCGATAACCCCTGTAAGAAGGATATAACCCAACTTGCTTTTTTCTACATTCAAAAAACCTTTTATTGCAAACGGAAGTAATACAACACCGGCGCTAAGCATACGAAGTGCAGCTACTTCATAAGCTGATAATTGTTTTAATCCTTCTTTCATAAGTATAAATGAACTGCCCCATATGAATGACAGCAATATAAATAAGCCCCAGTTAGTTAGTTTTGAATGCATAGAAGCAGCAAAGGTGCACGAAATATACATAACGACAAGGTTGATTAATTATATTCGTACTATAAACCACGTGTTATGGCAACTCTATCACTTTCTGCTATAAGTACAAAAGCTCCCAAAAGTTTTGACAAGGAAAAAACAAAAGCAAAAACTGCAAAGCTTCTGGAAGAACTGGATGAATTGCAAAACCTTTTGATTGCAGAATCAAAACATGCGTTGCTGGTAGTAATTCAGGGCATGGATGCCAGCGGAAAAGATGGCACCCTTCGCAATGTGTTTGGTTCTTTAAACCCGCTGGGTATATCTGTTGCCAGCTGGAAGGCTCCCACACCAGAGGAATTAAGTCATGATTTTTTATGGCGCATTCATAAAGAAGTGCCTGCCAAAGGAATGATTAAAGTGTTTAACCGCAGTCATTATGAAGATATTCTTATTACCCGTGTGCATCAATGGTGTGATGATGCTACAGCACAAAAACGCATTAAAGCCATAAATGATTTTGAAGAGCTTTTAACGGAACATAACAATACTAAGATTCTAAAATTCTATCTGCATATATCCCCCAAAGAACAACAGGAGCGATTAACTGAACGTACACATGACCCACGTAAAATGTGGAAGTACAATGAAAAAGATTTTGAAGAGGCCAAGCTGTGGAAACTGTATATGAAGTATTATGAAGCTTGTTTTAAACAATGTAATAAAATTCCGTGGATCATTGTACCCAGCGATCAAAACTGGTATAAAGAATATCTTATTGCTCAAAAAACTGTTTCTGCTTTACATGCTTTAAAAATGCAATACCCGGGATTAAAAAAATAATTTGATATATTTATTTTTTTAAGATTCGCATAACTCTCTGATTATACATCATTAACCTTTCATCATCAGTCATTTAATTTTTTAACAATTAAAATCAACCATTATGGGAATGTTATCAGAATTTAAAGCCTTTGCTATGAAGGGCAATGTAGTTGACCTTGCTGTAGGTGTGGTAATCGGCGGCGCTTTTGGTGCTATTGTAAGCGCTATAGTAGATAATATATTAATGCCGATTGTAGGTATGATTACCGGCGGTATAAACTTCGATGCCTTGTCATTTAAAGTAGGCGAAGCCGAGCTTAAGTACGGTATGGCTATTTCAGCCACGGTGAAATTTATTGTAATTGCTTTTTTCCTTTTTCTGATCATCAAAGCAATGAACAAAACCAAGAAAGAAGAGCAACCGGCCTCACCACCACCTGTACCGGAAGACATTGTGCTTCTTCGTGAAATACGGGATGCTTTAAAAAAGTAATAAAAGCTATCCGGCAGCGGCAACGGCCTATTGTAAGCTGTTGCCGCTTTTTTTATTAAATCAAATAAAGCCAAAATGGGAAAAATCTTTATTGCTTTTATCCTTATTGTTACAGCAGGAAATATAAAAGCGCAGGATCCGCAAGTACAACAGATAAAAAAGGAAACCAACAGGGAAGTTAAAAAAGATGAAAAGCAAAAAGAAGGCTGGACAAAAGGCGGTGTGTTTAATTTGAATCTATCGCAGGGTGCCAGCCGCAACTGGGCGGCAGGAGCGGAGCGTGCCTCTTTTTCCGTCAATGCATTAAGTAATGCATTTGCTTACTATAAAAAAGGGCGTATCATTTGGGATAATACGGCAAACCTGCAGTATGGTATCGTAAATGCAACCAGCATCGGCACACGTAAAAATGATGATCGTATTGACCTGCTCAGTAAGTATGGGTATCAATTAAAAAATCCAAAATGGTATATTTCTGTTCTGGCAAATGTGCGTACACAATTTACGGATGGGTTTGATTACTCAGCTAATCCCAAGCAACAAAACTCAGCCTTTTTTGCTCCGGCTTATGTTTTGTTATCACCGGGTTTAATGTACAAGCCCAATAAGTCCTTTGATGTATTTGCATCCCCTGTTACATCACGCTGGGTTGTGGTAAGTAATGGAAACAAAAATTTACGACGCCTCTTTGGGTTTACTGATACTACTACATCCTCCATTAATGAATTAGGTGCTTTTTTAACCGCTAATCTCAAGCGGGATATTGCAAAAAACATTAGTTATACCAGCCGTCTGGATTTGTTCAGCAACTATCGCCGCAACCCACAGAATGTAGATGTTTTCTGGACCAATATTATAGGAATGAAGGTGAATAAATACATAGGGGTTACCTATAATTTTGATTTGATTTACGATGATGATGTGATTGATGCCAAACGCCCCGGCCGCAAGCTGGGTATGCAGTGGAAATCATTGCTGGGCGTGGGCTTTACCGCCACATTTTAATGTATATAATTATTGGAAAGATGGGGATAACACAACAAACTTTTCTTACCCCGCTTCCCCTACATTTGCAAGGTTCAGCACACGGCTGAACCTTTTAAATTTTACCGAACTGTGCAAACGCAAAATTACCAGATTAAACTTCCCCAGTTTGAAGGTCCGTTTGATCTTCTTCTGTTTTTTATTGAGCGTGATGAACTGGATATTTACAATATTCCCATTACAAGAATCATTAATGACTTTCTGGATTATATCCATGCCAGTGAAGAGCTGAATATTGAACTCAGCAGTGAGTTTATACTCTTCATCTCCACTCTCATGCGCATCAAAGCAAAACTGCTGCTGCCCCGTAAAGAAATAGATGCGGCAGGAAATGAAATTGATCCCCGCCAGGAACTGGTTGATAAAATTCTGGAATACAAACGCTTTAAAGAAGCCAGCCTGCAAATGGCAGAAATGGAAGCCCAGCGCATGTACATGGTTAAGCGTGGAAACATTACCAAAGAATTGTCGCAGATAGGAGAAGAGAGCGGTGAGGGCACTGAAATACAAACCATCACGTTGTTCAAACTGATGAAAACATTTGAACGGGTGATGAAGAAACAATACGATCGAAACAATAAACCCACGCACACCGTTGTACAATACAACTACACCATGGAGGGCAGCCGTGAGTACATGCTCAATATGGTGAAGACAGAAAAAACAATGGCTTTTGAAAAATTGTTTGATGTATGTGAAAGCCGTATACACGCCATCTTTCTGTTTCTTTCTTTACTTGAACTATCTCAACAGCGTTATATGACATTGATGGTGGGTGAAGGAAAAAATAATTTCATCATTGAATGGAATGACAGCAGGGAACCTGACCCTGCAGAAATTATTATCAATCCGGAGTTGAATTAATGACTTGACTTATAAAACCGCAGTAAACGCTGCGGTTTTTTTATGTTATTTCTTGTAATTTTTAGAGTGGGCAAATTTCAAATCAGCTATTGTTCAAACTAAAGGTTTAAAAAACCCTCAACAAGATTGTTGAGGGTACAGTAAACAAAACCAGCATGAGAAAAGGTTTATGGTTTGAGTTCTGTTTTCTTTAAATCCTTAGGAATTTTTACTTCAATGGTAACCGGTTTGCCATTGCGCAGCACTTGTATACTCCACAGGTTTTTATCTTTTGATTCACGAATGGCTTCACGTGCATCGTTTACGTCAGTAATTTTTTTACCATTCATTTCAGTAATAATATCTCCTTTTTGCAAACCGCTTTTAGCAGCAGGAGCATCAGCATCTACCTCTTCTACTGTTACACCTTTTCCATCTTCAGTATCCTGAATGGTAGCGCCAAGTCTGGGACCTTTTCGAAACATAAATACATTGTTATCGCCATTAAAACCATGCGGAGTTAATAATTCCAGCTCTCTTAAGCCATCAAAGTTGAGTTGTGGAAATTCTTTCGGCTCCAGGTTGAATTTGAATTCTTCCATTATCTCAATGGATTTCAATGAAGCTTTTGTGGTTTTTTTCTTGCCATCACTCAGGTACTCAATTGTTACTTCGTCTCCCGGTTTATGCTTGCGGATGGTTTGTACCAAATCTTCTTCCTCCTTCATGTCCACACCATCTACTTTAGTGATGATATCACTTTCCTGCAAACCTGCTGCCGCCGCTGCTGATTCTTTTGTGATTTCTGTAATTTTTAAACCTTTATCGGTTTTTTCTGTACCCACACCCAAAAACGCTCTTTTTTCCATTCGCTCTTTCATGTTTCGCATGTTGCGCTCCAAATTCCGATGCTGCTCTGCATATACTTTTCCCATACGCTTCCAGTTACGATGCATATTTTCATAGGCACGCATTTCTAAAAGCGGTCCTCTGTAGGAATAAACTTTCGGCATTCTGAAATTAAAATCCATATCGCCAAATTCACGAACAATGACATTACTGTCGCCATCCTTTACTTCTTTTCCGTTGACTTTTATTTTATCACCATCAATCTCAATCACCATCTTTTCAGGCTTATTGCTTTTTTTCTCAATGATGATGCGTTCTGTTTTTTCTCTTTTTTGGGCTGATGATAAGGAAATCAATCCCACCTGTACTGCCATTAAAAGTAAAATGGCTTTGACTGTTATTTGTTTCATGTGTTTGATTTTTGTGATTGTGAAAACGAATGTACGAAAGATTTCCTAATTACGAAACATTTCGCATTTGTTAAAATTTGGGCATAAAAAAAGCAGGCTTTGCCTGCTTTTTATTTCTAAGTGGGGTAATCACTAAAGTAAACCTTTCACTTTTTCAATCACTTCTTTCAAATTTCCGGCATCCTGTCCGCCTGCAGTAGCTAATGTTTTTTGTCCGCCACCACCGCCTTTGATTAAGGGAGCAATCTGTTCTTTTATGATTTTACCGGCATCCAGGTTTTTTGCAGCTGCTACTGTTTCTGAAATGCCAACGGCTACAAATGGTTTGCCGCCAATGTTGGCACAAAGCACCGCCACATAATCATTGAGATTATTTTTCAAATCAAAACAAATCTTCTTAAGTGCATCTGCATTGCTCACTTCAATAATATCACCAATAAAGGTTACACCGTTGATGATTTCATCTTTCTGCAGCAATTCATTGCGTAGTACAACCAATTGTCTTGCTTCCAATCCTTCCAGCTTTTTACGCAGCTCTGCATTTTCTGATTGCAAACTCTCTACTGCTTTCGTAAGATCCTTCGGATTTTTAAGCAGCTCACGGATTTCACTGATCAACACAGACTGGGTATTTATCAATTGCTCTGCTGCGAATCCTGTTACGGCTTCTACTCTTCGCACACCAGCCGCCACAGCACTTTCAGAAGTGAATTTGAAGAAACCAATTTCACCGGTGCTGCCCACATGTGTACCGCCACAAAGTTCAATGGAATAAGCGGGGTCCATCATCACTACACGTACCACATCAGCATATTTTTCACCAAACAAAGCCATGGCTCCCAATGCAACCGCTTCTTCTTTAGGCATCGATTTGATAACAACCGGAATGTTCTGTCTTATTTTTTCATTAACGATGGCTTCCACTTTTGACAGTTCTTCATCTGTTACTTTAGCGAAATGCGAAAAGTCAAAACGCAGGTATTCATCATTTACCAAACTTCCTTTTTGTGCTACATGTGTACCCAGCACAGCACGCAATGCTGCATGCATTAAGTGCGTAGCGCTGTGATTGAGTTCAGTATATTTTCTTTTTTGTGCATTTACTTTTGCTTGCACAACAGCAGATACAGCAAGAGGCAACTTTTCCGTAAAATGAATGATAAGTTCGTTTTCTTTTTTGGTATCAACTACATTGATGGTTTCACCATCAAAAATCAATACACCTTTATCGCCCACCTGTCCGCCGCTCTCTGCATAAAAAGGTGTTTGACTTAATACAAATTGATAGTTTTCTTTACCCTTTGCTTTTACTTTTCTGTATTTCAATACATCAGCCTTTGCCTCAAGTGAATCATAACCGATGAATTTATTCTCTGCTTCTTGCAGCACAACCCAATCTTCTGTATCCAGTGTGGTAGCTGCACGGCTGCGTTCTTTCTGTTCGTTTAATGCAGCTTCAAAACCTTTTTCATCAATGCTCAATTTATTTTCAGCAGCTATCAATCGTGTTAAGTCAATGGGGAAACCATAAGTATCAAATAACTCAAACGCTGCTTTGCCTTCAATTACACCGCTCTTTGCAGAACTTACAATATCATCAATCCGCTTCAATCCTTTTTCCAGCGTTCTCAAAAACGCTTCTTCTTCTTCCTTCACTACTTTGGCTACAAAACTTTCCTGTGCTTTTAATTCAGGAAATACCTTTTCAAACTGTGTTGCTAAAACAGGTACTAATTGATGTAGTAATGGTTGCTTATAATCCAGGTAAGAATAATAATAACGAACAGCCCTTCTTAAAATACGACGGATCACATAGCCGGCGCCTGTATTGCTTGGCAATTGCCCATCAGCAATGGTGAATGAAATGGCACGGATATGATCAGCCAATACCCTGAACGCCACACTTTCTTTATCATCACCACCTTTGTAAGTATTGCCAATAATTTTTTCAGTAGCTGCAATGGTGCCTGTAAACACATCTGTATCGTAATTGCTTTGTTTGTTTTGCAGCACACGGGTTAGTCGTTCAAAGCCCATGCCTGTATCCACATGTTTGGCCGGTAATTGCTCCAGGCTTCCATCTTTTAACCGGTTGAACTGGATAAATACATTGTTCCATATTTCAATCACCTGCGGATGGTCATTGTTCACCAGTGTTTTTCCATTCACTGCTTTACGTTCTTCATCCGTTCTGCAATCCACATGTATTTCGGTACAAGGCCCACAAGGACCTGTATCACCCATTTCCCAAAAATTATCTTTTTTATTACCGAGCAAGATGCGGTCTTCAGCTATTACTTTTTTCCATTCATTGTAGGCTTCATCATCTCTTGGTAATCCTTCTTTTTCATCACCTTCAAATATGGTTACATACAATCGGTCTTTTGGAATGCCATACACTTCTGTGAGCAATTCCCAGCTCCAGGCTATGGCTTCTGTTTTAAAATAGTTGCCAAAACTCCAGTTGCCCAGCATTTCAAACATGGTATGATGATAGGTATCCACGCCCACTTCTTCCAAATCATTATGCTTGCCGCTCACACGCAGGCATTTCTGTGTATCAGCAATACGTGTATGCTCCGGTTTTTTATTTCCTAAGAAGTAATCCTTAAACTGGTTCATGCCCGCATTGGTAAAGAGCAAAGTGGGGTCATTCTTCACCACTATGGGGGCGCTGGGCACTATCTGGTGCTGTTTAGAAGCAAAAAAGTCTAAAAATTGCTGTCGTATTTCGGCGGCAGTCATCATAACGCTTAAAATGTTTTGGGTTGATTTTTGTAGGGGAAGCAACTATATTTGTCAGCCTTCAAAAATCAGTGGCGGCAAAGGTAAGCCTTGTAATCCGTTTCAGGTTACGGGTAGCTGGTTTATGTTGCGTTTCAGGTTCAACTTCTTGTAAAGCACTCATTTTTTAATCAACCATTTATAATGATGGTTCTTATTCGTCCGCTAGATGGTGGAGTTGAGGCATGAAAAAAATAAAATACTTCTATAATACCAACACGCTCCGTTACGAGAAACTTGTAACGCCACTTCGTGTAAAACTGCTCCGCACCTTTAGTTTTATTGCAGCAGTTGCTGTTGCCGGCTTTTTGTTTATGCAGGTAGCTTATCGTTATTTCCCAAGTGCAAATGAAGAACGGCTGATGCTCGATAACAGGCGTATGCAGGATAAGTTTGATTTAGTGCAGCAGGAACTGCAGCAAATGAGCCGCCAGCTAAGGGAAATTGAAAAACGGGACAATGAAGTATACCGATCTATCTTTGAAGCAAGCCCAATACCAGATAGTGCAAGGGCTAAAATGATGGAAAAGCAACAGGAGCAACGCCTTATAGCCAGCTTAACAGATAAGGAGCTCAACAGCTCCATCATTTTTCAGATTAAGGATTTACGCAGTAGGCTTTTTGCCCAAACAAAATCAATGAGTGCCATCGAAAATATGGTGAAAAATAAAGAGTTATTGCTTGCAGCCACTCCTGCTATACAGCCTGTAAGTAATAAGGATTTAAATCGCCTGGCCAGTGGGTTTGGATACCGTATTGATCCTGTTTATAAAACCACTAAGTTTCATGCCGGATTGGATTTTGCAGCACCACAGGGATCACCGGTATATGCAACAGCTGATGGTGTTGTAAGTATGGCAGGCAATGTGGGTAATGGTTTTGGTAACCATGTGGTCATCAATCATGGATTTAGTTATGAAACCTTGTATGGTCATATGGTTCGTATAAAAGCAAGAGCCGGACAAAAAGTGCGTCGTGGTGAAGTGATAGGATGGGTGGGCAGCACCGGAAAAAGTACAGGTCCGCACCTGCATTATGAAGTACATAAAAACGGTAAAGAACTCAACCCCATCTATTTTTTCTATAATGATCTTACACCGGAGCAGTTTGACCGGTTGCTGAAAATTGCTGCTACCGGTAACCAGAGTTTTGATTAAGTACAGGAACGCTGATTGAACTGATGAAAAAATTACAACTGATTTTTTATTGGGCAGGCGTATGTGCATACGAGAGGGCGATAGTACACAGTTTACCCCGCAGTATTTTGCAGGGCTCCGTTCAGGTTTGTGTTTTCAGCTTATTTTTTTCAGCTTAAATCGCTGCCCGAATTATGATCAGTTGCAATCCTTAACACCAGTATTTTCTGTGTTTCTATCCCATTTAAGGGCTTTATTTTTATTACTTTTGTAAAAATGCCCTCCAATTCGCAAATAGCATTTGAGTTTGAAGAAAGCAAGCCGCAGGAAAAAGTAATTGCTCCTGCAGCACCGCCTCCGCCCAAAGATGTGGTGCAGTTTGTAGCGCCCGCTACAAAAAGCAAGCGGGGCCGCAAAAGTTTGAAAGACATGGTGAGCGATGCAGAAATGATTCAACTGCCGCCTGATGAAGAGCTCAATAAGAAATTGTATTACAGCATAGGTGAAGTGGGCGCTATGTTTAACCTCAACCCCTCTTCACTCCGTTATTGGGAGGCTGAGTTTAAAAACATTACTCCCCGCAAAAACAAAAAGGGCGACCGTTTTTATACAGTTGCCGAAATTAAAAAGCTGCAACTCATTTACTTTTTATTGCGTCAACGGAAGTATACTATTGAAGGTGCCAAAGATTATATCAAAAAATACAAGGATGATTCATTGCTGCGTTATGATTTAATCAAAAGCCTGCAGGAAATAAAATCATTCTTACTCAACATTAAAGCAGATTTATGATGAAGCAATTTTTTGCTACCCTTGTTCTTGTTTTCACCTTTTTTCAAATAACATCAGCACAGGTTCAGTACGAAGTAAGTAAAGACCCGCAAAACGGGTTAAAAACGTTGAAAGGTATTTTAAGTATTGACCTGCTCAAAGGCGATTCAGCGTTTGCATGGATGCGTAATGATATTAGCTGGTACAAACCTAATGCTGCAGCAGTTACAAATTTGAAAACAGTAAAAGATACTGTACAGTTGCTGGTGTTTGTTGGTACATGGTGCGAAGATTCACATATTGTATTTCCGCAATTGTTGAAATTGTGTACAGAAGCCGGTTTTGATTTTAAACGTATTACTGTTGTTGGCGTTGACCGTAACAAAACAACACTTGGCTCTTTGTGCGAAGCATTGGGGGTAACCAAAGCTCCCACTATCCTTGTATTAAAAGCAGGGAAAGAAATGGGCCGTGTAGAAGAATTTGGCAGCAGCGGTATGTATGATAAGGATTTGAGTGAAGTGCTGCTCAAGGCGAAGTGAGAGTTTAAGCACACAGAGTTCAGAGCGGCATGGATAAAATACAAAATGATTCAAGTAATTATTTAGTCTCTTTGTCTTCCTTTCATGCTGAGTAATTTTTATTTCTTCGCCCAATCTTCTTTCTTCAATTCATATTCAAAATTATGCCTGTCTGGTTCGCCGTGATAGGCTATAATTACTTCTTTTGTTTTTACAGCACCAATTCTGCCGATTGCAATCTGTGAGCGAAGATTTGTGGCGCCTATATGAAATTTCACCGTATCTAAAAATTGAAATGCATAATCCAGCATCAACTGCTTGCTTGAAGGATTGTATTGCTTACCCCAAAACTTTCTGCCGAAAAATGTATAGCCGATGAACACTGCTGATGCATCAGCGTTGTAATCATAAAAGCGGCTGCATCCTGCCACTTCACCTGTTTGTTTATCTGCTATCAGAAAGGCGCCTTTTGATTGCATGGCACCTTCAAAGAAAGTTTGAAATACATCTTTTTGATAGCGGTTTTTGTTAGGATGCTGTTCCCATACGAGCGGGTCTGATGCAACTGTGTACAATCGCTCAAAATCATGATGCTGCAATGGCTGCATGATAATGAGTTCATTTTGTATTATGGGTTGAAAATGGACAGGCATATTTTATTCCTTATTTCCTGCCAGTTCAATTTGAAGTGATTCAAGGCTTCTCAATAGATGCAGATTGATTTCCTGTTTTATTTGCTGAAATCGGGCAAATTCAATAGATGCCGTAAAATAGTCAATAGAAACAGTAATTGATTTTAATCCGATTTCGTTGAGCACAACTGAATGTGTTTGTATGTCTTCCTGCTGCTGCAATAAAACTTCAGCTTTTGCAAGCAGTTCATTTATTTTTTGTGCTGAAGTTTGAACATGCAGCTCCAGCTTTATTTCAGCTTTACGTTGTGTACGTAAAGAAAGATTATCTAAAATACTGTCCACCATTTTTTTGTTGGGCATGGTTACATAGGTCTTTTGGTCAGTGCGGATACGTGTGCTGCGTAAACCTATTTTTTCAACAGTTCCCGTTATTGATTCAACTTTCACTAAGTCACCCACGGTAAACGGCTTGTCAAAAAAGATGATGAAAGAAGCGATTAAATTTTCCAGACTTTCTCTTGTAGCTAAAGCAATGGCTGCAGTAACAATACTTAAGCCTGTAATTAAATTGGCAATATTAAAATTAAAAACGAATCTTGAAATGAGCAATACACCAAGTATTACGGCTACAGCTTTAAAAAAATCCTTGAAGAATACAACCAGCTGATTATCGCCCTGATCAGCAGTTTGATTGGCTTTTGCTTCAAAGATGAGCGCAAAAAAATCAATAAGTCGGGTGAGCAGGCGTATAAAAAAAACAATTAGAATCGTTTTACCGGCAGAATCGGCAATATCTTCTGTACTTACTTTATACAGTTCAAATTTTAACAGCTCGGGAAATTTGAGTTTATGCAGTGAAAATACCACTACCGTCCACACAATAAACCATTCCATGGGAATGAGTACCAGATCAATAAACTTTTTACGCTCTACATATTTTTTTGCCTGCGGGAAAAAACCATAAAGTATACTGCACAAAAACCGGGAGATGATTCCTTTGAGCAGGAGCATAGCAACCAAAATTACCAGCACCCACAGGTAACTGCTTAAAGGATTGTTTAAAAAATTATTTTTGAGAAACTCGGGCATGGGCAAAAATACATGCTTATATAAAACGGTTTATTAAAATGTAAAATGCTTTATCTTATTATTCTGCAATAAATAAATATGGCCCGCCTGAATCATAACTTTTTGATAAGGGAAAAAGTGTGCAGGAAGCGGTAATCGTTTTTCAGTAAGTGTACCGGTAGTGTATGCAATGATGTTTTGGTTTTGGATACCAAGGATGGTTTTACCAATAACAGTTACATCTGTTAAACTTTTGTAAGATATTTTGGTTTTGAAACTGCCATAGATATCAAATACATAAAACCCTTTTTCCGGATCGTAGAGATACACAAATCCATTGTGATCAAAAATGTGCGTGGGTGATGGTACTTCATCAAAGATGATGCGCAGGTCAACCGTTTCAAAAATGATGGAGCCGTTTTCACCAATGCGTTTGAGTTTATTGTTTTGCTCATCATAAATCCAGATGTTGTTATCATAGCTCTGTGCTATAGCTTTTACCTGAAAAATATTAGCCTTACGAAAATCCATTGTGTTTACAACATTCAGAAACCTGTCAAGCACCACTACGGTTGAAAAATTTTTGTAATACAGTAATACTTTAAGCGGATTGGTAACATCAATGGAATACAATTTGCCATACCTGCGCACATCATTGAACACACCCATGCTATCGCCACGGTTATTTAATTTTTTAAGTTGATTATCTTTTGAGAGCAGGTAGTAATTACCGAGGTTATCAACGCTGAAGTCAACATAGTCACCTTCAATAGTTTGCGCAGGTTTAAAACCGGAACTGTCCTGAGCCTGCATCTCACATATAAATAATGAAATAATTATGGTCATCAGTACTTTCATCTGTTATATGTTTTTAGCTCCAAGCCTGTTCCGTCAAATTCAGCGTACGTAAAATAGCGGATCCAATCGCCAAGGTTGATATATGTTGATGTTTCATTAAGACGATGATGGATGGGTAAATGGCGGTGTCCGAACACAAAAAAATTATAGGTTCTTTTTTGCAGTACTTCTTTGCAATAAGTGATGAGCCATTCCTTATCATCTCCCAAAAATTGTTCTTCAGTAGCTCCTGTTTGTGCACGGCTGCGCCTGCTCATATAATTGGCAATGCCCATACCTATATATGGAGGCAAAATTCCAAACAGCCATTGGCAAGCGGGGTTACGGAAAATTTTTTTGAGCATTTTATAGCCGTGGTCACCCGGGCCTAATCCATCACCATGGCCAATATGAAATTGTTTACCATTGAATTCAAAATCCTTCGGTTCAAAATAAACGGGTATGTTGAGCTCTTTTTGAAAATAATCTTTCATCCACATATCATGATTGCCTACAAAAAAATGAACCGGAATACCTGCATCTGTTAACTGGGCCAGTTTGCCAAGAATACGTACATACCCTTTGGGTACCACAGTTCTGTATTCGTACCAGAAATCAAACAAATCACCTACAATAAAAATAGCAGCTGCCGAAGCTTGAATTTCGTCAAAGAACTGAATAAGTTTTTTTTCACGAAGCAAACTCTGTTCGGCGTTTGGAGCACCTAAATGAAAATCTGAGAGGAAATATATTTTTTTAGTGGGTTGAATTAACATTCACCAAATATAAAGGATGTAAAAAAGGCCAATCGTTTATTGATTCTTACTTTTAAAATACTCAATCACATCACCGCTTTCAATCACTGATTTTCCCTCAACTGCTCCGTTATACCAATAAATCCAGGCTGTGGTTACAGTATCGTTATGCTGCACTTCTACGGTTTCTCTCCGGTATAAAGCTGTTTCATCTGCTTCCGGATTGAGACCTTCATAATCATCTAACTGGCTGATGGCCCAGTCAAAATCATCCTCACTGTTGGCAACAAATAATTCACCAATTAAATAACCCACATCAGATGGCACAGCAGCAGGATAGGTACCAAGGTCGTATAAAAGGCCTTTTACCTTGCCATCAGCTATAAACGTAAAATGATTTTTAATGTAATCAAACACCGGATGCTGAAATCCACGGCGTAAGGAGCCGTAAACAAATATGTGTATTACAGGTGTGCCCATGTGCTAAAGATACAATCAAAACGGGAGCAGATAAATTAAAACGTTATTAAATTGACGGAGGCGTTTCAATCAAAAACACAAACACTTCTTTAGGGCCATGTACGCCCACTACAAGTGTTTTTTCGATATCTGCAGTACGGCTTGGGCCGGTAGCAAGTGAAATAAAGGAAGGAAGTTTGTTTCCGTATTTTTCTTTGAGCTGCACCAGCCCATCTTTGATGTCATATACCAACTGATGGGTAAAGGCCAAACATATGTGTACAGGAGCGTATACACTGGCCGTGCGGCCACTCTCATAAGCACTGCTCAGTAAAATACTTCCTGTGCGGCTTATAAGTAATTCACAACTGGTGATGGCCGCATCGCTATCACTTAAATTTTCATGAAAGGGCAATGGGTAAGAAAATCCTTTTAACAATTGCTGCAAATCTTTTTCCATGCAAACAAGATTTTTCCAATTGCGGCTCTCTGTTAATTCTATTAAATGGGTAATGGCTTCTTTGGTATCGGCACAATACACAAAACGTCCCTGTAATCTGGTAAACTCCTGTGCAAACTGCACAGCCATGTCATCCACCGGCGGTTGAAACACACTGTTGTTTCCTTCACTCTGCGGAAAAGGAACAGGCACCGGATGACTCAGTGCCTGTCTTATACGTTTTAATATATTTTCCTTTGCAGGAGAAATACTCATGATGCTGTGTTTTCTGTTGATACATCAGGAATTTCACTGGCAGCATGCGCATGGTGCGGAATTTCCACGCCATTTTCATCCAACAGTTTTTTGTGTTCATAAGGTCGTTTTCCAATCAAGGCTTCTACATCACTCTGAAACAGCACTTCTTTATCCAGTAATTTCTTTGCCAGCTTTTCTACTTCATTTTTCTTTTCTGTGAGTAATGCTTTTGTACGAGCATACGCTGCATCAATCAACTTACGTACTTCCTCATCAATCAATTTGGCGGTTTCATCACTGTAAGGTTTTGTAAATGTTTGATCCTGATTAGGGTCGTAAAAACTTACATTACCCACTTTATCATTCATACCATATACACTTACCAT
>CAYPBV010000037.1:0-26477 GCA_964409025.1 uncultured Chitinophagaceae bacterium | reverse complement strand
GTAAATATACCCTGAGAGGTTATGTTTACGTAAATAACCGTGCACGCTTAACCTTTGCTGCGGGATCTGTAATAGTAGGTGATACAGTAAACAAAGGCGCCTTAATCATTGAGCAAAATTCAAGATTAATTGCTGAAGGTACTGTAGCAGAACCTATCGTATTTACATCTGGTAAGCCGGCAGGACAACGCAGACCAGGCGACTGGGGTGGTATTGCTATAGCAGGTAATGCTCCTACTAATCGTTCTACTCCTCCTTTGCTTGAAGGTGGTATCAATGCAGTATATGGTGGAAGTTTAGCAAATGATAACAGCGGTATACTCCGTTATGTACGTATTGAATTTGCAGGTATAGCAGCTGACCCCAACTCAGAAATCAATGGACTTACGCTTGGTGGTGTAGGCAGCGGTACCATTATTGAAAATGTACAGGTATCTTATGGTAATGATGATGCGTTTGAATTTTTTGGCGGTACAGTAAACTGCAGAAACCTTATAGCATTTGCAACTGCCGATGATGATTTTGACTTTGATTTTGGTTACGTAGGCCGTATTCAATTTGGTGTATCATTACGTGATCCTTTATTTGTAGATGGTGGTGATGCAGGTAATGGCATTGAGTGTGACAACGATGGTGCCGGTACAACCGCTTCACCCAGAACACGCCCTGTATTAAGCAACTTTACTTTTTGCGGACCTAACAATGCACCGGGTACCTTGGCAAATCATAATTTCAATACACGTTTCCGTCGTTCTACTCATTTTGTTTTAGTGAATTCTATCTTAATGGGATACCAGGTAGCAGGTTTTCAGTTTGAAAGTGATTCTACTGCAGCTGCTTACTTAGATGGTCGCTCCTTATTCCGTAACAATCTTGTACATGCAGTTACAGCACCTTACCGTGTAAACTCTACAACATTAACTAATGCAACAGCTGTGCGTACACAGGCAGAAAGCCAGGGTTGCACTACATATACTGATTGGAATGCAATTCAGTTGGAAAATCCTTTCAACCTTGCTGCTCCTAACTTTTTACCAAAAGCAGGAAGCCCTGCATTGAGCGGAGCAAGCTTTACAGGTTTAACAGGTTTTACAGCAACAACGTATGTGGGTGCATTTGGTACTACTAACTGGATGCAGGGCTGGACCAGCTTTACACCACAAACAAATGTATATTAATAAGAGCTTATAAATTTTTCCTTAAGCAAGTATCCTTTATTCGGCCCTCCGTTCCCGGAGGGCTTTTTTAATGGAGTAAAGTTCATATTAGAGTAACTATTGGCTAACATTCGCATTACATAGAGCCTGCATATTTGCATCATCAATCAGTAAATCAATAATTTTTGGGTTAATAATCAAAAGCAATCATTTTTTCTCATGCAATTGTCCACCTGTATTTTTATACGGGTGTTTTTATTTACCAGAGCAGATGCCCCTGCTTCACCCGCAACTGAATAGAAAAAACAGTTTCAAATGTTTTCAGCGGATTTTCCTTCAACACAAGAAATGATGCCTCATACCCTTCTTTCAATGCAGCAATTTTACGTTGTGGAAAGATAGCAAGTGGTGTTACTTCGCACCACAGTTTCAATAATTCAAGATTGGAATAAATGTTGAGCTTGTACAAATAATCTGCTTCGGTTTTTGATGTAAGATTATAACTGTCTGATGCAATGGTTACCTGTACATTGTACTTTTTTAATAATTGAAGATTTTGTTTTTGAACAGCCAGTTGTTGATTACGCTTTGCAGAATCGGTTTCTATAACTTCTGTTTGTGAAAGTGAATACGTAGCATCTGCATGTATCCTTTTCTTTTTCATTCGCCTGGCAATGGCGGGCGTGAGTTGATAATAAGCAGCATCAAAACCATCTTTCCAGCGTATTTGATAACCGGGCAGGTGATTGATTTCATCTACGCCTGCTTTAACGGCATGTAATACATCTGCCGGCGTTTCAACATGGCAACTTACTTTTAAACCAGCAGTATGTGCATAACTTACAATTTGTTTTACCAATTGGGGGTTTATTCCTTTTTTTCCGTTGAAAGCTGTATCATTTTTTCTTTGTTCATACTCTTCACTGTACAACAAATATACTTTGATGAATGCAGGTTTATCCGCCATTATAAACGGCCATTTTCTGTGCAGTTCTTCCTTTGAATCAATTACATAATAAGCGTGGCCTTCCATGCTTCTGTTTGTCCACCCGGTAATTGATTTTTTATAAATTGTGGTGAGCAGATAGGAATACAAGCCGGTGGGATGTCCGCCGCTACCTGTTAAACCGCCATTGGCAAAAATTACATCCACACTGCCCGGTGTATTTATTTTGGCTTCAATCTTTTTTGTGGTAAACGGAATGCTGTTGGGATTTTTAATATAGAATATTCCATCACTGAGATAGCGCTCATTAAACACATCAAACTCCAACTCTGTATCCGGCGAGTGGTTATGTGCTTCACCAAATGGCGGAATGATATAACTCATGTTGAGATCAACCACTGTATCTACATGTGCCGGTTTTGTTTTGGTAAAAATACCATTAACGCTGTAAAATTCAGTGGTTACAAATCCGCTGCCATTAAACCACTGGCCGTTTGTGAAATGAATATTTTTCTGTGCATGGCTTAACAATGTGAACATACAGATCCAAAACATCCCTAAAAAAATTTGTACAGGCTTATTGTGTTTCATGAATTACAAAAAAGTATTTGACAAACTAAAAATAAGAAAGAGCGCTTAAATCAAAGCTGATTCTGCCCAAAGAGTTCATACAGGGTTAACGATTAGGTAATAAATCAGTAATCTCCTCTTGTTTATTTTACAATAGTTATATCCCGAAAAATGAAAAGCCAACAATACATCAGCTCTAAAATCAAACCCTTCAACATCCTGTTGCAAGTATCATTTTCCCCAAACAACATTGCACATGAAAGAACCCAAAAAAAGAAAGCTTGATATTCTTGTACTGTCAGACATTCATTTGGGCACTTATGGATGTCATGCAAAAGAGTTGCTGGTTTATCTCAAATCTGTAAAACCAAAAACGCTCATTCTTAACGGTGATATCATTGACATCTGGCAGTTCAGCAAACGGTACTGGCCCAAAAGCCATATGAAAGTAATTAAGCTGTTAACCGGATGGATGAGTAAAGGGGTAAAAATTTATTACATACCCGGCAATCATGATGAAATGCTGCGGCGTTTTGCAGGTTTTAAGATTGGCTCTTTCTCTATTGTAAACAAACTGGTGCTGGAGCTTGAAGATGAAAAGAAAGCCTGGATATTTCATGGTGATGTGTTTGATGTAACCATGAAGCATAGTAAATGGCTGGCCAGGCTGGGTGCAGTGGGTTATGACACACTCATCCTCATCAACAGATTTGTAAACTTTATTTCAGAAAAAATATTTAAACAGGGTAAACTTTCCCTTTCTAAAAAAATTAAAAACGGTGTAAAAAGTGCAGTAAAATTTATCAACAATTTTGAACAAACTGCAGCTGATATTGCCATCAGTAACCAATATGATTTTGTTGTATGCGGCCATATTCATCAACCTGAAATAAGAACCATCTCTAATGCCGGGGGTTCAACCATGTACCTGAACAGCGGCGACTGGATTGAAAACTTAACGGCATTGGAATATTCAAAAGGAACATGGAATTTATACAAATTTAATGAGGCGGATTATGAAGAAAATGAACTATTTGAATACGAAGAACCAGTGGAAGTAAATCACTCCATCCTGTTTCAAAATTTAGTAGCAGAATTTGAATTACTTAAATAGATTTCTTTATGAAAATACTTTACGCTATACAAGGTACAGGTAACGGGCACCTGAGCAGAGCAAGAGACATCATACCACTATTGCAGCAAAAAGCTGAGCTGGATGTTTTAGTAAGCGGTATACAGGCAGATGTGGATTTGCCTTATGAGGTAAAATACAGGTTGAGAGGTTTAAGTTTCATTTTTGGTAAAAAAGGCGGTATTGATATCCCTGCTACAATAAGGAAAGCAAGGCTCGCCAACCTCATTCGTGAAATAAGAAGCCTGCCTGTGGAAGATTATGATTTAGTACTCAATGATTTTGAACCTGTAAGTGCATGGGCCAGCAAACTTAAAAAAGTAAAATGTATTGGTTTAAGTCACCAGGCTGCAGTAATCAATCCTAAAAGCCCCAAGCCAAACCATATTGACATTATGGGCCAACTGATTTTAAGAAATTATGCGCCGGTAAAACAAGCTTATGGCTTTCATTTTAAAAGTTACAACCATCATATTTATACGCCTGTTATCCGCAGTCAGATACGTGAAGCAGTACCAACCGTACAGGAGTACTACACTGTGTATTTACCTGCATATGATGACAGTGAAATATTGAAAGTGCTGGGGCAAATTAAAAACTGCCAATGGCAGGTGTTCAGCAAGCACAGTAAAGAAGAATATGTAAACAACAATGTTCATATAAAACCTGTAACCAATGATGCGTTTATTGAAAGCATGATTCATTGCAAAGGTGTACTGTGCGGCGCCGGTTTTGAAACACCTGCCGAAGCATTATATTTAAAAAAGAAATTACTGGTAATACCTATGAAGGGGCAGTATGAACAACATTGCAATGCAGCAGCATTAAAAAATATGGAGGTGCCTGTACTGAAATCTCTTCATATAAAATACCTGGATTTTATAAAAGCCTGGACAAAGAAGAACAGAATTATTGCCGTGCGGTATGAAAATGAAACAGAAGCAATTATCAATAATATCATCAGCAATCACTACCATGAAACCGGTGCTGCTGCAGATAAATATTACTACAACATGCGAAAGAAAAACAATGCTCCAACTATAACAGAGGTATTAAGAGAAAGAGGAGCGTAATTATACCACTGCCTGTTTTTTACCTTCTAATGTAAATCCAAATGTACTGCCCACATCTATAGTACTGCGTACATGAATACGCTGGCCGTGTGCTTCAATAATATGTTTGCATATGGAAAGCCCAAGGCCACTGCCGCCTTCTTTTCTGCTCCGGGCTAAATCAGTTCTGTAAAACCGTTCAAAGATGCGGTTAAGATGTTCTTCTGCAATTCCATACCCATCATCACTCACTTCAATAAGTACATGCTCATCGGCTGTTTTATAGGCGCTCAGAACAATGGTTCCGTTTTGTTTCCCATATTTAATGGCATTATCCACAAAGTTGAGCAGTACCATTCGTATTTTTTCTTTATCGGCAAAAACAGAAAGGGGCAGTTCGCACCCCTTTTTAATGGAAGTTTTAATATTTTTTTCGGCTGCTTTAATACTCAAACTTTCAAACACATCATCTGCCAGCTCCTGAATCACAAAACTGCTTTTATACAACTGTTGCTCACCGCTTTCCAGTTTTGAAATTTCATCCAAATCATCTACAAGATTTACAAGCCGATCAATATTTTTTGAAGCATTAGTAAGAAATTTTTTGGCAACCTCTTCTTTGTTCATGGCACCACCAAGCAGTGTATCAACATAACCCTGTATGGCAAAAATGGGTGTCTTTAATTCATGACTCAGGTTCTGTAAAAATTCTTTACGGTACTGTTCGTTTTGTTTGAGTTGTTCTATTTCCTGCTTTTTTTCTTCAGCCCATTCTTTTACTTCTTCACTCACTTCCTTTAAACTTTTTTCAGGCAGTACAGACTTATTAAAAAACTCTTCCCGTTTGGTGGCTTTTGTTTGTGCAATAAATTTATAGATGAGTTTAATATGGCGGTAGATGAACTTTTCAGTAAAATACCGTATAAGTAAGTAGGAAATAATAAATAACACACCAAAGGTACTAATGGCCACCCACCAGCTCTTTACAAAAAAATAGTTGGCTATGCCCACAAGCATGGAAATGGCAAACGCATTGATGGCTGCTATCTGTACAGGAGAAAAATAACGTTTATTGAACATGTATTGCGTTTGAGTGTGCAAACAAAGTTAATGCAAGTATCATGCACTCAACTCAAACTTATACCCCACTCCTTTTACAGTGGTAATACAATCCACATTCAGTTTCTGGCGAATTTTGCGGATGTGAACATCAATTGTACGGTCGCCCACAATCACTTCATTACCCCAAACCTGACTTAAAATTTCATGACGGAGAAAAACACGGCCCGGCTTTGATGCCAGTAAAGCCAGCAATTCAAATTCCTTTTTGGCCAAAACAATATCCTGTCCTCTGTATTTAACGAGGTATTGCTCTTTATCAATCTGTAAATCGCCAAGATTTATTTTGGTTTCATCAGCTTTATAGGTACGTCGCAGGAGTGCATTTACACGGCTTATTAAAACTTTGGGGCTGATGGGTTTGCTCACATAATCATCTGCTCCCATTTCCAGTCCTTTAATATGACTGGCCTCGTCACTCAGAGCTGTGAGCATAATAATCAGCGTGTTTGAAAACTGCGTTTGCATACGCAGTATTTGACACACTTCCATACCCGTTTTACGGGGCATCATCACATCAAGAATTATGAGTTCGGGATTTTGCTGCCGGGCAAGGTCTAAGGCTTCATCACCATTTTTAGCTTTAATAACTGTAAATCCTTCAGAGGATAAATTATAGTCCAATATTTCCAGAATATCGGGTTCGTCATCAGCAATCAGAATTGTTTTGCCCTTGGTTTCCATTCTTGGTTGCAAATTTAATGGCTGGCATTATAGCTACTCAAAACATAATATTATGGAATTGTTAACGCATTTGAGCGGCTGAAAACGAACAGGTAAGGCATCTGTACTGTAGCGTTTTATGAATGGAATGGATTTTGGAGCTAATTTTGCCCTGCGTATGCAACTGATCCCAATTCTTTTACTGACCCTTCTGTGCAATTCTATATGGGCACAAAGCTATGTTACATCATCTGTAGATACCCCCGGCAGAATTGAAATTCCGATGAGCCGTGTGCTCCGTCATGAAAATATTATTAAGGAACAAAAGCGTATTGACAAACTGGATGGAAAAGTGGATCAGTTTGTAAACCTGAATACGAATGACGACATTAATATTCAGGTAACGGATGTGATTTACCGTAAAACGGATGAGATGCGTTATGAAATTGAGCGAATGACGGCTGATAACAATACCAAAATAGGGTATTTGCGCTCCCTTCATGAATTATTGCAGGCCATAGGATTAAATGCAAAAAGCAAAAAAGAGGTGCTGCCCATGGTACCCCTTATGTTTGACAGTTATAAAGAAATCATGAGGTTGAGTGAGAAAGGCCAAAGCATTCTTCCGGTATTTGACCGTTTGCAGCCCGATGCGGCAGAGCTGTTGCTGCCCTTGATTCTTCAAAACAAAGAAGAGCCATTGGTAAAAAAATCCATCTACCTCAAAAGAGTACTGGCCGACCCCAATCAAATCATACAAGGTATTGATGCATTTATGAATGAACCTTTTGCCGACAGTTTGATAGCCGTAGCCGCAGAAAAAATTCCTTTGCAGGTTTATACGTACTCACAGGCAGTAAAAACCAATGCATCAAAAATAATACGCCGCAGTACCAACCCCAAAGTGCAAACCCTGGTTAAAATAAGTGATATATTGAACGGTACTTTGTATTTACCCTTTCTGGATGAACTGCTCAGCAAGCAATTATCAATTGAAGATATAAGAGCCGTAGCTGAAAATGAATTGCTCTATTACAAACTGCTGGTAAAAACTCAAATCAAATACACAGAACGCATCAGTAATGGTGATACACCCATGCTGGCCAAAGAACTATTTGCCATGCTGGAACGTAAAGCTGCGGATGCATTTGTAAATGTAATGAATGAATTACACGACTCACCTGACCCGGTGCGGATGCGTGTGAGCGACCCGTTGACTTCTGAAGAAATTTATTACCTGCTGGTAACCACAGAAGAAGAAATATATACCAGCACTTATACCAAACTTTATGACCGCATGATGAGCCGCTTCCTTAACAGACGTGGTGATTCCCTGCTGATGGCAGTACATTTTGACAAGTTTAAAAAATTCATCAAAATGGCAGCCAATTATAATCGCCTCAGCGACTTCTTAAAATCAATGCCGGAAATAAGAAGCAATCAATTAATGTATGCGTTTGTAAACGGATTGCAAAAAACAAACTCCCTGGAAGATGCAGTCGATGTGGCGGATAGTTATGGCAGTATAACAGATACAAAGCTGCAGGAATTTTTAATGGACCAGGTAAAAATCAATTATGACAACAGCTTAAAAATTCAGGACCGCAGAGGTGAAGTTATTTATAATATTCTGCAAACATTATTTCGTTCATCATTAGATACTACGCTTAATTTATCTGCAGCCTTAGGCATACCACCAGTTTATAAAGTAGATTTTAAAAGTATTGCAGACAGTACGGGAAAAGTAGTGCAGCAGGTATTTTTTTATGGTGATGAAGATGGTGTGATATCATTTAAAAGTTTTATGGGTTTATTCAATGGTAAACCTGAATGGAATGTAAAAGTAGAACCTGAGTGGGTTACCATTACTTCTACCAAAGGAACTCCGTATATAATTTATGCTAACCGCCCGCTAGATTATAAACAGGATTTGGATGCAAAAGCGCAGGAAAACTTAATTGCCTATCTCACAAAAAATAAGATCAATCCCACCTTTGTAGTGCACCGTGGACATAGCTATCATTTAAAATATACTATTCAGCAAATGATGCCTTCCTCCCGTATAGTTATGCTGGGCAGTTGTGGTGGATATCAGAACCTGGCCAGAATTTTAAATGTAAATGATGATGCACATATCATTTCCACTAAACAAGTGGGCAGCTTTAGTGTAAACGAACCCATTTTACGTGCCATCAATGATAAAATAAGAAATGGAAGCAGTATTGAATGGATTCCTCTTTGGCAGCAAATCACAAGCTCCGTAAAAACTGACAGTCGTGCAAGTGAATTACTGAAAGATTATGTGCCCCCGCATAAAAACCTTGGTGCTATATTTATTAAAGCATTCCGCAAAGCAACAGGTGCCATGTGATTTTTTTCATTCTGTCAATGTGAATTGAAGGTTATCTCTTTATTACCTTATCAGCCTTTTGTACAACATCAGCAAATCTATATTTCCACAATAACAGTTTGTTAACAGCAAGCTAATTATTTGCTAACACCCTCTTCATGCTAGCATAAAACAGCAGAAATAGTTTTGGCTCATCACTTCAACTACTAAAACAACGTTATGAGGACAAAACCATTAAGGCAAACACTGCCACTGTTTTTTTCATTTCTCTTATTTATGTTGCCTGGTCTTGCATCAGCACAACAAGTAACAGGTAAAATTGTAACTGCTGAGCAAACAGGTATTGCCGCTGCTTCAGTAGAAGTAAAAGGCTCATCAAGAGGCACATCTGCTGATGTAAACGGCGTATTTTCCATTGCTGCCAAAACAGGAGATGTATTAATTGTATCAGCAATGGGATATAAATTACTGCAATATACAGTTGTAAAAACAAGTGATATTGTAATAGTACTGGAGGCTGATGCCAAATCGCTTAATGAAGTAGTGGTAACAGCCCTTGGTATTAAAAAAGAAACCAAAAAACTTGCCTACGCCATACAGGAAGTAAAAGGCAGTGATTTGGTAAAAGCAAGAGAGCCCAACCCTGTAAACAGTTTAAAAGGCAAAGTAGCCGGGTTGGTAGTAAACATCAACAATGAGTTACTCCGCCAGCCTTCAATCAATTTCCGTGGACAGGGAAATATTTTATTTGTTGTAGATGGTGTTCCTATCCGTACAGATACCTGGAACATCAGCCCGGATGATATTGAAAGCTACAGTTTTTTAAAAGGACAAACTGCAGCCGCTTTGTATGGAAGTAACGCAGTAAATGGCGCCATCATCATCAATACTAAAAAAGGAACAAAAGACAAACGTGGTTTTTCAATTGAGTTTAACTCGAGCACTATGTTTGAACGTGGTTTTCTTGCTTTTCCCAGAGTGCAGGATCAATACGGTCCTGGTTCTACAGGTAAGTATGCCTTCAGAGATGGCATTGGTGGCGGTGTAAATGATAATGACTATGATATTTGGGGGCCACGTTTTGACGGGCAATTATTACCACAATATGATGGGCAGGTTACACCCGGTCAAACTTATACAACTACGTTTGCTGATGGTTCAACCTTTACAGGTAATATTAGACCTACTCCATGGATTGCAAGAGGTGCAAACAACCTCGGGCGCTTTTTGCAAACAGGTTTGCTCAGCACCAATCATCTTTCTATTGCTTCACAAACCGATAAATATGATTTGCGTTTTGGTATGGGACATACTTATCAAAAAGCCATCATCCCTAATATGGGTTTGAATATTACCAACTTCAACATGGCAAGTGGTTATAACTTTTCAAAGAAAGTTAGATTGAGTGCTAACATTAACTACAGCCGTCAATACTCCCCCAACTTTCCTGATGTAAACTATGGACCTAACAGTTTAATCTACAACATGTCAATATGGGCTGGCAGTGACTGGAATGTGGATGACATGAAAAATTACTGGCAGGATGGTAAAGTAGGTATTCAGCAAAAATATGCCGAGTACCAACGTTATAACAATCCCTGGTTTATGGTAAAGGAATGGTTGCGTGGTCATTACAAAAATGATTTGTATGGTTACATTACACTTGACTGGAAAGTAGCACCCGGATTAAGCTTTATGCTTCGTCCCGGTATTTCAACTTACAATTTATCACGTACAGAAAAAATGCCTTACTCAGCAGGCTCTTATGGACGTGATGATCGCCGTGGTGATTATCGTGAAGATAACCGCAATCTGTTTGAATCAAATAACGAAGTACAGGTGCGTTATAATAAAAAGCATTTCAACTTTGTGCAGGTGGATGGTATGATAGGAGGAAACCTTCAAAACGTACGTTATAACAGTGTGTATGCTACTACCAATTATTTAAATGTACCCGGTGTTTATAATTTAAATAATTCATTATTGCCTCTGCGATCGTTTAACTGGCAGGCAGAGCAAACAGTAGCAAGCGGTTATTATTCATTTGATTTTGGTATTGATAAATACCTTACTGTTTCTACTACCGGAAGATTGGATAAACACTCAAACCTGCCCGACAATAAATTTAAACAGCAATACTTTTATTTTTCAGCCGGTGGTGCAACTGTTGTATCAGATTACCTGAAACTGCCTGATGTTATTTCTTTCCTGAAATTTAAAGGATCATATGCAACGGGGCGTAATCCTCAAACTTTTGCAACCATCGGGCCTCTTGGTTTCTTAGGAGGCAATCCGCTTGATTATGGTGATACCTATCAATCTCCTTATGGTATGGGTGCGTATGCATTTGCAAAATATACCTACAGTCTTGGTTTCGGTTACAATAATGCAGTAGGTGCCGCCTTCAGCAATCGTTTAAATGACCCCGATATTGCTGCTGATAACCGTAAAACAACAGAACTGGGTGCAGATGTGCGTTTCTTCAAAAATCGCCTGGCATTGGATGTAACATATTTCAATACCATTAATGAAATATTGGGCAACAGAAGTATTTCTGCTGCCACCGGATATGATGCCATTACCGTTAACAGAGGAAAAATACGTACACGTGGTGTAGAAGCAGTATTAAATGGAACAGCAATTCAGAAGAAAAATTTTCAATGGAATGTTCTGGTAAACTGGAGCACATTTAAACGTATTTGGGTTGATAACCCCAATCCTACCCCCTGGATTAAAACAGGCGACCGTGTTGATTTAGTGGTAAGCCAGGGTTTTGTAAAACTGCCAGATGGTCGTTACCTGCACAATACAGATGGATTGCTGATGCGTATGCGTGATGCCGTAAATGGCGGGCAGGCACAACGCATTTTTGGACATGGCGATCCTGATTTCATTTGGGGCATTACCAACACTTTTAAATACAAAAACTTTTCACTTGGCTTCCAGTTTGATGGTGTAGTAGGTGGTTTATTGTGGAATCAAATAAGAAGAAGAACTATTTCAGGTGGCCGCCATATTGAAACAGTTGAAGGTGAGTGGGGCGTGCATCGTCCAAATGATGTAACCGGTGGTTCTTATGTAGCAAATGGTGTTACATGGACAGGCGTGCGACCCATTGTAGACCCTATAACAGGCGAAATCACCAATTTAAAAGATCTCACCCTTGTTCCCAACACAAGAAGAGTAACCGTTCAAAACTATGCCAGCCGTTATGCCAGCAGCAGTGAGCGTGAGTTTATGTATCAGGATAAAACATTTGCCAAGCTGCGTGAAATAACATTAACTTATACAATACCAAAAAGTATTTTAAGACATGTAAAGGCAATCAATGCTGCAAATATTTCATTTGTGGGTCGTAACCTGTTTCTCTTCTATGGTGGCAGTAAAGATGTAGATCCTGATCAGTTTACACAACAGGTGAACTCAGATATCCAAACACCCTCTACCCGCAGATTTGGTTTTAACATAAACATCATCTTCTAAATCATAAAAAAAGTACTAAGATGAAAAAATTAATTCCTTTCGGTTTGATGACTTTACTCATCATAACAATGAACTCGTGTAAAAAAAGATTTGAGGACTTACTCACAAATCCCAACCAGCCGGTGAGTGTGCCTCCCTATCTTGTAATGGGCAAAGAACTCAATGATATCGTTAACAACATAGGTGGTAATGCACCATGGGATGCAGTAATGCGTTACAACCAGTACTATTGCCGTAACTATCAATACTATGGCGATAATGCTTATGCTTTCTCAGGAACCTTTGGTAATTATTCCAATGACCTTAAAAACATTCAGCAAATGGAACTGGAAGCTGCCAATGCAGGCGCTCCCGCCCGTAACCCCTACTCGGCAGTTGGTAAATTTTTAAGAGCATACTACTATTATCACCTCACTTCGTTAATGGGCGATGTACCCCTGAGTGAAGCTTTAAAAGGCCTCACTAATATTTCAGGTCCTAAATACGACACGCAGAAAGAAGTATTCCTCCAGATTTTAAAATGGTTAGATGAAGCTAATGATGATTTCAATGCCTTAAAAAGCGAAGTGAGCGACCGAAACTTTAACAGTAATGATATTTATTACAAAGGTGATTTAGCCAAGTGGCAGAAAATGGTAAATGCATTTAAGTTAAGAGTTTTGGTTTCATTAAGTAAACAATCAACGGATGCAGATTTAAAAATAGGACAGCGTTTTACAGAAGTGTTGACGAACAGTACAAAGTTTCCATTATTCAGCGGCATGGCAGATAATTTCAGCTATAAATACAACGCTGATTTTAACCGCTACCCTACCAATCCTTCCAACTTTGGTTTTGATGCACTTCGTTTGAACATGGCAGGTACCTGGGTAAGTAATCTTACAGCATTACAAGACCCACGTGTGTTTGTTACCTGCGAGCCTGCTTATAAGTTGATTGACCAGAATGGCTGGAGCTTAACCGATTTCCGTGCTTTTGTAGGAAGCCCTACTGCCGAAAATCAAACGGATATGGAAAACAAAGCACAGAGTGGTTTGTACAGCTTAATTGGCCGCTACCGTTACTACAGAACGTTTACTGCAGAAGAAGGTATCATTGTAGGTTATCCTGAAATGTGTTTCAATATTGCAGAAGCCATTAACCGTGGCTGGGCTACAGGTGATGCGGAGCAATGGTACAGAAACGGAATTGATGCCATGATTAAGTTTTATGGTATTACAAATGGAAACAATACATTTTATTTCCTGAGAAGTGGAAATCCTACCAATCTTGCTGACTACAGAACTTCTGTATACAATTTTGATTTCAATACCTATTACAATCAATCATCAGTTCGGTATGAAGCAGGTGCTGCCGGATTGAATAAAATTTTATTACAGAAATATTTAGCCTTCTTTATGAACTCAGGCTGGGAAGCATTCTTTAACCAGAGAAGAACAGGTGTGCCCACCTTCTCAGTGGGTGCCGGTATTGGTAATGGCGGTGTATTACCTAAAAGATGGACTTATCCTGTAGCAGAGCAAAACGTAAACAATGCCAACTGGAAAGCTGCAGTTGACCGCCAGTTCAGCGGACAGGATGTTGTAGGTGGTGAATTATGGATAAACAAATAAGGCAGTTTTTTCTCATAATCAATAGTCGTTTATTAACAGACATCAGCGGAACCGCTCACGGTTCCGCTCTTTTTTAAAACATTTTATTATGAACAGAATCATTTTACTACTCATTATTTTTTGTGCATTGCAAACAACTGCACAACAAAAAACAGAAAACGTTATCATCATTACACTCGATGGCTTTCGCTGGCAGGAAGTTTTTGCAGGTGCAGATAGTGTACTCATTAACCATGATAAATTCACAGAAGATAAAAAGGGACTGCAGGAAAAGTTTTGGGCAGCAACAGCTGATGAACGCAGAAAAAAATTACTCCCTTTTTTCTGGAATACCATTGCACTCCAAGGTCAGTTATATGGCAACCGGTGGCATAACAATTTTGTAAACAATGCCAATCCATATTGGTTTTCCTATCCCGGTTACAATGAAATTTTTACAGGTATTCCTGATACTGCTGTTAACTCCAATGATAAACGCTGGAATAAAAATGAAAATGTGCTGGAGTTCATCAACAAACAAAAAGGATTTGAAAATAAAGTAGCTGCTTTTACTTCCTGGGATGTATTTCCATGGATATTAAACGAAGAGCGCAGTAAAGTATATGTAAACAGTGCGTTTGAAAAAATCAGTATTAATTCTCCCACATTTAATCTGCTTAATGAAATGCAGATGAATGCTCCCCGCTTTTTGGGTGATGGTGTTCGCCCTGATTTACTTACGTTTTACATTGCAAAGGAATATTTAAAAACCTACAAACCACGTGTGCTGTATATTGGTTTTGATGAAACTGATGATTTTGCACATGGAGGTAAATATGATATGTACCTGCACAGTGCATACATGGTTGACCAACTCATTGCCGACTTATGGGGCTGGTTACAGATTGACCCTTATTACAAAAACAAAACAACCATCATCATTACTACTGACCATGGACGTGGTGATGCAAAAAAAGAACAATGGACCAGTCATGGTGCAAAGATTCCTGATGCAGGACAGATATGGATGGCCGTAATGGGGCCAGATACAGAGGCAAAAGGCGAATTGAAAACACAAGGGCAGCTTTACCAGAAACAAATAGCATCAACCATTGCTTCCTTTCTGGGTTTTACATTCAAATCAGCTAAAGCAGTTGCAGAGCCTGTGAGCGAAATGTTGAGCAAATAATCACATAGAAATAATATCAAATCTGTAAAGCAATTTTTTCAAGCGATTAAATTGCTTTACCTTTTTCTCCCCTTAATCAAATCAACATGAAACGATTTAATGTACTGCTACTTTTATCTTTTACTTTCAGCAACTTGTTATTTGCTCAAAAACAGGTACAACTTCCTAACGGCTGGAAACTTTCGCCTGCAGGAAGAAGTTTACCCCTGGGCGATTTACCTTTAAACATTGCGGTAAGCAACAGTAAAAAACTTATGGCAGTTACTAATAACGGACAGAGCACCCAAAGTATTCAACTCATTAATCCTGTAACAGAAAAAGAACTGGACAGGGTTATCATTCCCAAATCATGGTATGGATTAAAGTTCAGTGCCGATGAAAAGTTTTTATATGCCGGCGGTGGTAATGACAACTGGATTTTGAAATATGCCATCATCAATAATAAACTTCAGTTAAGCGATTCCGTTAAACTTGGTGCTAAATGGCCCAATAAAATTTCACCGGCAGGGATAGAAATAGATGATGCAAAACAAATCATGTATGTAGTTACCAAAGATAATTTTACACTCTATGTTATCAACCTCAACAATAAAAAAATTATTCATGAACAAAAACTCGGGGCTGAAGCGTATAGCTGCGTTTTATCAGTCAATAAAAAAGAACTCTTTATTTCTCTTTGGGGCAGAGATAAGGTTCTGGTGTATGATGTGGATGCCAAAACCATTACGGGTGAAATAGCAGTGGGCGATAACCCTAATGAATTATTACTGAACAGAGCAGGAACTGTTTTATACGTAGCCAATGCAAATGATAATTCCGTTTCCGTTATTGATACCAAACAAAAGAAAGTACTGGAAGTATTAAATGCTGCCTTATACCCCAATGCACCACAGGGAAGCGCCAGTAATGGATTGGCATTAAGCACAAATGAAAAAACATTGTACATAGCCAATGCTGATAATAACTGCCTGGCGGTGTTTGATGTGAGTGTGCCCGGCTTCAGTAAATCAAAAGGTTTTATTCCAACAGGCTGGTATCCAACCAATGTAAAAGTAATCGGCAAAAAAATATTTGTGAGCAATGGCAAAGGATTTGAAAGTTATGCCAATCCCTACGGTCCTAATCCGGCACGCAGAAGAGAACAGGTGTTGTATCAAAAAGCCGACCCTACTAAAAAACAGGAAGTACAATACATCGGAGGATTGATGAAAGGAACGATGAGTATTATTGATGTACCGTCAGATGCCTTGCTTTCCACTTATTCGCAACAGGTGTATAAAAACACACCTTACACAAAAGAGAAAGAAACCAATGCTGAAGGTGAAGCGGGCAATCCTATTCCCATGAAAGTGGGCGACCCATCTCCCATCAAGTATGTTTTTTACATTATTAAAGAAAACAGAACCTACGACCAGGTACTTGCTGATGTACCCGGCGGTAATGGTGATACAAGTTTGTTATTGTTTGGTGAACGTATTACACCCAATCAACACAAACTGGCAAAGGAATTTGTTTTGCTTGATAATTTTTATGTAGATGGTGAAGTAAGTGCCGATGGTCATAACTGGAGTCTGGGTGCCAATGCCAATGATTATCTGGAAAAAAACTGGGTTACCAGTTATGGTGGCCGTGGTGGTACATACGATGCAGAAGGCACAAGAGAAATTGCAAACAATAAAATGGGTTTCATCTGGGATTTTTGCAAGCGTGCAGGCATCAGCTACAGAACCTATGGTGAGTTTGCTGATGATTATAAAGCCAATATTCCCGTATTGGAAAATCATTTCTGCCCCTACTTCACCAGTTGGGATGAAAGTGTAAGAGATACTACAAGATTCTTTCAATGGAAAAGAGAGTTTGATTCATTACTTGCACAAAATGCAGTGCCACGTTTCAATTCGCTTCGTTTTATTAATGACCATACAGAAGGATTGCGTATTGGTCGCCCCACTCCATTTGCACATGTAGCAGATAATGATTGGGCAGTGGGTTTGTTTGTGGAGTATTTAAGCAAAAGCCCCATCTGGAAAGAAACAGCCATTTTCATTGTAGAAGATGATGCACAAAACGGACCCGACCATGTAGATGCACATCGTACAACAGCGTATGTAGCAGGGGGATTTGTAAAAAGAAATTTTGTAGACCATACGATGTATTCAACCTCTTCCATGCTGCGTACCATAGAATTGATTTTGGGTTTGCCGCCTATGACACAGTACGATGCAGCAGCTACTCCCATGTGGAGATGTTTTTCATCAACTCCCACTCTTACACCATTTTCATCCGTTGTGCCTGATGTAGATTTGAATGAGGTCAATCAAAAAGTTTCTGCGTGGAGTCAACTGAGTGAAAGTTTTGATTTCACTAAAGAAGACCGCATTCCTGATATGATTTTCAGTGAAGTAATCTGGAAAGCAGTAAAAGGTGAGTACAGCGTAATGCCTGCGCCAAGAAGAAGCGCCTTTGTAAAAACAATAGAAGAAGATGATGATGACAAAGTGAAAGAAGAGAAGAAAGAGAAAAGTAAAAAATAAGGAACCATTCAAGATGAAATCATCGTGCCTCTTCATCTGTTGCTTACTTCTTTTTTCTTCCTGTCTTTTTGCACAGGAAGACACAACGGGTAAATCACTGTCAGAAGTAGTAATTACGGCAGCACGGACACAACAACAGGAGCTACAACTTTCCTATGTAACCAATACCATCACTCGAAAAGAACTCAACCGCTTTCAACCACGCACTACTCCTGAAGCATTAAACGGGATAACGGGTGTGTTTGTACAAAAAACAAATCATGGCGGTGGTTCAGCTTTTATTCGTGGATTAACAGGTAATCAAACATTGATATTGGTGGATGGTATCCGGTTAAACAATTCTACGTTTCGTTATGGTCCCAATCAATACCTCAATACCATTGATATGTTTACCATTGACAGAATTGAAGTATTGAAAGGTACAGGCTCTGTGCAATATGGGTCTGATGCATTGGGTGGCACCATACAGGTACTTACGAAAGATGCAATATTGAACGAAACAAAAAAATGGAACAGTACTGCACAGGCGAAATTCATGAGTGCCGGCATGGAACAAACAGGCAGGGGTGAATTCAATTACAGCAGCAGCAAATTTGCAGCAACAGGTGGTATTACGTACAGGAACTTCGGAAACATTTTGGGCGGCGATACAACGGGCTTTCAAAACCCAAGCGGGTACAAAGAACTGGCTTATGATATAAAGCTGAAATTTCTACTCAAACAAAATATGGAATTAATTGCTGCACATCATCTGCTGCAACAGCATAACGTTCCCGTATTTCACAGAGTGAAACTGGAAAACTTTTTGCTCAATGAAATGAATCCGCAGCAGCGTATGCTTTCCTATGTAAAATTGAAAATAACCAACAGCAATCCGTTTATTAAAGTAATTGAACTTACTGCCTCACATCAGCAAACAAAAGAAGGAAGAAACAGTCAGAAAATCGGGAGCACCGTTTTACGAAAAGAATTTGACAAAGTAAATACCATTGGATTTACAACCGATGTACAATCTGTTTACAATAAACACTGGACTTCCAGCTCAGGAATAGATTTGTATTTGGATAAAGTGAACAGTACAAGAGATGACATCAACATCATAACACAGGCAACAGTTTCAAAACGTGGTTTGTACCCTGATGCATCATTGTACGGTAATTATTCCTTATTTACCCTTCACCAACTGCAGAGGCGAAAGCTTCGTATGCACGGTGGTATCCGTTATAATATGTTTAACATCGGCATCAGCGATACCAGTTTAGGAAAAGTACAACTCAATCCTTCTGCCTTTGTGTTTAATACAGGATTTGTTTACAATATCACATCACATCAATTTCTTTTTGCATCATTCAACAACAGTTTTCGTGCACCCAATGTGGATGATATGGGCACGCTGGGTATTGTTGATTTTCGTTATGAAATTCCTGCTTATAACTTGAACCCTGAACGTTCGTACAATTATGAAGCAGGTTACAAATACCGTAGCAAAATATTCAATCTTACTCTTGCTGCTTTCTATATGCAATTGCAACAGCTTATTACAAGAGTGAAAATGGAAGGCCGGCAAATAAGCGGTTATAATGTGTATATGAAAGAAAATACTGACCGTGCTTTTATACGTGGTGCCGAAGCAGAGGCGGATGTTGAACTTGGGAAAGGCTTGCGTTTACAAGGCGGCCTGGCTTATGCTTACGGGCAAAACAAAACACGCAATGAGCCCCTGCGCCGCATTCCGCCATTTAATGGAAGACTCCGCAGCACTTACACAAACAACAAATGGTTTGCAGCGGTTGAATATTGGTTTGCATCCAAACAAAACCGCCTGGCGCAGGGAGATAAAGATGATAATCGCATACCGCCGGGAGGCACGCCGGGTTTTAGTGTGTTTAACACGTTAGTTGGTTATGAGTTGAAAAAAATACGGGTGCAAACAGGCTTGCAGAATCTGTTTAACAAAGATTACCGAACACATGGCAGCGGTATTAATGGTTATGGCCGGAGTCTTTGGCTTCATATACAATTCATGTTTTAGTAACACTGAGTTGATACTACCATTATAGTTTTCAGTTTTTAAAATTATGCGCAATGAATAAAGAAAAAGCCATCAGCTATGCTGATGAAATTATGGAACTGTATCAAAAACACGGCGGTAATGAGTATTATGGTGAAGCCGTTACACAACTGCAGCACGCCTGCCAGAGTGCAGAACTTGCAAAAAAGCAGGGTTGTGATGAAGAAATGATACTGGCTGCCTTTCTGCACGACATCGGGCATATATGCGTTGCACAACACCAGGTAGAAGTGATGGATAATTATGGTGTAATGAATCATGAAAAAATAGGTGCCGCATTTTTACGCAACAGAAAATTTTCTGAGCGATTGATTGAATTGGTGGAGGCGCATGTGAGTGCCAAACGCTACCTTACCTGTAAAGATGAAAGCTATTATAAGCAACTGTCTGATACGAGTAAAAAAACACTGGAGTTCCAGGGCGGAAAGATGAGCAAAGACGAAGCATTTATTTTTGAAGGTAATCCGTTGTTTGAACAAATGATTGCTATGCGCAGGATTGATGAACTGGCAAAAGATGAAACAATAGAACCTGGTGATTTAAATGCCTATCATCAATTAATCATTCGTCATTTAACAGAGCAGCCATCACCTGTAACATTTTAAACGTTAACGTGTAGCTGTGTATCCCCTCCATGGAGGGGCGGCAGAATCTTAAACAGAACCACTGATTGTAAGGGGTGGGTTTAAAATTATAAACTAAAAATATGTCTAACTACTCTCTTGTTGTTTTTGATATGGCAGGTACAACAGTTCGTGACAAAGGAAACGTGGCTGAATCCTTTATCAATGCTTTAGCACTGCACAACATTACTGTTCCTGTTGAAGAGGTAAACAAAGTAATGGGCTGGCGTAAAAAAGAAGCCATTAAAATACTGTTGCAGAAATTTCACACTGTTGATGAGGCATTAATGGAAACGATTCATGAACAGTTTACACAAAACATAATTGATTTTTATAAAACAGATGAAACCCTGCAACCGCTTCCCTTTGCTGAAGATGTGTTTACAGCACTTCGCAGTCAAAACATCAAAGTGGCACTGAACACAGGTTTTACAAGAGCCATCACAGATGTATTGCTGGAACAACTCAACTGGCAAAAAGTTAATGTGGTGGATGATACGATTGCAAGTGATGAAGTACCTGAAGGAAGACCGCATCCTTATATGATTCAGGAATTGATGAAACGATTCAATATTAATGAGGCAGCTACTGTTGTAAAAGTAGGCGATACGGAAGTGGATGTATTGGAGGGAAGAAATGCAGGTTGCGGTTTGGTGATTGGCATTACTACAGGTGCATACACAAGAGAAGCATTACAGCAATATAACCCCGATAAAATTATTGACAGCTTACATGAGCTTCCTTCCTTAATTTTATGAGCGTGAGTGTAAAACATACTTCTACATCTGCTTCGCTTTCATCCAAACAAATTCAAACGGCTTTGTATGCGGCATTGATTGCGTTTTTAACCTACGCATCTGTATATGCCTATCGTAAACCGTTTACAGTTGCAGGTTTTGGAGAGTTAGAATATTGGGGCATCCGTTATCAAACACTGCTTATTATTTTCCAGGTTATCGGTTATATGCTCAGTAAATTTTATGGTATCAGGTTTATTTCTGAATTAAAACGCATGGGGCGGTGGAAAACAAGTGCAGTATTAATTGGCATAGCATGGCTCAGTTTATTGCTCTTCGCCTTACTGCCACCGTTAGCAGGATTATTCTGCTTTTTGGTAAATGGATTTGTACTTGGTTTTATGTGGGGTATTATATTCAGTTATGTAGAAGGCAGAAAAGCAACGGATTTCATTGGCTCAGCCATGGCCGTGAGCTTTATTTTTGCCGGTGGCTTTACACGCAGTGTGGCTAAATGGTTATTGGTAGAATGGAAGGTGAGCGAGCAATGGATGCCATTTTTTACAGGGCTGATTTTTGCATTACCGCTTACCCTCTTTATTTATTTACTTGAAAAAATTCCCGCTCCTTCGGCCGATGATGAACAAGAACGAACCAAACGTGTAAGTATGACGGGGGGTGACCGTAAAAAAGTATTGCAGTTATTTGGCGGTGGCTTAATCATGATTACTGCTACCTATGCTTTTCTCACCATCATCCGTGACCTGCGTGATAATTTTATGAGCAATATCTGGAATGATTTGGGTTACGGCAGCAACTACAAAATTTTTGCTTCAACTGAAACAATCACATCCATTGTAGTACTTCTCATTATGAGCCTGCTGGTATTGGTTCGCAGAAATATGAAAGCATTTCGTTTGATTCATCTGGTGATACTTGCAGGATTTTTATTAGCCGGTATTTCCTCATTTCTTTTTAAATATAATATACTGGATGGTGCGTTGTGGATGCAGTTGGTGGGCATGGGTTTGTACATGGCCTATATTCCATTCAACTGTATTTTTTTTGAACGCATGATTGCTGCGTTTAAAATCAACGGCAATGTTGGTTTTTTAATTTACATAGCAGATGCGTTTGGTTATTTAGGAAGTGTGCTGGTTATGCTCAGTAAAGAACTGTTGCATATTGAAGCTAACTGGTCATCGTTTTACAGCAATGCAGCATTACTATGCGCCATCATTGGCATTGCAGGAACGTTCTTTTCGCTCTCTTACTTTAACAAAAAATATCTCCGTAACAAATCACCTTATTATGAGTAGCAAAAATGCAATTGTAATTGGTGCAGGCATTGTGGGTTTAGCTACTGCACGTGCACTGGCATTAAAAGGATTTAGTGTGAAAGTTATTGAACGCAGCAGTAAAGCAGTAGGTGCCTCTGTTCGCAATTTCGGAATGGTGTGGCCCGTTGGTCAGCCGGAGGGTGAATTATATGAACGTGCATTACGCAGCAGAAGTATCTGGAAAGAATTTTCAGATACAGGTGCTTTCTGGAGCGATGCAGTTGGAAGTTTGCATCTGGCTTATAATGAAACTGAATGGACAGTGCTACATGAATTGTATGAGGTTTATCAAAAAGACCGTCCTGTGCAACTGATGAATAAGGATGAAGTTTTGCAAAAATCAGAAGCTGCAGTGTCCGCAAATTTGAAAGGCGGCTTATACAGTGCTGATGAATTGATAGTAGACCCACGTGAAGCAATTGCTGCTTTGCCCGCTGCATTAGAAGAAAAGTTTCATGTAGAATTTCATTGGGATAAATGTGTGAGTTATATTTCTGACGGTACCGTGTATATTGGCAATGAGGAACAGTTTGAGGCAGATATTGTAGTCATCTGCAGCGGTACTGATTTTGAAACGCTCTATCCAGAATCATTTAACGAATATCCGCTCACAAAATGCAAACTGCAAATGATGCGTGTGGCTGCTCAGCCTAACGATTGGCGCATTGGACCTGCACTTTGCGGGGGATTATCACTCATTCATTACAATAGTTTTAAAGTAGCCCAATCGTTGCATGAATTGAAAGCGAAGTATGAAATGGAAATGAGAGATTATCTTGATTGGGGCATTCATGTAATGGTATCACAAAATGGTTCAGGTGAATTAACAGTGGGTGACTCTCATGAATATGGCAGTACCCATGACCCTTTTGATAAAGCCTTTATCAACGAAATGATTTTGGATTATCTGAAACGCTTTGCGCAATTCAAAGAATGGCGTGTAATTGAAACCTGGAACGGTATTTATCCCAAACTCACTAACGGAGATACGGAATTATTTTTTTCACCCGAAGCAGGTGTGTATGTACTCAATGGCTTAGGTGGCGCAGGTATGACGCTGAGTTTTGGATTGGCGGAGGAAGTGGTAAAGAATTTGTAACTCATTGGTAAATACATTTAAAAACCGTTCATCCACTGCATCTCCCATCAACAACAGATTTCTTTTACAAGTTTCAAAGCATTTAACTTTGTCCATTAAACCTGAAAGGCTTTGAGTGATAGTACAGGCAAAAAAAAATTATTCGACTTCAGTTTATTGCGGCGCATTCTTGCTTATGCTGTACCCTATAAAAAAAGGTATCATGCATCTATTGTGCTGGCTATAGTACTGGCGGTGATGTCCCCCCTTCGTCCCTGGCTCATCAATAAAACGGTGAATGAGTACATCCAGAACAATGTGGCGCAAATGCTCATTGTTATAACTATCATTCAAATTGGCATCATCATCATTGAAACAGGGCTTCGCTTTCTGTTTTCCTATTTTACAGCGTGGCTGGGACAAACCGTGGTAAAGGATTTGCGTACACAGGTTTTCCAAAAAATTCTGCACCTCAACATGCGGCAGTTTGATAAAACGCCCATCGGTACACTTACTACCAGAACAGTGAATGATATTGAAACTATCAGTGATATTTTTGCAGAAGGGTTTATTCCCATACTTGCCGATTTACTTACCATCATCGCTGTATTGTTTACCATGTTTGTGATGAACTGGCAATTGACCCTGGTGTGTTTAATTCCTTTTCCCATACTCATCATTGCCACGTATTATTTTAAAGAAAGTGTGAACAAAAGTTTTCATCGTGTACGTAATGCAGTAGCTGCACTCAATGCGTTTGTACAGGAGCATATACAAGGCATGCAGGTAGTGCAGGCTTTTGCAGTTGAAGACAAAGAGTTTACGAAGTTTAATACCATTAACAAAGAACATCGGAATGCTAACATTAATGCCATCTTTGCTTATTCAGTATTCTTTCCGGTGGTGGAAATCATTCTGGCAGTTTCGCTGGGCTTATTGGTTTGGTATGGAGCAGGACAATCAATTGGCAATGTAAATACAAACGGTACAAAAATGGCCGGAGAAGTAATGGCATTTATTTTATTGCTCAATATGTTATTTCGCCCATTACGTGTAATTGCAGACAAGTTTAATGTTTTGCAAATGGGCATGGTGGCCAGTGAACGGGTGTTTGGGGTTTTAGATAATAAAGATTCATTAAATCCTCCGGCTCAGGGTTATAACCATGCTGCACAAATCACCAATGGTAAAATTGAATTCAGCAATGTATGGTTTGCGTATGCTGATGAAAACTGGGTGTTGAAAAATGTTTCATTCAACATCAACCCGGGTGAAACAGTTGCGCTTGTGGGGCATACAGGCAGTGGTAAAACATCCATCATCAGCTTGCTCAACCGCCTCTATGAAATACAGAAAGGAAGTATTTTGATTGATGGAAATGCTGTTACATCATTTGAACCTGATGCGTTACGGAGCAAAATTGGTGTGGTGCTGCAGGATGTTTTTTTATTTGCCGGCAGTATAACTGATAATGTAACATTGCTCAACCCTGAAATTCCCCGGGAAAAAGTGATGGAAGCTGCCAAACTTATCGGCATGCATGATTTTATTAAGCAATTGCCGGGTAATTATGATTATAATGTAATGGAACGGGGTGCTACCATCAGCCAGGGACAAAGACAGTTGCTCAGTTTTATGCGTGCCCTGCTCTACAATCCTTCTATTTTGATCCTTGATGAAGCCACTTCCTCTATTGATACAGAATCAGAGCAATTGATTCAGCATGCCATTGATACATTAATTGAAGGAAGAACGTCCATCGTTATTGCCCATCGTCTTTCCACTATCCGCAAAGCAGATAAAATTATTGTGCTGGATAAAGGTGAGATTAAAGAAGCAGGTACACATGAGGAGTTATTGCAGCAAAACGGTCATTATGCCAAGCTATATAATATGCAGTTTGCAAAAGCGATGGCTTGATTTGGCAAATCTTTGATTTTTTCAACTATAAAAAGCCGTGAAGATTTTTTAACTTGCAGGTAGTGAATAATAAGCCCTACGATATTAATGATAAAAAGCCGGTGATTGTTTCTGAAAGTTTTGTTCCTTATGAAAAGCAGGAAGAAAATGAAGTGCAAAGAATCAGGCAGGCAATTCTTATGAGTGATATGGAAAAATTCAGGTTGTTTTGCAAAATGATGCGTATCGGCAAAATGTTATCCTCTGCAAAAATTACACACAAAAACATTCAAGAGTAAGAATGGATATCTATGATGATGGCTTTCTGGAGTTGTGGAAAGTTTTAAACAAAAATCATGTTCAATATATAATGGTGGGCGGATTTGCCGTAAACCTTCACGGCCATACACGAGCTACAGAGGATGCAGATTTGTGGTTGAAAGACACGTTGGAGAACAGACAAAACCTGCGTAAAGCCTTTATTGAATTAGAGTATGGCGATTTTGAATCTGTTGAAACCATGCAGTTTCTGCCTGGTTGGACACAGTTTTATCTGAGCAACGGTGTAGTGCTTGATATTATGACGGAAATGAAAGGCATTGAAAACCTTTCCTTTGATGAATGTTTATCAGCGGCCTCGATTGCCGACCTCGATGGTATAAAAGTCCCTTTCCTGCACATCAATCATTTATTGGCCAACAAAAAGGCGGTTTCCCGACCCAAGGATAAAAATGATATTATTGAACTGGAAAAAATTAAAGAACAGCGTCGTCAAATGGGCCTTGATTCCCCTGAATAACTTTTTTCAACTTTCCCCGTTTCCTCCCCTTTTTTTAAGGCGTGCACCCTTATCTTTGCGCCAAATTTCAGAACGGGTATGCGTCTTTTGAGTTTCAAATCCTTACTGGTAGCGGCTTTCAGCACAATTCTATTGTTTTCTAC
>CAYPBV010000036.1:0-26624 GCA_964409025.1 uncultured Chitinophagaceae bacterium | reverse complement strand
GTTGAAACATTACTAAAACCCGAAAACAAAAACCTGCTTACAAAAATCCTGACCTATCATGTTGTTGCGGGCCGCTGGGATGCAAAATCAATTGCTGCTGAAATTAAAAAAGGTGGTGGCAAATACACATTCAAAACAGTTGCCGGAGGTATGCTCACCGCCACAATCAAAGGATCAAAAATTATGCTTACTGATGAACAAGGCGGAATAGCTGTAATCACAATTAAAGATGTATTTCAAAGTAATGGTGTGATTCATGTAACCGATGCCGTTTCTATACCTAAGTAAACACCCTTCTAACAACAGCAAAGGATTATTCCTTTGCTGTTGCTATTTTAAAATTTTTTAACCAAATGCAAAACTGATTGTACAGGAACATAAATTGGCCACAAGATGGTTTCACCTGATAAATGTACCTCTTCTGATGCTGATGATTTGGAGTGGAATTCTTATCTACTGGGGCAATGATGTGTATGAAATCAAACTTTTTGGTATAAAAAGTATTAACCGCATCGGCACCATGTATTTTGATAGTGATAGGCCCGCTGATTACTGGGCAGAAAGAGGTTATGATTACTACTTAGGATTATAACTGCAGATTATGTTTGATTTGACAGGCAGCGCTTTTCTTGGCGCTGCTTTTTTTATCCTTAAAAAAAGTGAACAACAAATGAACAGTTTCTGGTCTTGTGCATGAGCAATAGCAGAAGACATATTTGCAGCATCAAATTATTTATTCAAAAATCAAAAAAAATGAAAAAAACAAAACTCGTTCTTGGCGCCGCTTTACTGGTGGCTGCTGTTACAGGCAGTATTATTTACGCTGCTGACCATGTGGATGCACCTGCAGTTACAGGCGCCTCTACAGATATTACAGATGTATATGGATTTCGTGCTCAGAATCCTGACAATCTTGTTTTTGTTGGTAACGTTCAGGGCTTACTCTCTCCTACCGCATCTGCCACTGCCAGATTTGATGAAAACACGCTTGTAGAATTTAACATTGACACCAATGGTGATGCTGTTGAAGATTTGGTAATACAGGCAATACCACGCAATGGCAAAATGAAAATCTTCGGGCCTTATAAACCTGCTGCTACAGGCAAACAAAGCACTATTGTTAATAACCAACTGAGTGTTGAAGTAGATATTACAAAGTATGGCGAAGCTGCTAAAGTGGCTACAGGTAAAGGCATTACAGCTTTTGCAGGTCCACGTGACGATCCGTTCTTTTTTGACCTCGAGCAGTTCAGAAAAATACTCGGTGGTACTGCTACCGGCTTTAATAATCCAGGAACTGACTTTTTTAAAGGCACAAACGTAATGAGCATTGTGGTAGAAGTACCTAAGTCAATGCTTGGTACATCAAACTCAGTAAACATCTGGCTGGAAACAAAGAAAAAACTCTAATTACACGATTCATTAATATTCAAATACAAAAAATATGAAACAGTATAAATTCATTTCTTACAACTTTATTTGCTTTTTCGTTCTGTCAGTAGCGGTATTGGCAGCATGTAAAAAGAAAGACAACCCAAAACCTGAAGAAAACTTTGGAACCTATGAGCTGGCTGATCAGATGGCCCGCCCTGCTATTAACACCGTATTTGTAAGCAGCGCAGAAAAAGATGCATTCAATACCACTATTCCCTCGCAAATGAATGCCCAGTTTGGCGCAAAGTTCAAAACCCGCCTGCTTGAATTAAACCCCGGTTATACTACAAACGCACTCGGCATGAATGCAGATGTATTTACCGGTGCATTGGTTACAGATGTACTCACCGTTTCAAAAACAGGAGTAACTACTTTCTTTGATGGTACAAACGTATTAACAGGGCGTACGCTGGCTGATGATGTGATTGATACAGAATTGCTGCTCATCTTTGGTGGTCCTAATGGTACAGCAAATCCCGGTCTTACCAGTGATAAAGTAAATGCGAACGATAAACCTTTTCTTTCGTCTTTCCCATACTTAGCTACACCGCATTAGTTGGTTGGTTTTGGTTACAGCGAAGGCCCGTAAGCCTTCGCTTTTCCCAAACAAAAAGAATAAACCAAAATCAAAACACAAACCGGCAATCATGAAACAGTTTCATTACTATTTTCTTGCAATTACTCTCTGCGTTTGCTCAAGTGCATGCAATAAACATACACCGGTAACCAATCCTGATGATTATAAAGAGTTTTTGCGGGCAACAACTGACAATCTCATTCTCATTGATAAAGAAATTTCTTTCTGGAGCAAAAAGCTTAAGGAAGACGGTTCACACTTTGGTGCACAAACAAAACTGGGAGGATTGTATGCAAAACGTTTTCAGTATTCAGGAAATATAAAGGAAGTGCATAAAGCTGATAGTTTTTATAAAGTTGCCAACAGGATTCAAAAAAAATTTTCATCAGGCATTTACAGAAACCTTGCTGCTAATGCCATTACCAAACATCAGTTCTGGCAATCAAAATATTTCCTTGACAGTGCTGCTCAACTGGGCGATAATCTTGGCTATACCCTCCTTCAGCAATTTGATACACAGCTGGAACTGGGTAACAGCTATGAAGCTGAGCGCCTTTTAAACCGCTATCAAAACCCCAATACGTTTGAAGTACTCATTCGCAAGGCAAAACTTAGTGACTTCAGAGGAAATTTAGAGCAAGCTGTACTATTGATGGAGCAGGCACTGGATAAAGTTAGTGTTATCAATGATAAGGCGGCCTGGCTGTGGATTAAAAGTAATTTAGGCGATTTTTATACCCATGCCAATCGTTTTACAGATGCCTATCAGTGTTATCTTGATGTGCTACGGTTTGATTCAGAAAATTATCACTCCTTAAAAGGTATTGCATGGCTGGCTTACTCTTATGAAAAAAACACAAAAGCAGCCAAAGAAATTCTGCACTTTCTTAAAAAAGTACATCACATACCCGATTATGATTTACTGCTGGCAGAAATTGCAGCATATGAAAACAATGAAGAGCTTAGCAAAGCATATACAGCTTCGTTTATTAAACAGGTAACAGCACCTGAGTATGGTGATATGTATAATACCTACCTCTTTGATATTTTGTCAGAAGAAAACAATTCTGCTGCCATGGCTTTGGCTCAAAAAGAAATTCGCAACAGACCTACACCGCAATCGTATGATTTACTGAGCTGGGCTCATTACAGGCAGGGCAACATCAAAGAAGCCCTGCGTATTGCAACGGGCTACGTAGAAAATAAATGCTTTGAACCTTCAGCTCAATATCATCTTGCCCTCATTTATAAAGCAAATAACAATAATAAAAAAGCTAAACACTTTTTAAAAGAAGTATCCTCTGCATTTGTGGAACTGGGACCCCTGTTTGAACAAAACTTCAGAAATCAAAACCTCTAATATTCAAAACAATGCAAAAGATAGTTTTAACCCTGCTGCTGTTTTTATACCAAGCTGCATCATCAGCACAATCTCCGCTTACAGCAAAGATTATCGATGCAAAGACAAAAGAACCGATTGAATATGCTGTGATAAAATTGGATAATGAAACATGTATACTTACAGATAAAGACGGCGTATTTACTGCACAGCTCAAAGAAGCCAACACATTTATTTCAATTTCAGCAATTGGTTACGAACGCAGAGAACTACTGTTAAATACTTCTGCAACTACAACAATCGAATTACAATCAACCATACTTAATTTAACTGAAGTAGTAGTAGCTGCTCCGGGCAGTAACAAACCATTTTACAACAGTATAAGTAAAATTGATCTGAATCTTCGCCCTGCAAAATCATCACAGGAACTGCTGCGTTATGTACCGGGTCTTTTTATTGCACAGCACCAGGGCGGCGGCAAAGCTGAACAAATTTTTCTTCGTGGTTTTGATATTGATCATGGTACTGATATTGCCATTACAGTTGATGGCATGCCTGTAAACATGGTGAGCCATGCACACGGCCAGGGTTATGCTGATTTGCATTTTCTCATTCCCGAAACGGTGAAAAATATTAATTATGGTACTGGTCCTTATTATGCTGATCAGGGAAATTTTAACACAGCAGGTTATGCAGCATTTGAAACAAAAAACAAACTTGAACAGAATCGTATACAGGTGGAAGCAGGTATGTTTGAAACCATACGCACACTGGGAATGTTTCAATTAATGAATAAACAAAAGCACCATGCTTACATTGCTGCTGAATATTTATACAGCAACGGGCCGTTTCAAAGCCCTCAGCATTTTAACCGCTTCAATATTTTTGGAAAATACAACTGGCAGTTGAATGAAAACAACAGCTTACAGTTCATTGCTTCTGTATTTGACAGTAAATGGAATGCAAGCGGACAAATACCACAGCGGGCTGTGAATGATGGATTAATAAGCCGTTTTGGAGCAATTGATGATACAGAAGGTGGTGCAACAGGCCGTTCTAACCTCAGTCTTAAATGGAAATCACAGAAAACAAATTTTAACATCACACAACAGTTATACTATTCACGTTACAGGTTTGATCTATTTTCCAACTTCACCTTTTTCTTAAACGATCCCGTTAATGGCGACCAGATTCGCCAGCGTGAAAAAAGAGACATCATAGGTTACAATGCTTCACTACAGACAAAACACTATTATCGCCGCTGGACGGTTAGTTCCGAAGCAGGATGGGGATTGCGTGCAGATAAAACATATCAATCTGAACTTTCGCATACCGCTGCAAAAGAAATTGTACTTGAACGTAAAGCACTTGGAAATATAAAAGAGGTAAACACATTTGCTTATGCTTCACAAAATATCAGTTCCGGAAAATGGGTATTTAACCCCTCAGTAAGAGTAGATTATTTTTCTTTTGCATATGCTGATGCATTGAACCCTTTTATGCCATCACAACAAAAAGCAATTGTAAGCCCCAAATTGAATGTATTTTATAACCAGAGTAAAAAAGTGCAATTATTTATTAAAACCGGCAAAGGTTTTCACAGTAATGATACAAGAGTGGTAGTGCCAAACAGCGGATTACAAATACTGCCTGCTGCTTACGGGGCAGATGCAGGTACGGTGTTAAAACCGTTGAAAAACCTCATCATCAGTACCTCTGCCTGGTATTTGTTTTTGCAACAGGAATTTGTGTATGTGGGCGATGAAGCTATAGTAGAACAAGGCGGAAAAACACAACGTGTGGGTTTTGATGTTTCGGCCCGTTATCAATTTGCAAAAAACTGGCTGGCAGATGTAAATATCAACTATGCCCATGCCAGAGATTTAGAAAGTGCGAAAGGTGAAAACTTTATTCCGCTGGCACCACAGTTAACAAGTATCGGAGGCATCAGTTATCAAAGCAAAGAAGGTTTTAACGGAAGCTTACGCTATCGTTATCTGAAAGACAGACCTGCCAACAGTGATAACAGTATTACTGCAGAAGGATATTTTGTAACTGATTTTTCGTTCAGTTATACAAAAAGAAAATATGAAATAGGATTGATTATTGAAAACCTGTTCAATACAAAATGGAATGAAGCACAGTTTGAAACCACAAGCCGTTTGAGAAATGAGCCTGTGGAAGTAACGGAATTACATTATACACCCGGTGTTCCATTTTTTGCAAAGTTGAGATTGAGTATTTTCTTCTGATGTAAAATTGAACAGATAATGACCTTGTAACTGAACAAACCTAATCCACATATTTAAAGCATGAAAAAGAATATTAAACTCGTTGAAAAACTATTTTCTGCATGGAACAGCCATAATGCACAGCAGGTACTGCAATGCTATGATGATACCTTTACCCGTGAAGATGTAAGTAACCACTTCAACTATGGAAAACAAGCCCTGCTGAAAGTTGTGCAGAATTATATGCTTGCCTTTCCCGATGTTTCATTTGAACTTGAAGAAGTTTTGGACAACAATGGCAGGGTTGTAGTATGCTGGACAGCTCAGGGTCATCATCGTGGTAAAATCATGAACATTCCACCTACAGGAAAATACATCTCATTCAAAGGTGTATCCGTTCTGCATATTGAAAACGATCTAATCATGAAAGTTTGGTACTTGTGGGACGAAGCAAGCATGCTTCGTCAAATGGGTCTGTTACCCGAACTGCAACACTAAGATATTTAAAATAAAAAAAGCTTACACTGCAAAGCTGCTGCCGCACCCACAGGTTTTACTGGCGTTGGGGTTGGAAAAAGTAAAACCACGGTTATTTAATCCGTTATCCCAGTTTATTTCCATACCATAGAGGTAAAGGCCATGATTTTTATCCATGATGAAAGAAAAACCATCCATCTCAATTAAGTCATCGTTTTCTTTAAGCTCATCCATCTCCAGCACATAGCTGAGGCCGGAACATCCGCCACCTTTTGCACCTATACGTAAATATTTACCGCTGTTATCAGCAGCAATAACTCTTTTTAATTCCTCAATAGCTGAATGGGTAAACGTAACCGGTGATGCTGTAAATACCTTATTCATAATACGGCAAATTTAAGAAATAACAACAGATTGGGCGAATGGTTTACTCCACTTACATTTGTAATCTATGGATCCTATTTATTATTACCTTTTTGGCGGTGCCGCTCTCCTGTTTATAGCTCTTGGCTGGTATTTGAGGGTAAAGGGAAGAAAAGAATTACAAGAACAGGCAGAATTGGAAACACAGGAATTGCAATTGCAACCTGTAATGCAAACAACAGTTCAAAAAAGAGTTACCAATCCTGAAATTCTCCGGCTTCAATTACAGGCTTATGAGCGTTTGATCATCTTAACCGAACGTCTCGGATTGCAAAATCTTCTGAGCCGGTTTGATGTAAACTCGGCAAATGCCGCCCAAATGCAGCAGCAGCTTATACAAAGTATCCGTAAAGAGTTTGAATACAATGTAAGTCAGCAATTGTACGTATCGGCACAGGCATGGGATGCAGTGAGCAACTTAAAAGAGCAAAACATCTTTATCATAAATCAACTGGCCGGCATGGTGAACCCTGAAGCTCCTGCTTTGGAACTGGGTCAAAAAGTAGCAGAATTACTGGCAGCAGATGCCAATGCATCACTGCAGCCTGTGGTACTATCATTGTTAAGAAAAGAGGCCAGGGAACTTATGAACAGCTAATGCATATCAGCAGGGGAATTGATGAAACAACAGCAATTCATACACCGTACCTCATTACTTTACAACACTTAACTGAACACTATGGCAGATGAAAAAAAGATTTTCACTGATTCCGGAATTGAAATAAAAACTTTATATACTGCTGCTGATGCGGGTAGTATATCTCCTGAACGCCCGGGGCTATTTCCGTTTACACGTGGCGTACAGCCTGATATGTATCGTGGAAAGCTTTGGACCATGCGGCAGTATGCCGGTTTTTCCACTGCTGAGGAAAGCAATAAACGCTATCACTATTTATTGAGCCAGGGCGTAATGGGTTTGAGTGTTGCGTTTGATTTACCTACGCAAATTGGTTACGACAGTGACCATGCATTAAGTGAAGGCGAAGTGGGCAAAGTAGGTGTAGCAATTGATTCTATTGATGATATGCAAACACTTTTCAAAGGCATAAAACTTGAAGATGTTTCTACCAGTATGACTATCAATGCTACGGGTTTTATTCTGCTTGCCTTTTATGTTGCTTTAGCAAAACAGCAGGGCGCTGATCTTAAAAAAATTGCAGGCACCATACAGAATGATATTTTAAAAGAGTATGCAGCAAGAGGAACGTATATTTATCCGCCTAAACCCAGTATGCGTATCATTACAGATATTTTTGAATGGTGCAGTAAAGAGCTGCCCAGGTGGAACACCATTTCAATAAGCGGATATCATATACGTGAAGCAGGCAGCACAGCCGTGCAGGAAATTGCATTTACATTAAGCAATGGTAAAGCTTACGTAAAAGCGGCTTTGGATAAAGGATTGGATATTAACGTATTTGGCAAACGTCTTTCGTTCTTTTTTAATGCACATAATAATTTGTTTGAAGAAGTAGCAAAATTCAGAGCAGCAAGGAGAATGTGGGCTGATATGATGAAAGATTTAGGCGCAACAGATCCTAAAGCGATGATGCTGCGCTTTCATACACAAACCGGAGGAAGTACTTTAACAGCACAACAACCGTTGAACAATATTGCACGTGTTACAGTTCAAACTTTATCAGCAGTTTTGGGCGGCACACAATCGCTGCACACCAATGGTTATGATGAAGCGTTGAGTTTACCTACTGAAGAAGCAGCACGTATTGCATTACGTACACAGCAGATTATAGGTTTTGAAAGCGGCGCACCTGATACCGTTGACCCGCTTGCAGGCAGTTATTTTGTTGAAGCATTAACAGATGAAGTGGAAGCCAAAGCCCGGGAACTTATTGAGAAGATTGATGCCATGGGTGGAAGTGTAAGTGCTATTGAACAGGGTTTTATACAGGATGAAATTGCACGAAGTGCGTATGAATACCAGCAGAAGATTGAAGATGGCAGCAAAATAATTGTAGGAGTAAATAAATTTCAAACTGAAGAAAAGAATGATACCCCGGTTTTTAAAATTGACGACAGCATACGCACCCTGCAATCAGAAAAATTAAAACAGTTGCGCAGTAACAGGGATGCAGCAAAGGTTGATCAATGTCTCCAGCGTATCAATGATTGTGCTGTAAACAGTGATAATTTAATGCCAGCAGTAATTGAAGCAGTGGAAAACAAATGCACGTTGGGTGAAATTGCAGATGAACTGCGTAGTATTTACGGTGAGTATAAATAAGTCACCTGAATCATTATTTTTGCTGATAATTATCACACACATCAATAAACTGTTTTTTAGTTTTACAAAAAGGAATCAGAATGTCAAATAATACCCATACACTTCAACCGGATGAGCGGATTATAGCTTTTCTCAAAGAAAACTCTGTAGTTTCAATTTCTACTTCAATAAAAAATCAGCCACACAGCGCCAGTTGTTACTATGCATTTGTAGAAGGTGATAATTATATTGCTTTTAAGAGCGACAGTGATACACGCCACATTGAAGAGGCAATTAAAAACAATAAAGTTTCAGGAACAATTTTACCTGATAAAATTGTAAAGGCGAAACCCAAAGGAATTCAGTTTACCGGCACATTTATGAGAGCAGAGGGTGCAGTGGGTAAAAACGCTAAAGAGGCCTATTTAAAAAAATATCCATTGGCAGGTATCTTCAGAGGAGATATCTGGATGATAGCACTTGACCATATCAAGTTTACAGATAACACACTGGTATTTGGTAAAAAATTATTGTGGGAAAGGTAGGTAACCCTACCTGCCGATAAAATACGTATAGCCCATACGCAGTGCAAAAATTCCGTTGTTGCTGCTTGTATTAAAAGATTCGTAAGAAACACTGATGTCAAGTTTACTTCTTCGGTTTAAACGGATTTCATCACCGCCACCTACACCAAAAACAAATCGTGTAGCATCATCATATCCTTTTGTAAAGATGGCACCACCATTACCCAACAAATAAAAATTACCAAGATATAAACGAGCTCCGGCGGTAAGCAGGCTTGCACGTAATTCATTAACAGAAACATTCCTGCCCGGTACATTATAATAACTGTAAGCAATAACAGGAGCAATACTTTTATTCAGTTTATATCCAAGTAAAACAGTAGCACCAAATCCTGTATTATGCGTTTTAGCAAATTCTGAATTAGGTACAATTAAATCAGGCGATATAGACACAAATAGCGGATACTCGATTCTTCTTTGTGCTTTAGCTGAACTGAAAATAATACAGAGTAATAAACCAGGAATGCAATACTTCATAAAACAGTTTTAGATAAAACAAAAGGTAAAAAATTTGGTTGAACAAAATTTGTTAAAAAATAAAATCTCCAAAAATGCCAATACCAAAATGATTGAAAGGAAAGAGTTGAACGTTCAAAACGGTGCTTCTATTGAAACCAAACCATGAAGTGTAAGTACGTGCCGCTTGCTGAAGGATTTTACTTCACCCAACAAAACCGCTGGTATAAGCACACAGTTGGTAACCAAAAAACAATTACATTGAGCTATCAATAATAAACAACTATTTATGATGAGAAAACTTTTTTCGTTGATGTGTCTGTTGAGTGCATCCCTGTTTGCAACAGCACAAACCATTCAACAACAAATTGAAACCAAAGCAAAAGCCATTCTACCCAAAGTCATTGAATGGCGCAGGCATATTCATCAAAACCCAGAGCTGGGCAACCGTGAGTTTAAAACGATGGAATACATTGCCGTCCATTTAAAAAGTTTAGGACTGGAAGTAACAACAGGAGTGGCAAAAACAGGTGTTGTTGCGTTATTAAAAGGCGGCAAGCCAGGACCTGTGGTAGCATTGCGTGCAGATATTGATGCATTACCTATTAAAGAACGTGTGGATATTCCATTCAAGTCAACTGTTATGGCAGAATATCTGGGCAATCAAGTTCCTGTGATGCATGCCTGTGGTCATGATAGTCATGTAGCCATGCTGATGGGTACGGCTGAAGTACTTGCAGGTATGAAAAAAGATGTACCGGGCACGGTGAAATTTATTTTTCAACCTGCCGAAGAAGGTTCGCCGGGAAACGAAGAAGGTGGTGCAGCATTGATGGTGAAAGAAGGTGTGATGGAGAATCCGAAAGTAGATGCCATCTTCGGTATTCATATTGATGCTGATACAGAGATTGGAAAAATTCAATACAAGAGTGGCGCCTTTATGGCCAGCAGCGATTGGTTTACCATTAAAGTAAAAGGTAAAGGTGCACATGGTTCTGCACCATGGACGGGTATTGATCCCATAATGGTTTCGGCACAAATCATTAATGGATTGCAAACTATAGTGAGCCGCAGTGCTGATTTAACCAAAGCACCGGTAGTGATTACTGTTGGAAAATTTCAGGGAGGTGTGCGGGAAAATGTAATTCCGGAAGAAGTGAGTTTCAGCGGAACGATTCGTACACTTGACAGTAAGATGCAAAAAGAAGTGTGGGAAAAAATAAAAACCGTTGCTACAAATATAGCTCAGGCAAATGGCGCTACGGCTGAAGTAGTAATAGAAACAAAAACATTAGTTACGTTTAATACACCTGAACTGGTAACAATGATGCTGCCTTCATTAGAAAACTCCGTAGGTAAACAAAACATTGTTGCAGGCACATGGACAACAGGTGCTGAAGATTTTTCTTTTTATGGTGAAAAAGCGCCTGCATTCTTTTTCAATGTAGGCGGTATGCCCAAAGGCGGTCCTGCCACGAATCATCACACGCCTGATTTTTTTATTGACGACAGTCAATTAGATGTGGGAGTAAAAGCGTTTTGCAATATTGTGTTTGATTACAGCCGATTAAAGAAATAAGAATTAAAAAACTGAATTGCTACAAAATGCTCACAGCTTTCAAGTGTTGTGAGCATTTTTATTGCACTTCATCGTATTTATCCCTGTCACTATTGCCGATATCGTAGTTTTCCGTATCACAATTTGGCAATTGTGAATAAAAATGGCTGATTCATATTGCAGCATTTAAACCGGGAATGTAATCTTGTAGTCCATAAGCTACTTATCCTCCATTGAAAAGCCGTACCCGATTACACGTTTTTACAAAATTCAATTCCTGTTTGAAAAGCTGAAAGAAGTTGCATGCAACTTTTCCTTTATCCTTTGATTACCATTATTCATTACCGTACAAACAGGGAAACAATGGAATCAAAACATCTACACAAAAATTTAAGCGCCGGAGAATCGAAAGCTTCAAAAGCTGTTCATTACCGCAGCAAACGGAGTAAAAACAATGCCCATGATTTATTGTATATGCTGCAACTCTATTCAGCTTGTATTAAAAATGCAACCAACCCCAAAGATTTTAAAGAGGGTGTAACGGAGTTCAGAAGAATTATGTGGAATGTGAAATAATGAACATTACTATTGCACTGCAAATCAAACAATCAGAGTGTCGTTATAGCAACGAATGAGACATCTCTATGTAATAATTCGCTGCTGTTATTTGTTATTCATTAACTATTTCAAAACAGCTTTAGTGTTAAGAGATTTCTCATGGCGCTGCCAGATGTTGAAAACGCAATCTCCCGAACAGCTCCATTTGAAATAACGTTCAGAGAGACCGATGAAATATAAAAAGGTTGATGAAGCAAGTTATTATCACAGAAAACTAAATAAGGGCTTTATACAACACCTCCACCGGATGTAATGCCTGCTTGCCAGTGCCATCTTTTATTTGATGACGGCAACTGGTGCCGGGCGCTGCCACAATTACTTCATCACCTTTACTGCGCACAGCAGGGAATAACACCAGCTCTCCTATCTGCATACTAATATCATAATGCTCGGCTTCATAACCAAACGAACCGGCCATACCACAACAACCCGAAGGAATAGTTTCTACTTTATAATTTTCAGGGAAAGAAAGAATGGTTACTGTTGCATTAATTGAACCCACCGCTTTTTGTTGACAATGCCCGTGCAGTTGAATCAACTGCAGTGCATTGGTAAACTGCTCTTTTTTGATGGCACCCTTCTGTATCTCTTTTACTAAAAACTCATCAACCATCAATGCATGTTTGGCCAGTGATTGTGCTGCTTTCAGATTTTCATCAGTAGCCAAATCCGGATATTCATCTCTAAACGTAAGTATGGCGGATGGTTCAATACCCAGCAAAGGCGTTTCTTCATTCACTACCTTACTCAACAGTTCAATATTTTGATTGGCAATTTCTTTTGCTTTGCGCAATAATCCTTTACTCAACCAGGTGCGTGCACTTTCCAGATGCTGCGGCAGTTCAACAGTGTAGCCTAATTTTTCCAAAAGCAATACTGTTGTTTTACCAATATGCGCATCATTGTAATTGGTAAACTCATCACAAAACAAATAAACCTTGCCTTTGTCTGCTAAGGATGGAACAGTAAGAGTCTTCTTTTTTTGAGATACATGTTGTTTAAACCAGTTCCGAAAGGTTTCTTTAGATAATTCAGGAACGGGACGTTGCGTAGCAAAACCTACTGCTTTTTTGATGAGCGAACCAGTTAGCTCGTTATTCATGAAAAAATTATACAAGCCCGGTGCTATAGAACCAAGCCGGGCACTTGCAGTAAAGTTGGCAATCATCTTTGAACGAAGCGGCACACCATTGGCATCATAGTAATGCTGGAGAAATTCTGCTTTGAGTTTGGCTACATCCACATTACTGGGGCATTCACTTTTACAACCTTTGCAACTCAAACACAAATCCATTACTTCATAAATTTCTTTATGATCAAAGCGGTTGAGTTGATTACTATTCGTTAAAAATTCTCTGAGAATATTAGCTCGTGCACGTGTGGTATCTTTTTCATTTCGTGTAGCCATAAACGATGGGCACATGGTACCACCACTCAAATGGGTTTTACGGCAATCACCGCTGCCGTTGCATTGCTCCGCATGCTGCAATACATCCTGGTTATGAAAACGAAAAACAGTTTTGAATTCAGGTGTTTGCTGCCCCGGCACATAACGCAGCATCGTGTTCATGGGCGGCGTATCCACAATTTTATTGGGATTGAAAATATGATGTGGATCCCATGTGTTTTTTATCTGTTTAAGCAACTGATAATTTTTGTATCCAATCATTTGTTCAATAAACTCTCCTCTTAACCTACCGTCACCATGTTCACCGCTTAAAGAGCCATCGTATTTTTTTACCAGCGTTGCTACATCTTCTGCAATGGTTCTGAAAAGCTGGTTACCCTCTTCTGTTTTTAAATTAATAATGGGTCGCAAATGCAATTCACCACTGCCTGCATGTGCATAATGCACGCTGTACAAACCACGTTTCTTCAGCACTTCATTAAACTCAGCAATATAAGCTGGTAAATCATGTACATCTACAGCTGTATCTTCAATTACAGGTACAGCTTTTTCATCGCCTGGTAAATTGCTGAGCAACCCAAGACCGGCTTTGCGCAAAGTCCAGATCTTCTTTGTATCAGCTCCAAACAATAAAGGAAAGTGATATCCCAGATTGGCTGCACGCATTTCAGCTTCTACCTGTTTGCAGATGGCTTCAATTTCTTCCCTCGAATCCCTTGCATATTCAATCACGAGAATAGCACCCGGATCACCCTGTACAAAAAAACGGTTCTTCTGTTGTTCAATATTATTCTTGGTGCATTCTAAAATATAATGATCAATCAATTCACTGGCGCTGGGGCGATATTTTAATCCGATGAGGTTGGCACGCAAAGCTTCATCAATGGTATTGAAATGCACACAGAGTAATCCGCTTTCTTTAGGTGGCAGCGGTACTACATTTAATTTAATCTCCGTAATAAAAGCGAGTGTACCTTCACTGCCGGCGATGAGTTTACAGAAATTAAAATCTTCCTTGCCTGCGGTGAACGGAGCTGTTTCCAATAACAAATCGATTGCATAACCGGTATTTCGGCGTTCAATACTTTGCTTGGGAAACTGTTTACGAATTTCAAGTTGGTTATCGTAATTACTTAGCAGACTGCGGATATTTTTATATACAGCACCTTCTAAATTTGATTGCTCACACTTAGTATGAAATTCATCCAGACTTAATGTTTTAAATACTACTTCACTTCCATCACTTAAAAAGGCAGTGATTTCAAGTGTATGCTCTCTTGTACTTTTATACACTACCGAGTTAGAACCACAGGAATTATTACCTACCATACCACCAATCATGGCACGATTGGCAGTAGATGTTTCAGGGCCAAAAAATAAACCGTGTGGTTTAAGAAACAGATTGAGCTCATCACGAATCACACCGGGCTGCACACGTACCCATTTTTCTTCTTTATTGAGTTCAAGAATTTGTGTGAAGTGTTTGGACACATCAACCACAATACCATTGCCTACTACCTGACCGGCCAATGAGGTACCTGCGGTACGTGGTATAAGCGATGTATGATTTGCTTTTGCAAATTGTATGAGCTGGAGAATATCTTCTTTTGATTTGGGAATGGCAACAGCCAAAGGCATTTCCCGGTAAGCAGACGCATCTGTAGCATACAGGGTGCGAATGGTGGTATCAGTAAATAAATCCCCTTGCAGTTGTGCTGATAGTTGTTGCAATTGTTCTTTCATTCCCATTCTAATTCACTTCAAAATTAACCCTTTGATTAATGCAGTTGCGAAGATAATAGTATGAGAACTAACAACTATTGGCTACAGGCTACCGGCTTTCCTCCACCCTTTCCACTTCATACACCCCGCTAAACAAATACATCGCTCCCGTTTTTACATCCACAGCTTTATGCCGTTTACGCAGCTTCTCTCCTTTTTGAAACACCCGCCCATCTTTGAGTTTAAACAATTGCCCTTCCTTTAGTTCTTCAACTAACACTTCATGCGGTTGTCGTTCATCATAATTTTTTAATACCCGCATCAGATGTTCTTCACCGCAGCTTGTAGCGCCGGGGTTTTGAATGGAACGCAGCAATGCTTTTTCAATATCAGCAGGAAATACTTTTTTCAATAAAAACTGAGCTAAGATCTTACTGTATTCATTCTTCCACTCCTTGCCATGTGGTGCTATGCGGTTACCAAACTGTTCAAAGGTGAGCAGGTGTGCAATTTCATGCAGCAATGTAACCAAGAACGCATACTTGTTGAGATTACCATTTACACTGATGCGGTGGTTCTTGGTATCAACAGCATGGCGGTAATCGCCCAGCACACTGTTGCGCTCACGTGTAATGGTTAAATGTATTTTGTATTGATGCAGGTAGTGCAGCACCGGCTCCAGTGCTTCTTTGGGCATATACGCTGCCAGCGCATGTAAAGGAACTTCCTTTTTAGCCATTGCTCTTTCGCTCTTTCAGCAATTTGAATACCTGTTTCATTTCAATAGCAGTGTAGGCAATGTACAAGCCCATACAAATGAATAAAGCAGGCTTGTTCACCTCCTTCTTCATCACTAAAATATAAACAGCAGCCACTGCCGCCAGACCAAACATTTTTATCATGAGCGAACCATACACGCTTCTTAAAAACACCTGTACATTTTTATCCAGAAACCCTTTGATGTGAAAGTAAAGTGAGAGAAGTGAAACTAAAAAGATAATGCCGTTACCTATCACCAACACATCTGCTTGAATGCCTTTGTCCATTAAAAAACCACGAAACAGATTGGCGAAAGAGGTAACAGCTATAAACAAACCAAATAATGGGATAAAACGTTTGCGATTCATTTTTTTCCGGATGTGTCTTTAAAAATTTTTACAAACATAGCCATTAAAAACACAAGGGGCATCACCCAAATAAAAACAGGAAAAGAAACCTTCATCCACCGGTCCAGTTTGTAACCCATAAATACACCCAAACCCAGGGCAGCCATCAACTGCGATGCCAGCCCGGCATACTCCATTAAATACGATTTGTTACTGCGGAAAGGTTTTTTGTTATTGGTCGTTGGCTGCGGCATGCACCGTTTCGTTTTTAATGGCCACTACATTAGCGGTAGTTGTACTTTTTGAAACAGCAGCAGCACCCATATGGCATTCACCATTAAAAGAAGCAGTAGCATCTACCTGCAGTTGACCGGTATAAATATTTCCGTGTACTTCACAGTTGCCTTTTAAAAATAACAGTTCAACCACTTTTACATTACCGGTTATGCGGCCCAGCACATCAGCGGTATTGGCATCAATATCGCCTTTCACATGACCGCCCGGACCAATGATAATTTTTCCGGCAGTTGTAATGTTTCCGGTGAGCGTACCATCCACCCGAATATCACCTTTGCTGCTGATATCCCCATTAATTTCTGTGCCGGACGCAATAATGGTAGCTATTCCGCTTGCAGTTTCTTTTGAGCTTCCGTTGGTTTTGTTGGTAAACATATCGCTTTGTTTTAGTTTGTTGATTTTTCTACTTCAGGTATTTTAAGGGTAGCTGTATCTGCAATTACAGCATCGCCGCTTAACACTTTCTTCAGATTGTCAAGATATTGGTCTTTGTATTGCATCGCCCTTTCGAGTGAATCAATTTTTGTTTTGTATTGTATCAGTTCTTTACGCTGACTTTGCGTACCATAGCCCGGCAGGTAATACTTCAAGTTCGTAAAAGTGATTAATGCCACTGTTAACCCCACCAGTAATACAAACATGGTACTGAAGGTTACATACACACTCAGCCGGCTCAGCTTAAACGTAACTACTTCCTCAAACGTATCATCATTCATAATCACCAGGCGGTAGCGGTTACGAAGTCTTTTGAGCGTATTTCCGGGGTCAAATAATCGTGCCATAGTCTCTGTGAAAGTCGAATTTAAGGGTTAATCAGGGTTGAATGTGAAAATCTTTCTTGATTTTAAGTGGTTTTAAAATATTTTTGGCCGAATTGAGTTTATAAAAAAAATCAGCGGTGCCCAATGCGTCCAGCTCTTGTGTTACAATCTAAATGGTTTCTTATTCTCCTGCTGCTGAGCTGTGTTACGGCATCGGCCCAGCCTGACTTTACCTTGCCCCTCAGCAAGCCTGAAAAGTACAGGGATAAAGAGCTGGGTGCTGAAAAAACGGATGCTAAGAAATTTACCGTTCCCCGCCGCCTGTTTCAGGGTATGATCACGCATTACAACTACTATTATAATGCCAATCGCAAAATCAATGAAATTTTAGAGCGGGCAAAAATGGTGCATAAGGATGATTACACAGAGTTGCTAAGTTTTTACAATTACTCCACCAAAACAACACAGGCTGATTCATTAGAGCTGGACAGTATCATGTACAAAGCCACTGCAGGCATTGTGCTGCATGATTTAAGAAACAGTTATGTTGATAATCTCTATCAACTCATAGGTGAAGCTTACTTCTACTGGCGCAAGTTTGACAGTGCCCATCGTATTTTTCAATTCATCAATTATAATTTCTTCCCCAAAGGAAAAGATGAATACATTATTGTGGTGGGGGCCAATAACAGAGCCACGGGCGGACAGTTAAACCTGGCTGATAAAGAAAACAACAATATTGTACACAAAGCGTTTTCACAACCACCCAGCAGAAATGAAGCGTTGTACTGGCTGGCAAAAACCTATGCTGAAGATAGTTTGTATGCTGAAGCATTGAGTGTAACAAGCATGCTGCGCCGGGATACTTATTTTCCTAAACGATTACATTCACAATTAGATGAAATCAATGCCTATGTTTTTTACAAACAGCAACAATGGGATAGTGCCGCTTTTTATTTGAAACGCTCCCTTGTAAATGTTGAAAACAAAACAGAACTGGCAAGATGGGAATACTTACTGGCACAGCTTTATTCCCTGTTAAAACAACCGCAGGAAGCTTCCTCTTATTTCAATAAAGCCAAAAATCACACCACAGATCCGGTCATGTACATACATGCCCGCATCTATGAATCACAATTGGTGAAAAATGAACAGGGCAATAGTGTTGAACAGGCATTGAATGATTTGGTGAAACTTTCAAGGAAAGAACGGTTTGATGGGTATGAAGATGTATTATTTTATGCAGCCGGTGGCATGGCTTTACAGCTAAGCGATACTGCATTTGCTAAAGCCTTGTTTCAGAAAAGCACGAAATACAATAATGATAATCCTTCATTGCGTAATAAAGCCTTTTTAAAACTCGCTTCCATAGCATTTGGACAGCGTAATTATGAATATGCTGCAGGATGTTATGACAGCCTTGATTTGCAGGATGCATTTCTTGCTGAACAATTAACAGTATTAGAACTACGTAAAGCTGTACTTAATGAACTAGTAAAAAACATGAACGTAGTAAAGCGGCAGGATAGTTTGCAAACCGTAGCTAAAATGCCTGAAGAAGAATTGAATGCTTACCTCAAATCACTGGTTAAAAAATTGAGAAAGCAACGTGGGTTAAAAGAAGAAGCTGATGTAAATTATAATCCTGCAGTACTTGCCGGCACTTCCAATACGGATGTACCCGTTTTTAATACCGGAGGATCCGGCAGCAGTTGGTATTTTAATAATGGTGCACAAAAATCGAAAGGATTCAGTGAATTTATGGTAAAGTGGGGTAAACGACCCAATATTGATAACTGGCGCCGTATAGAAGTTGTAAACCGTAGCTTTACACAACCTTCTTTAACACCGGGCAATCCTTCCGATGCTGTTTCACAAAAAACAGGAGCTGTAAGCGGGGCAGAAACCGCTGATGAAGAATTAACAGTTGATGGTTTGAAACAAAAACTCCCGCTTAGAGAAGAGCAGTTGCAGGCATCTAATCTGGAAATCTTAAATGCACTTATCACTCAGGGGCAGATTTATAAAAATCAACTCGAGGACTATGAACAGGCTGCATTAACATTTGAAGAGATCCTGAAACGTTTCAACAATTTTCCTCAGGAGGAAGAAGTACTCTTTGAATTATTCTACACCAATAAAAAAGCAGGTTATTCAAATAAGGCAAATCATTTTCAATCGCTGCTAAAGCAAAAATTTGCAGGTGGAGAATTTGAAAATAAACTTATGGCATCAACTGTTAAGCCCGAACCTGATGCAAAAACAATTGCCTACGAAACCATTTATAATCTTTTTATTGAAGGTAATTTTACAGAAGCCTTACACCAAAAAGCAGTAGCTGATTCATTATATGGAACTTCCTACTGGACTCCGCAGTTATTATACATACAGGCGCTTTATTACATTAAACAAAGGAATGACAGTACTGCACTGCAAACTTTAACTGATATTGAAAATAATTTTCCCGCCTCAGCCATGGCCGAAAAAGCAGCCATTATGAAAGATGTACTTAACCGCCGGGGCGAAATTGAAAGTTATCTCACCAACACTTTGATTGTACGTGAAAACGATGATGTAGTAATTCCTTTTGATGAGGGACCCAAAGTAAATAAAACAGAACAGCAGGTAACACAAAAAGACAACAAGATTGTTATCCGTAATAAGCCGGCACAGAATAATAACAATCTTGAAAAACCAAAGGCCCCGATTCAGAAAACCGGTATCGATAAAAATAACAAGCCGGTTGTAAATAAACCAATCATCGGACCAATAACCGCAAAAGACACCACAAAAATTAAACCGCTAAGAGATGTAAAAGCAGAAATGGCATATGTGTATAATGCTATGGAGCCATATGTGGTGCTGATGCTGTTTGAAAAAGTAGACCCGGTGTATTTGAGCGAAGCAAAAATTGCATTTCAGCGGTACAATAATTCAGCTCATGCTAATGAAGGAATTGTTATTAATGTGCAAGAAGGAGGAGTGGATGATTTGAGCTGGTTAGACATCGGGCCTAAATCAGACATAACTTCTATACTCGGATATTTTGATGAGTTAAAAGCAAATGCCAGGCAAATTGTACCCTGGTTACCGGCAAATAAATATCAGTTCATCATAATTTCGCAAACCAATCTTGAAATCTTAAAAACACGCAAAAATCCTGAAGAGTACAAGCTGTTTATGCGTCAGTATGTGAAAGATAAATTTTAAGAATTCCTGAAGCTCCTGCTGCCTTATTTGTTATAGATTTGTTAGGCATTGAATTTGCTGATAATCCACCTACAACTTCATTTTATGAGTAAAGCAGTTAAATATCTATGGCGTTTATTCTTTATAGGCGCTGGAACGTTTTTACTTTTACTTTTATTTGCCAATTTTGGAGTATTTGGCCGCATGCCTTCACTGGAAGACCTGGAAAACCCATCTGCTTCTCTTGCCAGTGAGGTAATTGCCAGTGATGGTACCACCATGGGCAAATTTTACCTGCAGGACAGAAGCAATGTAGAGTTTAAGGATATTTCAAAAAATGCAGTAAACGCTTTAGTGGCTACTGAAGATGAGCGTTTTTACACGCACTCAGGTATTGATGGTATTGCTTTAATGCGTGCCATTGCAAAATTTGGAAGAGATGGTGGTGGCAGTACCATAACACAGCAATTGGCAAAAAATTTATTTACAAATTCTTCAAGTTTTGCACCCTTACGGGTGCTGCAAAAATTAAAAGAATGGATTATTGCCGTAAAATTAGAGCGTAATTTTACAAAAGATGAAATCATTGCTCTTTATCTTAACACGGTTCCTTTTGGAGATAATGTATATGGTATCCGTAATGCATCTAAAACATTTTTTCAGAAAGAACCTTCCCTCCTCACGGTAAATGAAGCTGCAGTACTTGTGGGTATGCTCAAAGCAAACAGTACCTATAACCCCAGAAGAGATGCACGCCGCTCCCAGATACGCAGAAATGTGGTAATTGATCAAATGGTAAAAAATAATTTTCTATCTGCCACAGAAGCGGAAAAAATTAAAGTACAACCTATACCCCTCAACTATAAAAAACTGGATGAAAGCACGGGTCTTGCACCTTACTTCCGGGATGTAGTACGTGACTATATGAAGAAATGGTGTAAAGAACACACAAAACCAAACGGAGATAATTACAACATTTATCAGGACGGCTTAAAAATTTATACCACCATCAACCCACGTATGCAATTGTATGCTGAGGAAGCTGTGGCAAAGCATTTAAGCGCATTGCAAAAAAGCTACTGGACATTGCCGTGGATCAAAACAAACAGCATCTGGAAAGGACATGAAAAAATTCTGGAGCGTGCCATGAAAGAAAGTGACCGCTGGAAAAATATGGAAGCAGAAGGCATAAGCGAAGAAGAAATACGGAAAAGTTTTCAGACAAAAACACGTATGAAAGTATTTGCCTGGAACAATAAAAGGGAAACAGATACAACCATGACACCCTACGATTCCATCCGCTATATGAAGATGATTATTCAAACCGGTTTTATGGCAATGGATCCATTTACCGGAGAAGTAAAAGCATGGGTAGGGGGTGTTAATTTTAAAACATTTAAATATGATCACGTAAATCTCAACACCAAACGACAGGTGGGTTCTACGTTTAAACCCATTTTATATGCATATGCTGTAGAAAATGGATTTACTCCGGAAACGCCATTGCCCAGCGGCCCCATTAACCTGGGAGGCAAAATAATAAGTGGAAGCGGCGGACCAATGGCCGTTTGTCTTGCATATTCAAAAAATCCGGGAGCCGCCTATTTAATGAATCAATTTGGTGTAAAGCCGATAATCACCTTTGCTCAAAGTACAGGTATAAAAAGCAAACTGCAGCCTTATCCTTCACTGGCATTGGGCGCAGCAGAAATAAGTGTAAGTGAAATGCTGCAGGCTTATACCATGTTTCCATCGAACGGTATGACTACTGAACCAATTTTTATTACACGTATTGAAGATAAAAACGGAAATATATTAGAAACTTATGCCCCCCAGCAAAAAGTAGTATTGAGTGAAGCCAGTGCCTATACAATGACCAAGATGATGATGGGAGTAATTGATTTTGGAACCGGTCGCCGCCTCAGGGGAATGGGCCTTAGTAATGAAATTGCTGGTAAAACAGGAACTACCAATGATAATACAGATACATGGTTTATAGGATTTACTCCGCAACTGCTGGCAGGTGGCTGGGTAGGTTGTGATGATCCGTTTTTAAAAATGGTGGGCGAAGGTAACAGAACAGCGCTACCCATCTGGGGATATTTTATGAGCAGTGTGCTCAACGATAAAGCTCTGGGTATTTCAAAAGATGCAAAATTTATACAGCCGGAAAGTATGAAGGTAGAAACATTTATGGACTATGAAAACTTTGCTGATAAATATAGAAACGAGCCTGATGCTGAAAACCCGGATGCAGGTAGTGGCACATCGTCTGATTTTGATCAAATGCAGTATAGCCCGGAGAACAATATAGGCCCTGAATCTGAATTAAATAAAGATGAGCAAAAAGTACTGCAGGAAGTAAAAACACAACCGGCAAACTCATCTAAAACAGAGGAGAAAAAACCAGAATCAAAACAGGACGAAAAGAAACCTGAAAAGAAAAAACTACTGGATATTTTTAAGAAAAAGAAACCTGAAGCCAAACCGGGCAATGCAGGATAACTTTAAATCATAAACCCCTTTTTTAGAAGGGGTTTTTTATTGCTGCAACACCTTATAATTAATTACACCTTGCTTCTGTATTTTGTGGTACAAGCATCTTTTAAATGATTAATAATGGAAGAAAATTCGCAGCATGTTTTGGTATCACTCCCTGTGCTTAGCATATTGCAGTTGATACCCATTGTAAAATTGCCTGCTATACTTCCGGCTCAGCCACTGGCACTATTCCATGGCTTAAAAGACTTTGCAAAACTTATCAAATGTTAATCCGTAAAAGAAATGGTGCTTTTTTCTAATCGTTATCAGCTAAATGTGTTCAAACAAAAAAAAGAAAATCCCCCAGCTTGTAAACTGAGGGATTTTTCTTTGTATGATTTTATTCAAGAATCAGAAGCTGCGCAATTTTAACTCACTGCGGCGGTTTTGAGCACGGCCGGCAGCAGTCTTGTTATCAGCAACCGGACGATCAGAACCATAACCTGCAGCTGTTAAACGGCTGGCATCAATACCTTTTGAAGTGAGGTAAGTTTTTACAGCGTTTGCACGTGCTTCAGATAAAGCCTGATTTTTATCTGCCTTTCCTGTATTATCTGTATGACCTTCAACATCTAAAAGAAGCGTTGGATTTTCATTTAAAATCTTTACAACTTCATCCAGCGGTCTAAATGATTTTTTCAATAATTGTGCGCTGCCTGTATTAAAGAAAATGTTTTTAGCAGCAAAAGCTACTTTCTGCTTTACTTCTTCTTTAATTTCAGGACATCCGCCATTACTTGCTACACCCGGAACAGCAGGACATTTATCTTCTTCATCATTTACACCATCAGCATCACCATCCGGAACAGGGCAACCCTGATAACGGGCTACACCAGCCACTGTAGGACATTTATCTTCTTCATCATTAATACCATCCTTATCAGTATCAGGAACAGGACAACCACCATATTTAGCCATACCAAATACTTGCGGACATTTATCATCCTTATCTGCTATACCATCTTTATCTGCATCCGGACAACCTTTTAACGCAGCTACACCTGCCACATCAGGACAAGCATCATCTGCATCCAGAATACCATCTCCATCCTTATCAGGAGGAGGTGGAGGTGGTGGAGGTGGCGGCGGCGGAGGTGGAGCTTTTCTTTCCGCAACCGGGAAAGTAACGCCTAATGCATGTATAAGACTGTAATTTGCAGAACTGCTTACCGGTACACGGTATCCGGTGTTCAAATGTAAAAAACCAGCATTCCAGAGATTAAATTGCAAGCCTGCACCTAAGGGAATATAAGCAAGAAATTCACCCCTGCCACGGCCTATGCCAACACCGGCCTGTAAATAAGGTACTACAGCATAATTATCACTCAGCAACTTAACATTAACATTAGCATCGGCCTCTAAATAAAGACTTACAGATGTAGTGGCATTTGCAGCAGTTTGATTACGCAGCGGATACGTGAGAAACGATCCGGTTAATCTTCCCATAAAGTCAATATTGTTATTTAAACCCTGTGTGTAACTGATGGTTAATGCAGGGTTCCATCTGTTAACTGATTTCCAGTTATTTTCTCTCAGGATTTGAGCTATTGCTTTTGACCTCAAATCAGCAGCAGTAGTAAAGTCGATAGCCGTAAAATGAAAACCGAGACTCGGCAACTTTTTATGGTCATCGTTTTGAGCTGATGCAGCAGCAAAAACTACCAGCGTCAGCAAAAGAATCGACAATCTTTTCATAATTGAATTGTTTTGGATGGGGCAAAAATAAAGTTACGGGGCGTTCCTATGAAATTATTTACCCACAATTTTGTTTCAAGGTTTTTTTACTTAACAGACGAAGGAGGTTTTTTACCCAAAACTTCCAGTTTTACTCGTACTAATCCTGATTTTACAAAGCCCAACCGCTGAGCAGCTACTTTAGTTAAATCAATCAACCGCTTATTACGGGCGTTTAAACGATCATTTATTTTTACAATAACCGTTCTTTTGTTTCTTAGATTGGTAACACGTACATACGTTCCCAGGGGCAATGAGTTATGTGCTGCGGTGAGTTTTTGCTGGCTGAAGATTTCGCCGCTGGCTGTTTTACGGCCATTAAACTTGTTTGAGTAAAAACTGGCAATGCCATACTGTATTTTAGACTTGCCTGTTGGTTTTTTAACAGCGCTGCTATCTTGAGCGGCAAGAGTTTGAATAGCAGAATAAATAAGAATCAGTGCTAATAAGATGCGATTTTTGAAATGCATCATGTATTATTTTCTTGAAAAATAAGCTACCCTCGCCTGCTGATCTTCATTATAAATATCGTTATAGAAAACCAGCTTTCCATTGATACCCGCTGCTGTAAAATAACGGAAATAAACCGGAAGTTTTGTTTTTACAGGAATTACATGTTTTTCCTTGTGAGCCAGCCAGTTACGTATTGAGTCGGAAGGCAGAAACCGGGTATTGGTATTTACAGATGCAACGCTATCCAGTCCATGTATGTACCACACCAGTTGCTCCCATTCCTGTACACGTACACATCCATGACTGAGAGAGCGGTTTTCATTTTTAAATAAATAACGTTGATTGGTATCATGCAGATAAACTGAGTACTTATTGGGAAAGTTAAATTTCATAATACCTAAGGCATTGGCATCTCCACTCCCCTGCACAATTTTATATGGTATGCCTTTGGTATATTTCGACCAATTTACACTATATGGATCCACCTCTTCTCCTTTCCATGTAAACAAATTATATCCTTTTCGTGCCAGGTAGCCTGGATTTCGTTTTAATGCCGGTAAAATTTCTTTGACAATTATGCTATTGGGGATCGTCCATTGGGGATATGTAACCATATCGCTGATGGCACTTGTAAGTAATGGTGTTCTGGTTTTTGATTTACCTATTACCACTCTCGATTCCAGTGCAATTGTATCATTATCTATCACCTGCAGAAAATAGGAAGGCAGGTTTACCCAGATATACCGCAGGGGCATGGTATCCGGCATGAGTTTATAACGATCCAGATTGATGGCAATCCGGCAGAATTTTTCAGCATCTGAGCTGTTAAGAGATGAAACAAGTTGATTTCCAAACTTGCCATCAACGGTAAGCTTTCGTTGCTTCTGTATTTTGATGAGAATACGGGCTAATGATGCTGAATCAATTCTATTTACTGAAGTGTCAATAAATTGCTCCTCCCGCAGCCTTTGAATAAGTGTTTTTACAAACGAAACAGAATCCTTATACGGGTAACTGAGATATGTAAATTGCTTTGAAAAATCAGCATTGTCTAAAAATTCGGGCAATGCTTTTTTTAATTCATGATAGGCCTTGTGCTGAGGTTCCAGTTTTGAAAGAACGGTTGTTACCATTCCTTCTTTTAAGGTTTGATTCAAAAACGTATGGTAAAATTCATGCCCCAGAGTGGAATCAAAATTTTTATAGACACTATCTGTATGCAGGCGGCCTTTATGTAAATGTTTGGCCATTGTAAGATACGCATCTGTAAGCATTATATCCAAACGGGTCCATAAAATGGCATCTTTCTTCGGACCACTGGCCAGCGTATCGTCTGTAAAACGCTGATGTATTTGCTACAGTTGAGAATGATGATAATCCTGTGGAAACAAACCATACCGCCTGCAACTACTTACAAAAGAAAGAAGCGAATCAGCTACAGGTAATAAATTTTCATTGCTACTCCAGATGCCCCGATAATTACCTGCCTTATAAA
>CAYPBV010000035.1:24097-27452 GCA_964409025.1 uncultured Chitinophagaceae bacterium | reverse complement strand
GTCATACTATTTCTTCAGAATCAGTTCCTGCATGGTTCCGTAATTTTCATAACTGCTGGTAACTACTTTATCACCCGGTTTTAAACCGCCCAGCACTTCATAGAAATCAGGATTCTGCCTGCCAAGTTGAATATCTACTTTATATGCCACTGTTCCGTTCTCATTTACTTTAAATATCCAGTTACCGCCGGTTTGCTGATAGAAACCACCTTTGGGTACCAGCACGGCTTGTGTTTCGTCACTCAATGCTAACCGTATCTGTAAGGTTTGACCACGACGGATGGACTCAGGAATTTTTTCGGTAAACTCCATATCTACCTGAAAGCGGCCACTCACTACCTGTGTGTACACTTTTTTAATTTTCAACTGGTAGGTTTTTCCGGCTACATCACAGTTACCAACAAGGCCTGTAAAAATGCGGCTGATATAATGTTCATCAATATCCACTCTTACTTTATAACCACTCATTACATCAATCTGTCCCAGTCGCTGACCTTTATTTTTATTTTCACCAATTTCTGCATCTAAAGAAGTAAGCTGTCCGTCAACAGGTGCACGTACAATCAAATCACCCACCTTCTTGCGCATTAATGCCAGTGTGCGTTTCATTTGCTCATAACTTTCAGTAGCCTGGTCTACCTGCTGTTTGGTACTTACCGCATCCGTTTTCATAATCTGTTCAGAAAGTTTTTTACGGCGTAACTGGTATTCATATAAATTTTTACTGCTTTGATACTCCTGTGCACCAATCACTTTTTGATCAAACAGCTTTTTATTAAGGTTATAAACACGTTCTGCTTCCCTCAAGGCATTATCAACATCAGCATCCTGATTTTGACGGTTAATAGAGTTCTGCTCCACGTTATTTTTGGCAATCTGCATCTGGGTTAATACATTAAACACCTGTGTTTCCTGATTAGCCAGTTGCAATTCAAGATCGGTATTGCTTAAGCGAAGAATGGGTTGTTCTTTTTTCATCATGGCTCCATCTTCTACAAATTTTTCTTCTACACGGCCGCCTTCCATTGCATCCAGGTAAATCGTAGTAACGGGTAACACTACTCCGTTTACGGGAATAAACTCCTGAAAGTTGCCTTTTTTAATTTCGCTGATAGTGATGCGTTCTACTTCTACATTCAGTTTTGATTTGCCTGAGGTAAAGTAAATACTGCCTGCAATCAAAACCACAATTGCTGTGATACCTGCAATAGTGAGCAGCCGCTTTAAATTCCATTTCTTTTTTTCAATCACTCTGTCCATAAATTCGTTCCTGTATTCGTTAAGTTATTGATGATACGCTGTAACGTATGCCTCCGTTACAGATGGCATAGGTTTATTTACCGGAAATCAATTGTTGATAATAAGAGCTGTCAAGAACCTGTGAAATCCGTGCCAGTAAGTTAAGTACTTGATTTTCATAACGGTTAACATATCAGGAATCAGAAAGTGTTCGGTTTTGATACAGTTATTGTACGGTTTTGATACAACCCGTACAAAAGCTTCCGGAAAAAGAAGAATTAGTTGTGTATGGTAATTGAAGTTGGTAAAATTGTAGTTTGAAATCAAAAAAAAAGTTTGTAAAGGAAAGCGGTTATATGAACATTAAAAACGCATCCATACTTGTAATTGATGATGATACAGATGTGCTCACTGCAGTAAGGCTGTTATTGAAAACGGAAGTTAAGGAAGTAGTTACTGAGAAAAATCCTGAAAACATCCGTCAGCATATCACCCGTCAGCATTTCGACCTGATTCTGCTGGATATGAATTTTAACAGCAGCATCAATACCGGCAATGAAGGCATTTACTGGCTACGCAAAATAAAAGAGCTCACAAAAGAACCTGCGATAATTATGATTACTGCTTACGGTGATATTGATTTGGCAGTAAGGTCATTAAAAGAAGGAGCTGCTGATTTTATGATCAAGCCATGGCACAATGAAAAACTTAAAGACACCATCAGCGAAGCACTGAAGAAAAAAGAATACAGCAAAGCTTCTTCTGCAATAAAAGCCACAGCAGGCAGTTCACCAATCATTGGAGTTAGTGATGCCATGAAAGATATTTTTGTGAAAGTTGAAAAGATAGCACCTACAGATGCTAATGTGCTCATACTGGGTGAGAATGGTACAGGTAAAGATTTAATTGCCACCGCTATTCATCAGCAATCACTGCGGACCAATAAACCATTTATAAAAGTTGATGCCGGCGCATTAACTGAAAGCTTATTTGAAAGTGAATTATTTGGTCATAAGAAAGGAGCGTTTACTGATGCAAGGGAAGACCGTATCGGCAGGTTTGAAGCAGCTGATGGCGGCACTTTGTTTCTTGATGAAATAGGAAATATTTCATTACAGCAGCAGGCCAAGTTGCTTTCCGTATTACAAAACAGGCAGGTGATTCGTTTAGGAACCAACGAACCAATACCCGTGGATATACGTTTAATCTGCGCTACCAATCTTCCTCTAACTGAGTTGGCAAATGAGCAAAGGTTTCGTAAGGATCTTGTGTACCGCATCAATACAGTTGAAATAATACTGCCGCCGCTGCGTAAACGAAAAGAAGATATTCCGCTGCTGGCACAACATTATATGCAGGTGTATGCAGAAAAATACATCAAACCCAAATTAGAACTGGATAAAAAAGCAATTGACAAATTAATGAATCATCCCTTTCAGGGAAATGTGCGTGAACTGCAGTACACTATTGAACGTGCAGTAATTATGGCTGAAGGTGAATCCATCAAAGCAGAAGACCTCATCTTCTCCCCTATTGAACAGGCAAAAGGAGATACAGGTGAAGAACAGAATTTTAGTTTGAGTACGGTGGAAAAAAATACCATCCTGCGGGTAATTGAGAAACACAATGGCAATATTACCAAAGCGGCTAAAGAGTTAGGATTAACAAGAACTGCCCTGTACAGAAGATTATCGAAATATGATATTTAACCGATACGAATGGCGTTTATTCATACGCATTGTACTGCTGGCTGCTGTATTATTTGCAGAGGCCTGGCTGGTACAACAGCAATTGTTTACCTATGCTTTTGTGTTGGCATTACCCATGTTCTACCAGTTGTATGATTTATACAGGTTGCTGAAAAAAGCACAGGATGAAGTAAAGGAATTTGCAGAGAGTGTGCACTACCGTGATTTTTCAAGATACTTTAATGTAAAAACCGCTCCGGCTGAACTGCAACCACTGCGGGAGGGATTTAATGAAATTAACAGCACATTTAAAGTAATAAGCCGGGAAAAAGAAACACAGTATGTATATCTCCAAAAAATTCTGGAGTTGGTAGATACCGGTATCATTTCTTACAATGTGGGCAGCGGTGAGCTTGCATGGATGAATG
>CAYPBV010000035.1:0-24087 GCA_964409025.1 uncultured Chitinophagaceae bacterium | reverse complement strand
TTATCTCAAAACCATTCATTCATTGGAAAAAAGAGATGAGCAACTGTACCGGGAAGTAATCAGCATCAAAACCGGAGAAAGCAGGATTGCCAAAGCCAGTACAGGTCGCAGCAGTTTTAAAGTATTACTATCAGCCACCGCTTTTCAAACTGATGAGCAAATCTTCAAACTCATTGCCTTTCAGAATGTGAGTGAAGCATTGGATGAAACAGAAGCGGAAGCATGGCGCAAACTGCTGAGTGTAATGACGCATGAAATTATGAATTCTGTTGCACCCATTTCTTCACTGGCCGGTACATTGAAAAACCGGCTTACATTGGCAGCAAATCATTTACAAAATCATGAAGGTGCGGTTGATGACCTTGAACTTGGCATTGAAACCATTAAACGTCGCAGTGAAGGATTATTAAAGTTTGCAGAAACCTATCGTAATCTGAATAAAATAACCACACTCAATGTTAAAAAAATATTGGTGCGTGACATGTTTGAAAACCTGCATCAGCTCATGCAACCTACCTTAGAACAGAAACAGATTGAACTGGATATTATTTTAAAAGACCCGGCCGTAACGCTGGATGTTGATACCAATTTAATTGAACAGGTACTCATTAACCTGCTGGTAAATGCCATTGAAGCTGTAAAAGAAAAAGAGCACCCGGTCATTACCCTTTCAGCACAAACGGCTAATAACAAAACCATCATTAAAGTAGCTGATAACGGCACAGGTATGCCTGCTGAAATCTTAGACAAAATCTTCATTCCGTTCTTCAGTACAAGGAAAACAGGCAGCGGTATCGGGCTGAGTTTATGCAAACAGATTATGCTGCTACATAAGGGCAGCATACAGGTGCAGAGTAAAGAAGGAGAGGGAACCGTGTTTGTATTGATGTTTTAAAATCCCGCCTTCCACCAACCCTTATTATATTTGCTCAATAACAAATTCATCATGCTCAAAATCGGCGTTTTTGGTGCGGGTCACCTGGGTAAATTTCATTTAAACAACTGGAAGGAAATTGAAGGTGTGGAATTAGTAGGTTTTTACGACCCCAGCGACCGTACTGCCAAAGCTGTTATTGAAAAATACAACCTCAAACGGTTTACCAACCCGGAAGATTTAATGGCACTGGTAGATGCGGCTGATGTGGTGGCTCCTACCAATTATCACTTTGATTTATGCAAACTGGCGGTTCGCATGGGCAAGCATGTGTTTGTAGAAAAACCCATGTGTAATACTATGGAAGAGGCCAATGAACTGGTGAAACTGGTGCGGGAGGCCAATGTAAAATTGCAGGTAGGGCATGTGGAACGTTTTAACCCTGCGTTCCTGGCAGTAAAAGACCTGCAACTGAATCCCATGTTTATTGAAGTACACCGTCTTTCTCAATTCAATCCACGTGGCACAGAAGTGAGTGTGATACTGGATTTGATGATTCATGATATTGATATTATTTTAAGCCTGGTGAAGAGTGATGTTAAGCAGGTACATGCCAATGGTGTGGCCGTGATGACAGATACACCGGATATAGCCAACGTACGCATTGAGTTTGATAATGGTTGCGTGGCCAATCTAACCAGCAGCCGCATCAGTATGAAAAAAATGCGTAAGATTCGTTTATTTCAGCGGGATGCTTATATTGGTATTGATTTTCTTGAAAAGAAAAGCGAAATCATAAGAATGCAGGGTACTGATGATAAAGATGCATTTACCTTTGATATTGAAACAAGAGCCGGTGTTAAAACAATTGCAGTTTCCAACCCTCCTGTAAAAGATGTTAACGCTATAAAAATGGAGTTACAGCAGTTTAAAGATGCCATCACTTATAATACACCCACAGCAGTTACTGAAGTAGATGGTTTGCGTGCAATGGATGTAGCACATCAAATTCTAAATAAGATTCAACGCAGTACTGCATACTGATTTTTTGAATGAAACAAAACAACCGAATATCTGTACGCTGGTATGTAGCAGCCGATTGGCTGGCAGCCTTTTTTGGTTGGGGATTGTTTTATTTTCAACGTCGCCTGTTGCTGGGTGAAGCTGAATCATTATTTCAGCAGAGTTATGATGATAAGTTTTTTCTTGGCATAAGTATCATCCCCATTTGCTGGGTTATATTGTTTCATCTTAATGGCAGCTACAGAGATTTATATCATAAATCAAGACTTCAGGAATTAACAAATACGTTCTTTGGCACACTTCTGGGCTGTACGGTTTTATTCTTCGTATTCATTCTGGATGATAAGATTGCCGATTACACATACTACTATAAAGAAGCTGTATGGTTATTTATTCTTCACTTCAGCTTTTTCTGGCTGTTCAGATGGTTTCTTTTACTACGGGTGAAAAAACAATTACACAGTGGTATTATCAATATTAATACTGCTATTATTGGCAATGGCTCCAAAGCACTAAAATTGTATAAAGACATCCGGGAAGCAGAGGAAGAAATCGGTTATAATTTCTCCGGTTACATTCAAACTGATGAACATAAGAATGGACTAAGTAAATTATTACCGCACCTTGGTACGCTGGAACAGCTTCCACACATCATTCACGAAAAAAAAATTGAACAGGTAATTATTGCAACAGACGAAGAAGCAATAATAGAAAAAAGCATTAACCTCCTTAGTGAGCAGGATGTACAAATTAAACTGTTACCCAATACATCTGCAATTCTTTCAGGCTCGGTAAAAACTACAAATATTATGGGTGCTATGCTTGTGGAACTCCATAATAACATGATGCAGGAGTGGCAACTTAATATAAAACGACTTGTAGATGTAGTACTTTCATTTATGGCTATGGTTGTATTATCGCCTTTATTTTTATATGTCATCATACGTACTAAACTTTCATCAAAAGGAACCATTTTTTTTTCACAGGAGCGTATTGGATTAAAAGGCAAGCCCTTTTTCATTCACAAATTCAGAAGCATGATAATGAATGCAGAAGTGAACGGCCCGGCACTTTCAAGCGATAATGACGACCGTATCACATCATGGGGAAAAATTATGCGTAAATGGCGACTGGATGAATTGCCGCAGTTCTGGAATATATTAAAAGGCGAAATGAGCCTGGTAGGTCCAAGACCCGAACGAAAGTTCTATATTGATCAGATTGTACAGAAGGCGCCCTATTACCGTTATCTGCTTAAAGTAAAACCGGGACTTACAAGCTGGGGTATGGTAAAATTTGGTTATGCAGAAAACGTTGAAGAAATGATTGAACGCAGCAAGTATGACCTTATTTACATTGAAAACATATCATTGTCGCTGGACCTTAAAATATTAGTACACACCTTACGTTTAATATTTTTAGGAAAAGGACGGTGAGGTTATTTTTATTTTCACCGCTTTTTTAATAAAAGAAACGAACTTAAACAAACCCATTAAGTGAAATACGCAACCATTCTACCTGCACTCCTCTTTTTTTTTACTGCTACGGCACAAATTTCCTATTGGCAACAACAGGTGAATTATAAAATTGATGTTTCGCTGAATGATGCAGAACACAGCTTAGATGGTTTTGCAAAGATTGAATACATCAACAATTCGCCTGATACACTCCGTTACATCTGGTTTCATCTCTGGCCTAATGCTTATAGAACAGACAGAACCGCCTTTAGCGACCAGCTATTAAAAAATGGCAGAACTGATTTTTACTTTTCCAATAAAGAAGATCGTGGCTATATCAATCGGCTTGACTTTAGGGTAAATGAAGCACGTGTAAAAACAGAAGATCATCCGCAGCATTTAGACATTGTAAAAGTAGTATTGAATCAACCGCTGGCCCCCGGTGCTTCCATACTTATTACAACTCCGTTTCATGTACAACTGCCCAAGAGTTTTTCAAGAGGTGGTCATGTGGGGCAATCATATCAGGTAACACAATGGTATCCCAAACCGGCAGTGTATGATAAAACTGGCTGGCATGAAATGCCCTACTTAGATCAGGGAGAGTTTTACAACAACTTTGGCAACTATGAAGTAAAAGTAACAGTACCTGAAAATTATGTAGTATTGAGCAGCGGTTATTTGCAAAATGAAGATGAAAAACAATGGATACAAAACAGAAAAAATTTTACCGTGCCGGTTGTAAAAACTGTTCCACCCAAACCCGGAACTATTCCTTCCAAAACAAAGCCTGATCCGATTCCTACAGCTAAAGAATTAAAAACGCTGCTTTATACTCAGGATAATATTTCTGATTTTGCATGGTTTGCAGATAAACGATGGATGGTTTTGTATGATACTATTCAAACAAATACAGGAAAAATAATTGAAGTATTTACTGCTTTTGATCCATCGTCAAAAAAAATGTGGGCAAACAGCACACTATTTATTAAAGAAACCATTCGCTTTCGGAGTAAACTTGTGGGTGATTATCCATACACAACAGTGGCAGCAGTAGAAGCAAAGATGGGTTTTGAAGGAGGAATGGAATATCCCTGCATTACCAGTATTTCACCCATAAAGAATGAACAGGCGCTTGAAAGTGTAATTGAACATGAAGTAGGTCATAACTGGTTTCAGGCAATGATCGGCAGTAATGAACGTAAACATCCGTGGATGGATGAAGGCATTAATTCCTATTATGACAAACGGTTTGATAAAGAAGCCAGTCGTTTTAAAGCATATTGGTTACATGAAGAAAAAGATATTTTTAATGAGAAAACACTTTTAAGTTTTTTATATCAGCAAAAAAAAGACCAGCCACTAGGCACACCGTCCGACAGCCTGACAGCATTAAACTATGGTTTAATTGCCTATACTAAAGGTGCTGCCTTTATGCAATTGCTGGAAAACAAATTAGGCAAACCTGTTTTTGATAAAGCCATGCAGCAATATTTTGAACAATGGAAATACAAACATCCTTCACCCGATGATTTAAAAGCTGTTCTTGTAAAGGTAAGCGGCATTAATCTTGACAAGGAGTTTGCGCTGCTTCATCAAAAAGGGCCACTGGTGCAGCCATCCAAAATCAGAATAAAATTTAAACCTATGATTGGTTTTGGCAATGACAGTACCAGAACCATTATTGCCACTCCCTTTCCGGGTTATAATACAACTGATGGTGTAATGATTGGTGCAGGTATTACAAACTATACATTGCCATTATCAAAATTTCAGTTTCTTGTTGCACCCACTTATGGTTTTAAAAGCAAAGAATTAAATGGCCTGGGCAGAGTGTCTTACACCTTTCAACCAAGAAAAACATTTGAGCGCATTACCATTGCATTCAGCGGTATGCGATTTAATGCAGATAATTTTACTGACACAGCTAATAACACCTATCAGCTGGCCTTCAGAAAATATGTCCCTTCCATAAAATTTGTGTTGAAAGAAAATAATCCGCTCAGCACCAGAGAACGTTTTATACAATGGAAAACGTTTTTGTTTAATGAAGATGATTTAGAATTCAAGCGTGATACCTTGCCTGGTGGATTTAGAATCACCAGAATTACAGAGCAACCTGTTAATCGTTATTTGAATCAATTACGTTTTGTTATACGTGACAGCAGAGCACTCTATCCATACAATGCAGAACTACTTGCAGAACAGGCAAAGAATTTTGTACGTATCGCATTTACCGGTAACTATTTTTTCAATTATAATGAAAAGCAAGGTGTAAATGTGAGATTTTTTGCAGGTAAGCTTTTTTATACCGGAAATATTACGAATACGCAACGTTTTCTTACCAATCGGTTTCATTTCAATCTAACGGGTGCTAATGGTGCCGAGGACTATACTTACAATAATTATTTTGTTGGCCGGAATGAGTTTGAAGGTTTTGCAAGTCAGCAAATTATACAGCGGGATGGTTTCTTTAAAGTACGTACGGATTTATTAGCCGCAAAGGTGGGTAAAACAGATGATTGGCTCACGGCTATCAACTTTACTTCAGACATTCCTGACCAAATTAATATTCTCAATGTGCTTCCGGTAAAAATTCCTTTAAAAGTATTTCTGGACATTGGTACTTATGCAGAAGCATGGAAACAGAATGCAGCATCAAGCCGCATTGTATATGATGCCGGTTTTCAACTTTCGTTATTTAAAGATGTAGTAAATATTTACGTGCCCGTTTTATACAGTCGTGTGTTCAGAGATTATTTTCAATCTTTTATTCCTGAAAAACGATTTACAACAAACATCAGTTTCAGCATTAACATTCAAAACATCAATTTAAAAAAGCTTGACCGGCAGTTGCCGTTTTAATGACATTGATTCAATACATATCAAACAAAGCCATTGATAAAAATAAATGGGATGCCTGTATTGAGCAATCAGCAAATGGTTTGGTATATGCTTACAGCTGGTATCTGGATGCTATGAGTAAGCATTGGGATGCCTTGGTGCTGAATGATTATGAAACGGTGATGCCGCTTACCTGGAATAAAAAGTACGGTATTTATTATTTGTACCAGCCATGGTTTTGTGCATCGCTGGGTATTTTTTCAAAGAAAGAAATCTCAGCTAAAACCATTGAGCAGTTTTTAAACGCAATACCACAAAAATTTAAGTACTGGGATATCTCATTAAACCATCACAACTTATTTGCAGTTGAAAATTTCCCGTTGAAAGAACGGATGAATTTTGTATTACCGCTGAATAAGACATATAATACAATTGCTGCCAGTTACCGCACCAATCTCAAACGCAATATTAAAAAAGCTGAAGCAGCTTTGTTAGAGGTGAAGAAAAATATACCACTGAAAGAAATTTTATCGCTGGCAAAAGAAAGCATGCAACGTATTGTACCTATCAGTGATGATGAAGTAAAACTTTTTTCCAAAGTATTTAAGAAAGCGCATCAATATCAAAAAGCCGAAACATGGGGCATCTATCTCAAGAAAGAATTATTAGCCTCTGCCGTATTCTTACATTCTCATAGTCGCTGGTATTATATTTTAGTAGGCAATCACCCCAATGGAAAAACTATAGGTGCATCGCATTACCTGATTGATCGCTTCATTCATGCACATGCCGGCGAAGCGGTAGTTCTTGATTTTGAGGGAAGTGATGTGCGTAACCTCGCCTTCTTTTACAGCAGTTATGGCGCTAAGGAAGAAAAATATCCGGCATTGCGAATAAATAAGCTTCCGAAAATTTTAAAGTGGTTAAAGGATTAACGAAGTGCAGTAACAAATCCTTCTAAATCGTCAGGTGAAACTAAAATTTTTTCACTTTCAGTAGTTATTAGTACCAGTTTGTCCATTCTGGATACGTACCAGGTCATAGCTCCGATTTTTGAATTGGAAAATTTTCCAAAATAACCAAACAAGCCTCCTACTCCAAAGGTCCGTACAGCACCGTCAACAACCTTTTTATTAATTATATCTACCTTTTTAATTGCAGCTCGTGAAATAAAAACCGTACCTGCAATTCTGTTAATTGCTAATTGATCGTTTGTAACAGTATACGAAACAGGTCGGTACACATATACTAGTATAAAAGCAAGTATAATAATAACAGCCAGTACAGGCAGTACTATCATTTGTTCAGATAAGTATACTCCCATTAATCCAATAACAGAAAGAAAAAAAATGCAGCATATTGCAACTGTAAATATTTTTACCTGTTTATCAGGTGATGCACTGAATATCATCCTTTTAAAATAGTTTCAGCAATTATTAAATCAACCGGATTGGTAATCTTAATATTGGAGTCTTCACCCTGCACTAACGTTATTTTCAATCCAAATGCTTCCACCACATTAGCTTCATCTGTAAACCGTTCTTTGTAATCAATGGCAAAAGCAGATAATAAAATTTTACTGTGAAAGGTTTGCGGTGTTTGTACCAGCTTTAAAGAATTTCTGTCTACAGGTTCATTACCTTCCTCTGTTATTTTTCGTACACTATCCCTGCAATCAATAACAGGAACAGCACTACCCGTTTCAAGGGCAGTATTGTAGCATCTTTGTATCAAATCTGTACTTACCAAACAACGTACACCATCATGCACAAAAATGATGCTTTCTTCTTCAATTAATTTCAACCCGTTGCTTACGGAATGGAAACGTGTTTCACCACCTTGTGTAATCATAATATTGGAGGCATCAAAATATCCATCTACTATTTCTCTTCCCAGTTCCAAATGCTCTTCGGGCAGTACAAGAATGATTTTAATATCACTAAATGCATTCTGAAATGCCTGAATGGTATAGTATAAAACGGGCTTACCCTTTAGTAATAAAAACTGTTTGGGAATTTCTGTACCCATTCGTTTTCCTGAGCCACCAGCTACAATTACTGCGTATTTCTGCATGCGTCAAAGATAAGTGAGAGTAAGAAATTGTGAATGAAACAATTCCGAATTAGCAGAAAAAGCTAAGTCCTGAAACCGGTAAGCGATAACATTTTCTATTGATAGATGGCGATAGTTTTCTCACCAGTACTTTTTTGCATACCACGATACATTCCCACACTGTTAAATACCATTGCAGTATTTCCTTTTGCATCTACACCAATCATTCCACCTTCTCCGTTAATCTTTACAAGCTTATCCATTGTTACAATTTCCATTGCCTGCTGCAATGAGCATCCCTTGTATTCCATCAAACAACTTACATCATAAGCAGCCACTGCTTTAATAAACAACTCGCCATGACCCGTGCAGGAAATAGCACAGGTGTTATTATTAGCATAGGTACCTGCACCAATGATGGGCGTATCACCGATGCGGTTGAAATTTTTATTTGTCATACCACCCGTGCTGGTAGCTGCAGCAATATTTCCAAATCCATCACAAGCTACAGCGCCTACTGTTCCAAATTTTTTTTCTTTATCTGCCGAAGCTTCTGCGAAGGCAGACAACTGCAAATTGTGGTCTAATGCAACAGTATCTTCATTCTTCACCAATTGCCATTGTTCATAACGAAACTGTGAAAAAAAATAAGCCTCCTCTTCTATTTGCAGCTTGTTCTGTTTTGCAAACTGTAATGCACCTTCGCCACTCAGCATAACATGTTCACTTTTTTCCATAATCATTTTTGCCAGCAACACAGGATTCTTTACGTGCTGCACACAGGTGACAGCGCCCGCCTGCATGGTGTTGCCATTCATGATGGAAGCATCCATTTCATGAGTGCCTGTTTTGGTAAATACAGAACCACGACCTGCATTAAAGAGTATGCAATCTTCTAATGAAACAACAGCAGCTGTAATTGCATCCAATGATGAACCGCCCCTTTCAAGAATTGTGTACCCGGCAATTAAAGCTTCATCCAAACCTTTTAGGTAAGCTGCTTCAAGGTCGGGTGTTAAATCCTTTTTTAAAATAGTACCGGCACCACCGTGTATGGCAATTGAAAATTGTTGCATGTAGAGTAGAAAACTTAATTCAGCAAATGTACACACTCTTTGAGCAAACGCTCTTTGTTAATTGCAGCAGTGCCTACTTCTTCACATACCAAGCCGCCTGCGATGTTTGAAACCGCTGCCATAAGATTCGTATTTTTTGTGGCTGCATATACAAGTGCAGCAGTGGCAATAACGGTATCACCTGCGCCGCTCACATCTGCAATATTGCGTATATGCGAAGGAAGGATAGCACTTTCTTCTCCGTTTTTATAAAACACACCTTTCTCAGAAAGTGTGATGAATGAAATATGATGATGTAACTGTGCTTTTAATTTTTCATGAATATCATTGAGTGCTGCTACATCTGTACCGCTTGCAATGATGTTAAGTGCATCTTTTACTTCTTTCAGGTTCGGTTTAAAAATATCAACGCCTGTATAAGCAAAAAAGTTTTTACGCTTGGGATCAACGGCAGTAATGATACCATGATGTTTACACAGCTCAATTGTTTTTTTAATTACCAGCTCTGTGAGCACACCTTTGTTATAATCTTCAAGAATAATGACATCCGGTTTTTCCTGAGCAATAAAAGTTTGTAATGCAAGAATCAAACGGTTTTCATCTTCATAACCCAGATCGGCTGTTGTTTCTGTATCCACCCGCATCATTTGCTGGTTGCGGCTGATGATTCTTGTTTTATTAGTTGTGATTCGTTTACTGCTGCTGAGTAAAAAATCGGTTTTGATATCTTTTGATTGCAACAGTTGCTGCAGTTGCTTAGCATCTTCATCATTACCCGTTACACTCAGCATACTTACTGATGCGCCGAGTGATGCCAGATTTAAGGCTACATTTCCTGCTCCGCCAATACGGGCTTCTTTTTGCTCCAGTGCAATGATGGGCACGGGTGCTTCAGGTGAAATGCGTTCTACTTTTCCCCACAAATAGGAATCCAGCATTACATCACCAATAACACCTGCTTTAATCGTTTGAAACTGCTGGAAGAGTTGTTCAAAATTCACCATCGTGTTTTATTTCTTTTGCGAAGCTACGGCAATATAATAAACGGGAATACCGAGTAATACAATGATTAATCCCGGCCACGTAAAATTAGGCTTGTAAATGATGAGCAGTATACAAAAAGCAATGCCCATAATCATGTATAAGAAAGGAAGTACCGGATAACCAAAAGCTTTATATGGACGCTCCGCATCAGGCATTTTCTTACGAAGAATAAAAATACCCGCAATCGTAAGCACATAAAATATGACTACTACAAATGAAACCATATCCAGCAAATCACCATATTGACCACTCAAGCATAAAACGGCTGCCCAGATACATTGCGCCCACAAAGCCCATTGTGGCACTGCATTATTATTCAACACACCTGCAGGCTTAAAAAACAATCCATCCTTAGCCATTGTATAATACACACGTGAACCTGCCAGCACCAATCCATTGATACAACCAAAGGTTGAAATCATAATCATCACTGCAATTACATAAGTTCCAATATTGCCGAAAATTTCATTGGCGGCTGCTACAGCCACACGGTCCTGTTTGGCAAATGCAATACTTTCTTCTCCGCCGTTTAAAGGAAGTACACTGATGTACATGATGTTTGCAGAAACATAAATAAGTGTTACAATCAATGTTCCCAAAAACAAACTCAAACCAATATTGCGTTTTGGATTTTTGATTTCACCTGCAATAAACGTAACGTTATTCCATGCATCACTGCTGAAGATGGAGCCTACCATGGATGCTGCAATGGCACCCATCACTGCACTGCCTGCCACACCAGCTATTACACCTCCTTCACTCAGCTTATTCATTTGCCATGCGTTTTCCCAATTGGCATTCCATATTTCTGCTTTGGCACCAAGTAATAAACCAAATACAATCAATCCAAACAATGAAACCAACTTGGTAACAGTAAAAATGGTTTGAATTGTTTTACCTCCATTTACTCCTCTGGTGTTAATGTATGTGAGTAATACGATGACAGCAATTGAAACCAATTGTGCAGGATAGAGTTTAAACCATCCTATCTGCATTAAAATATTTTCATCTTTAATATCCAATGCAGGAATAAAATAACCTGTGAATTTCGAAAATGCCACACCTACTGCTGCAATGGTTGCCGTTTGAATAACAGTAAAAAAACTCCAGCCGTATAAAAAACCAAACAATTTGTTATAGGCTTCTTTGAGGTATACATATTGTCCGCCTGCCTTGGGAAACATAGCACTAAGTTCACCATAACTTACTGCAGCCACCAATGTCATAAATCCGGTAATGAGCCACACTGCAATCAACCATCCTGCACTGCCTACATTGCGTGTAATATCAGCACTCACAATAAAAATACCTGAACCTATCATACTGCCTGCTACAATCATAGTAGCATCAAGCAGTCCTAATGTGGGTTTAAATTCTGTTTGCGACATGAAGAAATCTTTCGTTATTAATGAAACGAAAGATAAGCATTAACATGAAAACAAGATGGAGATTTTAAAAAGCTTTACTGCTTCTTTTTTGTTTTGTTGTATTCTTCGTTCAACCCTTTTATAACTTCGGCTGTAATGTTAAACGTAGTATCCTTGTAATAAAGTGTAGGGTTTCCTTCCTGTGTGGAAAAAATGAAATCGTATTTTTTATCGGCATTAAAGATTTTCAAATATTCATTAATACGCTTTTGAATATCATCTATGGCTTTTGCCTGACGATCTAAATGCTGGCTTTGCAGAGTTTGCTGACGCTGACCTATTTGCTGATACCTGGTTTGATACTCCTGCTGAAACGCTTCTGCATCCTGCTGGGTAATGGATTGACCACGTTTTAAAAATGCAACACGATCGTTTTCAAGCTTATTTAAATCGCTCTGAATTTGATTATCAATTCGCTGCTTATCAGCTTCTATTTCGTTGTTTTTAAGTTTAAAGAATTCATATTGCTTCTGTATGGTATCTAAATCCACATAAGCTACACGAATATGACGGGCCGAATCATTGGGGTTATTGGTTGCTTTATTTACAAACGATGAAGGCTTGCCTGTTTTAGATGTAAAATGTAATACAAACAGCACCGCCACTGCAGCTGTCAAAACATATAATAGAATACTCTGAAATCCTTTCATAACGGGCAAAGTAAAGCATTCAACTGCTACTCAGCAAATTGAATTGAATTTTAAGAAGTCATTAACACATGGAACTTTCAACCAAAAAAAAAGCCCCGGCTTTAAGCCGGGGCGATTCTGTTTTTTTAAATTATTCTGATTACTCTTCATCATCAAAACTCATTGCTTCTTTGGTTGTTAACAGCAATTCATATTCTTCTTTACTGCCCACAATCATGTTTTCAAACTCACGCAAACCTGTTCCTGCAGGGATAGCATGACCGGTGATAACGTTCTCTTTCAAGCCAAGTAAGTAATCAGTTTTTCCTTCAATTGCTGCTGTACTCAACACCTTCGTTGTTTCCTGGAAAGATGCTGCAGAAATCCAGCTTTGTACACCTAACGATGCTTTGGTTATACCCAGCAACACCGGTTGTGCAGTGGCAGGATGTGCATCACGCACTTCAATCAACTTCTTATCAGCACGGCGGAGCACACTGTTTTCTTCACGCAAATCACGAAGGGTGATGATTTGACCCGGACGGAACTTACTATCGCCCGACTCTGTTACTACTTTCTTATCAAAGATGCGATCGTTCTCATCAATAAATTCAAAGCGATCTACTAAGTCTTCTTCTAAGAATTTGGTATCACCCGCATCAATGATTTCTACTTTCTTCATCATTTGACGCACGATAACTTCAATATGCTTGTCGTTAATCTTTACACCCTGTAAACGGTACACTTCCTGTATTTCATTCACCACATATTCCTGTACAGCAAATGGACCTTTAATAGTGAGGATATCACCGGGAGCAATCTGTCCATCACTCAATGCACTACCGGCTTTTACAAAGTCACCTTCCTGTGCCAAAATCTGACGGGTAAGAGGAACGAGATATTTCTTCGTTACTTCATCTTTACTTGTAACAATGATTTCTCTGTTACCACGCTTGATAGCACCAAAAGAAACCACACCATCAATTTCAGAAACCACTGCAGGGTTACCGGGGTTACGGGCTTCAAACAATTCCGTAACACGTGGAAGACCACCCGTGATATCTTTCAATTTACCCAATACACGTGGAATTTTTACCAGCACCTGACCCGCTACAACTTCATCTCCTTCTTCCATTACAATGTGAGAGCCTACAGGAAGGTTGTAAGATTTCACATCTTTACTTCCTTCAACAATTAGTGCAGGTATCTTAGTCTTATCCTTTGTTTCTATTACCACTTTCTCTCTGTGTCCTGTTTGCTCATCAGCTTCTTCACGGAAAGTAATGCCATCAATAATATTCTCAAACTTAATCTTACCGGCAACTTCAGCTACTACTACGTTGTTGAATGGATCCCATGTACACAACACATCACCTTTCTTAATTTGCTGACCTTCTTTTACAGCAAGGGTAGCCCCGTAAGGAATGTTATTAGTGATAAGAATACGGTCGTTTTTCAAATCCATAATTCTTGCTTCACCTGTACGACCGATAACAATCTGTACTTTATCACCTTCATTGTTTGTAGTTGTTACCGTACGTAAGCCATCAAACTGTACTGTACCATCAAACTTAGCAGGCAATGCACTTTCTACTGATGCTGAACCTGCAACACCACCCACGTGGAAGGTACGAAGCGTTAACTGTGTACCCGGCTCACCAATGGATTGTGCGGCTATGATACCTACTGCATCACCTTTTTGCGCAATAGCACCTGTTGCCAGGTTTTTACCATAACACTTCACGCACACACCACGCTTGCTTTCGCAAGTCAATACAGAGCGTATTTCAACTGTTTCAATACCTGATTCTTCAATTTTGCGTGCAACAGCAGGCGTAATTTCTTCACCGGCTCCTACAATCAAAACATCAGTTTGAGGATCATACACATCATGTAATGAAGTACGACCTTCAATTCTATCGCTCAATGGTTCAATAATATCTTCATTATCTTTTAATGCGCTTGTAGCTATCCCACGCAGTGTACCGCAATCTTCATCATTAATTACCACATCCTGCGCCACATCCACAAGACGACGGGTTAAGTATCCCGCATCCGCAGTTTTCAAAGCCGTATCCGCAAGACCTTTACGGGCACCGTGTGTAGAAATGAAGTAATCCAATACGCTCAAGCCATCCTTAAAGTTAGAAAGTACAGGGTTCTCAATGATTTCACTTCCTGTGCTTCCGCTCTTACGGGGCTTGGCCATCAAACCTCTGATACCTGCCAACTGTTTTACCTGCTGCTTACTACCACGGGCTCCACTATCCAGCATCATAAACACGGAGTTGAACCCTTGTTTATCCGTAGCCATTTCACGAATCAATGTTTCTGTTACACGTGTATCCACACGGCTCCAGATGTCAATGATTTGGTTATAGCGTTCGTTGTTAGTGATAAGACCCATGTTATAGTTATCCCACACTTCACTTACTTCACCTTGTGCGTTATCAACCAACTCTGCTTTGATTTCAGGAATGATCAGGTCGTTAATGTTAAACGACAAACCACCCTGGTAAGCCATACGGAAACCGAGCTGTTTGATATCATCCAAAAACTTCGCAGTCTTTGGAACGTTTGTGATTTCAATAATATCACCAATGATTTCACGAAGGTTCTTCTTTGTTAATACAGCATTTACAAATCCTACTTCTTTAGGAACATGCTGGTTGAAAATTACACGACCTACAGTTGTTTCTATCAACTTATAAACCAATGTATCGTTTTCACGAACATTTACCTTTACTTTAATCGGCGCATGTAAATCCACACGACCCTCATTGTAAGCAATGATTACTTCTTCAGCAGAGTAAAATGCTTTGCCTTCACCTTTTACAGTTTCAGTAGCCGTTGATTTCTTAGCTTTTGAAATATAGTACAAACCTAGCACCATGTCCTGTGAAGGAAGCGTGATAGGTGTACCGTTTTGCGGGTTCAGAATGTTATGTGAAGCCAGCATCAATAACTGTGCTTCCAATACTGCAGCATTACTCAATGGTACGTGCACCGCCATCTGGTCACCATCAAAGTCAGCGTTGAACGCTGATGTAACTAACGGGTGCAATTGAATGGCTTTACCTTCAATCAACTTTGGCTGGAACGCCTGAATGGATAAACGGTGCAGTGTTGGGGCACGGTTAAGCATTACAGGATGTCCCTTCAAAATATTTTCAAGAATATCCCAAACAACAGCTTCTTTCTTATCAACAAGTTTTCTTGCAGATTTCACTGTTTTTACGATACCTCTTTCAATCAACTTACGAATGATGAATGGCTTAAATAATTCAGCAGCCATATCTTTCGGTAATCCACACTCATGCAATTTCAATTCAGGACCTACTACGATTACTGAACGGCCTGAGTAATCAACACGCTTACCAAGAAGGTTCTGACGGAAACGACCTTGTTTACCTTTCAACACATCACTCAATGATTTTAATGCACGGCCACCTTCTGCTTTAACTGCATTTGATTTACGGCTGTTATCAAACAAGGAGTCAATCGCTTCCTGTAACATACGCTTCTCGTTACGAAGGATTACTTCAGGAGCTTTAATCTCCAACAAACGCTTCAAACGATTATTACGGATGATTACACGACGATACAGGTCATTCAAATCACTTGATGCAAAACGACCACCATCCAGAGGCACTAACGGACGCAATTCCGGAGGAATTACGGGAATGTATTGCATCACCATCCACTCAGGGCGGTTGGTGATATTTAAATTCGCTTCACGGAAAGCTTCTACCACACTCAAACGCTTTAAGGCATCTGCCTTACGTTGTTGAGAAGTTTCATTAGCAGCAGCATTACGTAAAGTGTAGCTTAAATCATCCAAATCAATACGAGCCAGTAAATCATGCACTGCTTCGGCACCCATTTTCGCAATAAACTTATTGGGGTCTTCATCAGGCAGGTATTGATTATCTTTTGGTAAGGTATCCAGTAAGTCCAGATATTCTTCTTCCGTAAGCAAATCGCCTTTGCTCAAATTTTCTTTTACACCACCCTGTATTACTACATAGCGCTCGTAATAAACAATCGTCTCTAATTTCTTAGAGCTCATACCCAGCAAATAACCAATCTTGTTGGGCAATGATTTAAAATACCAGATATGCACTACAGGCACCACCAGTTTAATATGGCCCATACGCTCTCTGCGCACTTTCTTTTCTGTTACTTCCACACCGCAGCGATCGCACACGATGCCCTTGTAACGTATACGCTTGTACTTACCGCAGGCACACTCGTAATCCTTTACAGGTCCAAAAATGCGCTCGCAAAACAAACCATCACGTTCAGGTTTGTAAGTACGGTAGTTAATTGTTTCGGGCTTCAACACTTCACCAAAACTGCGTTCCAGGATAGTATCGGGAGACGCAAGACCAATGGTAATTTTTGAGAAAACTGGTCTTTGACGATTGTCTTTTTTGAATGCCATATTACGTTTACTGTTTGTAGTTTTTTGTTTTTTGTTACCAGCGACGTCAACATGTTTCATCTTCAGTTGCGTCGCACTCTTGTACTTCCTTAACTCTATTCAACAAACCTTCACATTTTAAAGTTCCTATCAAAAGCAAGGCTGTGCGTTGAATTCTCCCACTTGGGGGGAGTTAGAGGGGGCTTTATTCCTGAAACTTCAAGTCCAATCCCAATCCTCTCAACTCATGCACCAATACGTTGAATGATTCAGGTACGCCCGGTCTTGGAATGTTGTCACCTTTAACGATGGCCTCATAAGTCTTAGCACGACCAATGATGTCATCAGATTTAATAGTGAGTAATTCCTGAAGAATGTTGGATGCACCGTATGCTTCTAGTGCCCACACTTCCATTTCACCAAAACGCTGACCACCAAACTGAGCTTTACCACCCAGCGGCTGTTGTGTAATGAGTGAGTAGGGTCCGATAGAACGGGCGTGCATCTTATCATCCACCATGTGGTGCAGTTTAATCATATAAATGATACCCACTGTTGCCTTTTGGTGGAAACGCTCACCTGTTTCACCATCATACAAATATGTGTGACCAAAGCTTGGTAATCCTGCCTTTTCAATATTGCCTGCAATTTCTTCAACAGTAGCACCATCAAAAATCGGTGTAGCAAAACGCAATCCTAATTTTTCACCTGCCCAGCCAAGAACTGTTTCATAAATCTGACCCAGGTTCATACGGCTTGGTACACCCAATGGGTTCAGTACAATATCTACAGGAGTTCCATCTTCAAGGAACGGCATATCTTCTGCACGCACAATCTTAGCTACAATACCTTTGTTACCATGACGACCCGCCATTTTATCACCTACTTTCAACTTACGTTTTACAGCTAAGTACACTTTTGCAAGCTTCAACACACCTGCAGGTAATTCATCACCAATCGAGATGTTGAATTTCTCACGCTTGTAACGGCCGAGTTCTTCGTTGTACTTTATGTTGTAGTTGTGAAGCAACTGATTGATGAGTTCATCTACATGTGCATCACCGGTCCATCCCAAAGGATTTACGTTTTGGTAATCAATACCTGCCAGGTTCTTTGGATTGAACTTCGCACCCTTACCAATCAATACTTCACCAAAGTTGTTACTCACACCTGCACTTGATTTGTCTTTCAACAAGCCCTGCAGTTTACCCAGCAATAACTCCATCAAATCAGTAATATTCTTTTCGTGAATCTTCTCTACTTTTTCAAGCAATGCTTTTTCACGAATCTTGCTGTTTTTGTCTTTCTTGGCACGCTGGAATAATTTCTTATCAATTACCACACCTTCTGTTCCGCTTGGTGCTTTGAGTGAAGCATCTTTTGCATCACCGGCTTTATCACCAAAGATGGCACGTAACAACTTCTCTTCAGGAGTTGGGTCACTTTCACCTTTAGGAGTGATTTTACCAATGAGGATATCACCTTCTTTAATGGCAGCACCAATGCGGATGATACCGTTTTGGTCGAGGTCTTTTGTAGCCTCTTCACTTACGTTAGGAATATCAGGAGTTAATTCTTCTTCACCCAACTTGGTATCACGCACTTCCAGTTCATATTCTTCTACGTGTACAGAAGTAAACAAGTCTTCACGTACAATCTTTTCATTGATAACGATGGCATCTTCAAAGTTGTAACCTTTCCAGGGCATGAACGCTACTTTCAGGTTACGGCCCAGTGCCAGCTCACCATCCTTAGTAGCATAACCTTCTGTTAAGAAGTCACCCTCTTTTACTGCTTGTCCTTTAGCTACACAAGGCTTCAGGTTGATGCAAGTGCTCTGGTTCGTCTTAATAAACTTCGTGAGTTTATAAACCACTAAGTCTTCTTCAAAGCTCACCATCTTTTGTTCTTCGTTACGGTTGTAACGCACATGTATTTCATTCGCATCTACATACTCTACTACACCTGTACCTTCTGAAGTTAACTGGATGCGGCTATCACGTGCAGCCATCGCTTCCAAACCAGTACCAACGATGGGCACTTGCGGACGTACCAATGGTACTGCCTGACGTTGCATGTTTGAACCCATCAGGGCACGGTTGGCATCATCATGCTCTAAGAACGGAATCAACGAAGCACTCAAACCTACAATCTGGTTTGGCGCTACGTCCATATATTCAACCTCTGCTTTATCTAAAATCGGGAAGTCACCACTCTCACGTGAACGCACTTTCTCTTCAGATAGATGTCCTTTTTCATCTACTTCCACATTCACCTGTGCAATCTTGGCTGTATCTTCTTCTTCAGCGCTCAGATATGTCAACTTTTTGAAATCAACTTTACCATCATCTACTTTACGGTAAGGCGTTTCAATAAAGCCCATATCATTTACTTTGGCATGAACGCACAAAGTAGAAATCAAACCGATGTTTGGACCTTCAGGAGTTTCAATCGTACACAAACGACCATAGTGACTGTAGTGTACGTCACGAACCTCAAAGCCTGCACGCTCACGACTCAAACCACCGGGACCTAAAGCTGAGATACGACGCTTGTGGGTGATTTCAGAAAGCGGGTTGGTTTGATCTAAGAACTGTGATAACTGTGATGTACCAAAGAAGGAGTTGATTACTGAAGAAAGTGTTCTTGCATTAATCAAATCCACAGGTGTAAACACCTCATTATCTCTTACGTTCATTCTTTCACGAATGGTACGTGCCATACGTGCAAGACCTACCCCAAACTGAGCATACAACTGCTCGCCTACTGTACGTACACGACGGTTGCTCAGGTGATCAATATCATCAATCTCAGCTTTAGCATTCGTTAATTTAACGAGGTACTTAATGATAGAGATGATATCATCTTTTGTTAATACTTTCTTCTCTTTAGGGAAGTTTAAGTTGAGCTTGCGGTTGATTTTGTAACGACCAACTTCGCCCAGGTCATAACGCTTATCACTAAAGAATAATTTATCAATAATACCACGGGCCGTTTCATTATCAGGAGCATCAGCACCACGTAATTGACGATAGATGTGCTGTACCGCTTCTAACTCACTGTTAGAGGTATCTTTATTTAATGTGTTGTAGATGATAGCAAAATCGCCACTCACCTCTTCTTTCTGAATGAACACGCTCTTCACTTCCATTTCGCTGATCATTTCAATCGCTTCAGCATCAAGAATAGAATCACGCTCCAATACCACTTCGTTACGCTCAATGCTCACCACCTCACCGGTATCTTCATCCACAAAATCTTCAACCCAGCTACGGAGAACACGGGCAGCTAAACGCTTGCCTTCATGCTTCGCAAGGGCTTTCTTTTCAGCAGGCACTTCATCAGCCATGCCAAAGAGTTCCAATATGTCTTTATCCGTTTCAAAACCTATGGAACGGAGTAAGGTAGTTACAGGGAATTTTTTCTTACGGTCAATGTAAGCATACATCACATTGTTGATGTCAGTTGCAAACTCCATCCACGCACCCTTGAAAGGAATGACCCTTGCAGAGTAAATCTTGGTTCCATTTGGGTGAATTGATTGACCAAAGAATACGCCGGGTGAACGATGCAACTGAGAAACTACTACACGCTCAGCTCCATTGATTACGAACGTACCACGGGGCGTCATGTAAGGGATGTTTCCGAGAAACACATCCTGAACAATGGTTTGGAAATCCACATGCTCCTCATCGTTACAACTCAAACGCAGTTTGGCCTTGAGGGGAACAGCGTAGGTTAAGCCACGCTCCATACACTCATCAATGGTGTAACGGGGCGGGTCAATAAAGTAATCGAGGAACTCCAGAACAAAGATGTTACGGGTATCAGTGATAGGAAAGTTTTCCTTAAACACTTTAAAGAGACCCTCGTTGTTTCGCTTATCAGGCGTTGTTTCTAACTGGAAAAAGTCTTTAAACGATTGAATCTGGATTCCCAAAAGATCAGGAATTTCCGCCAGGTTCTTCACTTTTCCGAAATTAATTCTCTTGTTTGCTGCAACTCTTGATGAAGACATATGTTTCTAACCGGTTTTTTTGTTTGTGCACACGAATAGCTCCTGTCTTTTTGCAAAGACGAGATAAATTGATTTTCAGTTATTTATGACTGTAATTGGGCGCCAACTTGCTATTCAGCCTAAATTTAGGGGGGCAAAGATAGGGAGATTGTGTGTTGGAAAAAAATTTGTAGAGAGGGAATTTGGAAGAGTTCTTAACGCATTGATCACAAAAAACCGCAATACCCGAAAATTCCGGAAATACAAGTTGGGCGTGCCCTCACATCCACAGCACAAATGCCCCGCTTCGTTCGGCCGGGCTTTCCGCTATTACTCCTCGGCACAAAGCCCTGCACAAACCTTCACCTGCGGGGTAGCCGCTGCAATCCCTGCCCGACTTAGAATAAGGCGGGCCTGCCCGATAATATATAATTAAGTGGGCTTCACGTAGATCAGCGGGTTAGTAATCGGTACTATCCCTTTCAGCAGTTAACTACTGCCCGCACTGTCATAAAACATAAACATATAAAATACTGGTTTAAATAAGACCCCGGGCAATGTCGTATGCTTTTAAATTCGAAAATTTAATTCGTTGTTTCACTGCGTTTGAATAACCATTTCCTCATTTTAAACAATACAAAGTATGAAACAACTACTGCTTGTTCCGTCATTTCACAAATTCATCGCTGTTTCTGCTAATGGTAAACGCAGCACCGCATCAGGCAAACGTTTATCCGCTGGCACCCTTCAACAATACAAGATGGTAGTGCAGTACCTGCAAAATTTTGAAAACACTTTACATCAACCCATACGCATTCAGCTACTTTACAAACAAACACAACGTCAGTTTCAGAAAGAAAAGAATTATTGGAAAAAAATCAAAAACATGTTTGAACAGTACCTGCGCAAGCAACACAACTGTCTGGATGTATATATTGCTGCGGTATTTAAAGTACTCAAAACGTTTTTCAACTTCCTCCTCAAAGAAAAAGGTCTTCCTGTAGGAGAGTTTCACCTACAGTTTCGTTTCCCCTCCTATCAATATCAACCCGTTCTAATTGACACCATTCAGTTACAAAGGCTCATTCATGATACCGTTTTTCGTGAATCCTTACAAAAACACCTCGCCCAAAGTCTTGATCTGTTTATTACAGGCTGTTTGGTAGGATTGCGTTATGTTGACCTTATTAATCTTAAAAAAACAAATCTTTTCCTTCTTAACAATCAATACTATCTGCAGGTGCACACAAAAAAAACAGGCACACAGTTAAATATTCCACTCCCTGGTTATGCAGTTGATATAATTGAAAGGTTAAAACAAAAAAAAGGAGTTTTCCTTTTTAAACGCATCTCCAATACCAACTTTAATCTTCATCTTAAAAAAATTATGAAACAGGCAGGCTACACCACTACCCTCCCTAAAATGCGTTATTCTGCAGGTCGTTTAATTGAAATAAAAACAAAAGCGGGAAATAGCTTTCGCTTTTACGATCACATTTCTTCACACACTATGCGTCGCACCGCCATTACAAACCTTCTAATACTGGGTGTTCCGGAAATGGTGGTGCGTAAAATCTCAGGTCATGCAGCAGGTAGTAAAGAATTTTACCGCTACATTTCATTGGCACAGGATTATACCAATCAACATTTAACAATTGCGTATGAAAAGCTTTTAAAGCCAAATAATTAATACATTAAATAGGTTCATTTTTACATATTTCTGTTATTTTTAAACCATCAAAGGTTCTTTGAAAATAAGTACTGGTAAGGGTATGCAGTAATTTCATTACTATCCGTTCGGCTTGACGATGGCGGGGATAAGTTCGAAAGCAGCAAACATGCTTGACAATAAGTATGAATACAATGGAAAAGAAAAGCAGGAGAAGGAGTTTGTTGATGGTTCAGGGCTTGAATGGTATGACTATGGTGCAAGGATGTATGATGCGCAAATAGGGCGGTGGCATGTTATAGACCCAATGAGTGATAAGATGCGGAGATATACGCCATATAATTTTGCATTTAATAACCCTATACGTTTTATAGACCCTGATGGAATGACACCTTTTGATATAATTCTTAGAGGTAGTGGACAATTTATGCAGCAAACTTTTAATGATTTACAAAGGCTTTCAAATGTTCCTTTGACATTATTACCAAGCGGACAGGTAGTACAGACAAATAATCAGTTTTTTACAGCTGGTCAGGGTCAGACAGGAATGATAATTGTTCCGTATGCTCCTGGTTCAACATCAGGTAAACCCGAAACTTATAAAGGAACAAATTTGCCAATCCCAAAACCAGAAGGTACGAGTGTAGTAGTTGATTTAATTAATAATAGTAATACAACTAACATAGTCGAAACTAAGGGTACAAATGAGACTATACCTACAAATAAAGCGAATCAGGATAATGCTTTAAACGGCGTAGGAACTGATGCAACAATTAAATATAATCCATCGTATAAAGGACAAAAATTTGAATCGTCATTTTTTGACCCTGGAATAAAAAATGCGGATGGTTCTACAGGACGTCCCCCTTTCATTGGATTAGGGCATGAAGGAGGGCATGCAAGGGAAATTGTAAATGGAGTTGCAAATGTAGATTATGAGCGATTCTTAAGAGACCCTGACACGGGTAGGCATGGAGTGTTAAATAAAAGTGAGATAAATATTAGAAAGAATGTAGACAATAAAATCCGTGCAGAGAACTTTCAATTGTTAAGACCTATTCCAGGAGTTACTATTTTTTAAATAGCATAAAATCGTGTATGAAACACTTATTCATATTTGGAGGAGTTTGTATTCTTCTCTCTTGTGTGTCGGAAGAAAAATCATTATTTAGCATAAATTATTCAAATAATCGGTATGACACAAGTTTCATTTATAAATGGGATAGTATAACTAAGCAATCGCTGCTTTTAAGATATGCCTCTGAAAATTCTGAAAGAGGTAAACATGCGTATAAGAATTTGCTTGATGCTTTTGAAGACTATGGGTATTATTCTGATTCTTTAAAAAAAGGGTTTTCAATAAGGGCATTGTTTGTTGAGCAGGTTTTTAAAAAAAATATGTTTGGTTTTCGTGAATTTTTAATTATTGAAGAAACACGCTCTGGTGAATCCATTAAAACTTATACATATTTTCTACCGATAAAAAATAGTCTTATAGATTCCATTTATTGTTTTGCCTTATCAGATAAGGGTAAATGGTGTTTGTGGAGAAACCTTTCTTCTGAGCGTACA
>CAYPBV010000034.1:16773-28157 GCA_964409025.1 uncultured Chitinophagaceae bacterium | reverse complement strand
GTGATTGTATGTACCAATGCATTTGGTATGGGTATTGACAAACCTGATGTACGTGTGGTCATTCATCATGATACACCTGACTGCCTTGAAAATTATTACCAGGAAGCAGGCCGTGGAGGAAGAGACGGAAAAAAATCATATGCAGTCTTACTGTATGAAGAAAAGGATTTGAGAGAACTGGAGAGCTTGCCCGTAGTTCGTTTTCCATCAATTGAAGATGTAAAAAATGTATATCAATCCTTAGTGAATTATCTACAGATACCTGAAGGAAGTGGCGAATTGGATTGGATGGAATTCGATATTACAGATTTCATCAAAAAATTTCAGTTGAACGTACATACAGTTATGTACGGTTTAAAAACATTAGAACAGGAAGGATGGCTGAATTATGCTGAACAGATTTTTATTCCGGGCCGATTGGTTTTTACAGCCGAAAAAGAAACGTTGTTTGACCTTGAAAAGAAACGTCCTGATTTAGAACCGCTCATCAAAGCATTACTGCGCAACTATGGCGGTATCTTTGATATGGAAAGTATTATTTCTGAAAAACAACTGGTAAAGCTTACACAGCAAAGTTTGGAACAGGTGAAACAACAATTGATACAACTCCATCAAATGGGTATTGTAAACTATACGCCGCAAAAAGATAAACCACAGCTTCAGTTTACACAAGGCCGTCCATCCGTTGAAAATCTGTTCATCAATCCGCAAAACAGACTCAACAGAAAAGGAGAATATGAAAAGCGCATTCAGTCAATGTTAAACTATATAAAAGAATCCATGCAGTGCCGCAGCAAAACTGTAGGTATTTATTTTGGTGATACAGAAAGTGATGAATGCGGTATTTGTGATGTATGTCTCTGGAAAAAAGGGAATGAAATCAGTACTGAAGAATTTGAACGCATTCAGCAATTACTCAAACAATTTACTGCAAACAATGCTGTTGATTTAAAAAGCTTATTATCAAAAGCAGGCAGTAAACAAAGAGAGCGTATTCAAATGGTGGTGAATCATTTGGTGGCAGAGGAAAAAGCGATTATGGATTCAATTGGTAATTTAAAACTCCTTTAAAAAAAGGCCCCGATAAATCAGGGCCCTTTAATTCATATTGTATTAATCATTTATCCACCTACATAAATATCCCAGTTAAGATCGGCCTGCGGTTTGGGGAACTGGCGAAATACAGCACCCTGATCAAGATTTACAGGGATTTCATTCATGCGATCATACCTGCGAGTATCAACCCAACGATGACCCCATGGTTCAGCCCATAATGAATAACGACGTTGGTATAAAATTTCAGTAATCAACGCTGCTTGTGTTTGTGCTCCACTGTAATTACCAATATTAGCTGAAGTTCGAATAATATCTATAGCGTTTACAGCATCAGTAAACTGATTTAACTGAGCATGTGCTTCGGCCTTAATTAAAATCAACTCTTCATTTTTAATGAAGGGTATGGAAGTGGTATTTGTAGCCCACCTTCTGTCCTGATGTGTGCCAAACAATGTTCCTGCATCTGTTGAAACACTGGCAGCAGTAGTACGTTGAAAAAACTTAGCAGCCACTCTTGCATCGTTTGGAGTTGCATCTGACAGCATAGATGGATGTACAACGATAATGGTACTGATATTGGCATTTAACACATAAAATAACGGATTAAAAATATCAGGAGCAGCGCCATAAACATGAGCAGGCCCTGCACTCAAATTACCTGAAAGGTTCATAAATGAACCGTTAAGTGCATCTAATGCTCCCTGCCAGTCTCTCCGGTAAATAGCTAAGCGTGCAGCAATGGCACGGTTTACTCGTTTTAGTCCATCAATTGTATTAAAACCAGCCCATCCTGAAGTGAGTGTAAAAGGAAAAGTAGTACCGGCTGCATTTAAATCTGCAAAGCCCTGATCTAAAATGCCCTTTGCAAATGTTAATCCTTCCTGATAGGTTACAAAAGGACCGGGCTTTAATGGATCTTCCACATCTACACGTATGCCATTATCATAAAGAAAATTTGCAGGAATCATAAATTGATAGCCCATTATTGTTTTGGCAAAACCGGTTACGGCTTTTTTCTCCTGCTCACTTAATACACTCGTGTTTAATGCAGCATTACGTAAAACAATTGCCTGCCTGATGGCCTGATATGGCGAAGCATAAGCCGCACCACCAGTAGCACCAAAACCAAAATAAGCAGCATCGGGTCTTCTGCCGCTCTGACCCAACCAATCTGTTTGAAAGCGTGGATCGGACGCATTAAAATACCATATCTCCCTGCCGAAAGTTCCAAAAGCAGCTGTAACGGTAAAGAGATAATCACGATGACGTGATTCCAACCCGGTAATTAAAAATTGAATTTGAGCTCTGGAAGCATTATTAGATACACTGGCAACAGAAGGGTTATTAGGATCCACAACTTCTTCCAGTTTTAACGGATTACAACCTGTTGCAAACAATACAACTATTGCAATCAGTAGTGATTTAACTATTATATGTTTCATCTGAAATGAATTTAGGATTTAGAAATCAATATTAATATGGAAGAATATTCTTCTTGTTGTAGGGTAAGGAGATACATCCACATTACCTGCAATCGATTGGGCACCAAAAGTTGATGTTTCAGGATCATATCCTTCATACTTGGTAAAAAGCAATACATTATTTCCGGAAACTCCTAATCTGATTCTGTTTATATGACCTTTAAACCAGTTCTTTATATTCGTTTCAGGAAATGTATAGTAAAGACCGGCCTCTCTTAATTTAATGAAACTCGCATCCTGCACCCATCTACCGGCATTATTATAGGGTTCCGGCGGACGTTGCCTGCCATTAGGTACACCATCTTTATTATCATCATCAAACCAACCTTTTGTTGTGCCGCCGGCATCAGTTAAAAATGAAGTTAGGTTAATATTATCACCGCCTTTTCTCCATTCCCACATCATACTGAATTCAAAATTTTTAAGAAAACTTACCGTGTTAAACCATGACATTGTGAAATCCGGTTGATTTTCGCCCCACACTGTAAACACACCCGGACTAATAGCCGGAGATCCTACAATTGTGAGTGGACTTACACCTTCTTTAATAAGGTAAGTACCCAAGCCCGTACCAAATGCACCGGTTAGGTAAGAAGGAATTCCCAGTTTCTTTACAACTACATCATTTTTCCACCACATAACTCTGGAAAACCAACGTACTTTTTTTGTTTGAAATACTGTACCGGATAATGCCAACTCAATACCTTTATTTTCAAGTTCTGCTTCATTGCTGGGTGTTGTATTTACACCAACAGTGGGTGATAAATTAAGGTTCTGAATATTGTTGGCAGTTGTTTTTATATAGTAGGTAGCTTCCAAAGCAATACGGTTGTTGAAAAATCCCGCATCAATTCCAAATTCAATTTCACGTGCGGTTTCAGGTCTGATGAGTGTATTACCTATTTGAGTTGATACTGTTGAACCCAGTAAGCCGCCAATGTTTGTACCATTAAGCGGTGTAAATGTTGAACCAAATCCAACCGGGCCCGCCGTTTCACCATAAGCTATGCGTGGTTTTAACTGATTAATGAAACTCACCTTCCAAAAATCAAAATTGGTTAAATTCACAGCTAATGATGCTTTAGGAAATGCATACAGTTTATCTTTATCGCCATTCAATGTAGATTTATCAAAACGAACACCTAATGTAGCAATTAATTTATCATCCCAGTTCATTTCTTCCTGTGCAAACAAACCTGCCTCCTGTACAAGACTGTTAAACTGCTGATCAATTTGCTGAATGGTGGCCTGTTGAACATTTATTTGCTTGGGAGCTAATCCACGGCCACGCATAAAGATGGCGCTATTATCAAATTCCAAACGTACAAGCCCGGCCTGAGAGGTAAAGTTGAATTTATTTACAGTAAGGCTATGAACCAAGGCTGCCTGAAAGTTCTTATTGAATGACTCCTGCCGTCCATGCAATACATCACCAGGGTTTGCCTGTGCACGCTGAAATTGTAAATCCTCCGGTAAATGAATAAGTGTTGTGTTTTGCAGGTAATCAATACCGCCGGATAATTGCAATTTTAAATTGGAATTTGTTCTGTTTAAAATTTGCCAGTTCAAAGTACCGGATTGAATAAACCTGTTAACAATAGAATTATTGGTTGCCTTATCTGTAACTGCCAATGGATTTTCCCTTGGCCCTCCATAATCAACATCAGGATAAATACCTGCAGCATTAGGGCGCATATCAAAATAATTGGGTATATAAGCAATATTGTAACCGATGGATGCCCCGGTATTATTTTGATTACCTGTAAATCCACGATCGGTTACAGAACGAATATAATTTGTGTTTACACTAAAACTTAAATTCTTACTTATTTTATGATCTATATTGGCTCTTATTGAATAGCGTTGAAAACCGGTTCTTTTAACAATACCATCTTCATTTGTTAAAACACCACCCACAAAAAATTTAGTTTTATCATTACCGCCGGATACACTCAAACGTGTATTTGATAAAGTAGCCGTATTACCATAAAAAATATCTTCATAATCAAAAAACTGACCACTGCTTTGTGCCTGTTGAAAACGTGCCAGTTCTGTTGCACGCTTTGTTGCGTTCGTAAAAAAGAAATTAATTTTATCAACACTCCAATTATCTGTACCTACTAAACGAAGCGGACGACCAAAACCTATATCCTGTCCAAAACTAATTGCTGTTTTTCCGGCAGATCCCTTTTTTGTGGTAATGATAATAACGCCGGCATTAGCTCTTGTTCCATATATTGCCGCTGCTGATGGGCCTTTTAATACTTCAATTGTTTGTATATCTGCAGGGTTAATATCTGCTAAACGATTGGCTCCATCATCCTGAGCAGGAGCACCTGCACCAGCCGCAGCTCCTGTAACAGTTGCTCTTCCGGTTCGTTGAAATGAGTTGTTAATATAAACACCATCTAAAATAATAAGTGGCTGAGATGCCCCTACTAATGATGAAACACCACGAAGCTGTACAGACATACCGCCACCAGGTGCTCCACCGTTCATACGGATATTAGCACCGGGTACTTTACTGTATAATGCACCATCCGTAGTTTGTATCTGCGTAGTACCTGTTAACTCTTTAGCTCCAATAGAAGTAACCGCATTTGCCAGGTTCTTCCGTTTTATAGAAGATGCCAATCCTGTTACAACAACCTCTTCAAGGTTACGCTCATCTGCTTTTAATGAAACAGTTACAGTTGCAGATGTGCTTGATACAGCAACTGAAAGTGATTCAAAACCTACTAATGATAACAATAAAGTCACAGATTTATTATCCGGAACATTTAATGTAAATGTTCCATCAGCACCTGTAGCAGTACCAATCCTGGTACCCTTAATGAGTACAGAAACATTTGCCAGCGGTTCATTAGCAGCTGCATTTGTAACAGTTCCTTTAACTGTATACTGGCTGAACCCTGCCATGTAAAATAGGAGAAGCAGAAATAATACTCCTGCTCGTTGTAATGATTTTCTCATGCAAGTAAGTTTTAGTAAATGAATAGTACGATTGATTGAATTTGATGATAGATCTTTGTTCAACAACCGTTTTTGTAAGTTGAATATACTAAATACCCCGCAAACATCAATAGGTTACAGGAGGCAATTTTCAATAGTTACATACACTAAAATCAAAATGAGAATATATATGGTGGCTGATTTACACAGCAACTGATTGTTATTTAAGGCTATATAATTAATCTGGAAAAATCAAAACCATCCGCTCTTTTTTCTTCTTGTACTTCTCCCACCCAGGCCCAATGCACCCAGCAGTGAGCGTGTAATTACATTTGCTGCCGTGCGCCCCACTTGCTTCACCATGGGATTATCCAAAAAGCTTTCCTCTTTCTTAGCAGTTTTCTTCTCCTCTTTTTCCTGCTTCGCTTCTTCTTCAGCTTTAGCTTCAGCTTCTTGAGCAGCTTTTGTTTTTTCTGCTGCTTCATTCAGTTTGGCAGTAATGATTTCATGTGCACTTTCGGCATCCTCGGTTTCAGCATATTTCTTTACCAGCTTACTTTTATTAACCAACGCATCTATCTCTGCATCACTCAAAATATCCATGCGGCTGCGTGGCGGCACCAGCATGGTGTGAACTAATGGTGTTGGAATTCCTTTTTCATTTAACAGGGTTATAAAAGCTTCGCCTATACCTAACTGTGTGAGCAATTCATCCACTTCATAAAACGTAGTTTCAGGATAATTTTCTGCAGCCTGCTTAATTACTTTTCTATCCGCTGCCGTAAAAGCACGTAAGGCATGCTGTACTTTTAAACCCAATTGTGCCAGTACACTGGCAGGTACATCCTGCGGATTTTGCGTACAAAAGAAAATACCAACACCTTTGGAACGAATTAATTTAATGACTGTTTCTATTTGCTGCAGCAATGCTTCATTAGCCTCCTGAAAAACTAAATGTGCTTCATCAATAAACAAACACAGCTTGGGTTTATCCATATCGCCTTCTTCAGGAAGCGTGGCATATAACTCAGCTAATAAACTCAACATGAAAGTAGAAAACAGTTTTGGTCTGTCCTGTAATTCCATGACACGTATAATGCTGATGACTCCTCTCCCATCATCACTGATGCGCATGAGATCATCCACTTCAAAGCTGGGCTCACCAAAAAAAGCATCGGCGCCCTGCTGCTGCAGTTCAATGACTTTGCGAAGAATGGTACCGGTAGATGAAGTAGAAATTTTGCCATAGTCTTTTTCCAACTCCTTCTTGCCCTCATCACTGATGTATTGAATCACTTTGATGAAATCTTTTAAATCCAGCAACGGCATTTTGGTATCATCACAAAATTTAAAAATCATGGATACAATACCCTGCTGTGTATCATTCAACCCAAGAATCTTTGAAAGCAGGATGGGACCAAACTCACTCACGGTGGCACGCAGGCGAACTCCTTTTTTATCTTCACTCAGCGTCATGAGCTCTACAGGAAATGCAGCCGGTTTGTATTCCATGCCCATGAGCTTCATCCGTTCTTCAATTTTTGGATTGGCAGTACCTGCAGCTGCAATGCCGCTCAAGTCTCCTTTTATATCCATAAGTACAACAGGAATACTTGCATCACTCAACCCTTCAGCCAGTACCTGCAGGGTTTTTGTTTTTCCTGTACCTGTAGCACCGGCAATAAGACCATGACGGTTCATAGTTTTTAAGGGAAGCAATACGCTGGCACCAGCAACGGGTGCTTTATCCAGCATACCCATACCCAATTGAAAATATTCGCCTTTAAATGTGTATCCGTCTTTTACTGTTTGAAGAAAAAGTGATTGGTCGGCCATACAAAAAAATTTATGCCTGAAAGTTAACTGATGTTAGGCCTTGAAAAAAATTACGAGGGTAAAAAATACTACTTTATGGTATCTACCTTATTGTGGTATTGATTTGGATAGAACATGCTGTTAGTTTTGCCTTTGCTCTTTCATAGAAACAGCAAGCCTTTCAGTTGCCTTGTTCTTAAATTGGTTGATTGGGTTTTCCGTTGCTTATCTATGAGTTTCCGATACAACAAGGCAACTTTTTTTGAATTGCTAAATTGATACACTTTTTACTCAAGTATTATAATTCTTCTTCCCTTTCCAGCATAAGTATGGCACTCTGGGGTACAATGAAATATTTATCGCCTTCATAAATAACTTCTGTGGCGCCGCTCAATAAAAAAATAGCAAGATCCCCCTCTTTAGCCTGCAGCGGTACATACTTTACCTGTTCTTCTTCCCCTTTCCAGGACTCTTCTTCCACCGGCATGGGAATTACATAGCCCGGACCTGTTTTGATAACATAACCCTGCTGTACTTTTTCTTTTTCCTGTACACCGGGTGGCAAATACAAACCGCTGGCTGTACGTTCATCGGGCTTGCTGGGTTTTATAAGGAGTCGGTCGCCTATAACGATGAGCTTTTTAAAACGGTTATCTGATGTAATACGCATGGCTATTTGTTTGAGTGGCAAAAATAATGATGATTGCAGTTACAATGGTGGAAGGGCTGCCCGACCTGCCTGCCGGCAGGCAGGTGGAAGCGGCACCGGAACGAAGTGCAGGTACAGCGTACAGCGGGAGCAAATGCTGATAAACAGATACAAGCCCACAGCCCCCAACCTTCTTTAACAAAATATTGAGAGCATTACTGCACAACTCACAAAAGCTTTAACTTTATTTGACATTAAATATTAAACGATGGAAGAAAATAAGTCAAAAATTTTATTGGTAGAAGATGACAATAGCTTTGGCAGTGTGTTAAAAAATTATCTGGAACTGAATGATTTTGATGTTACGCTGGAGCGTGATGGACGCCTGGGTTTGGCCGCTTTTCAACGCAGCAAATTTGATATTTGCCTGCTGGATGTTATGATGCCGCATGTAGATGGCTTTACACTGGCTGAGGAAATTCGTGATATTGATCCTGACGTGCCACTGTTCTTTCTGAGTGCCAAAACCATGAAGGATGATATTTTAACCGGCTATAAACTGGGTGCAGATGATTACATCACCAAACCATTTGACAGTGAAGTATTGCTCCATAAAATAAAAGCCATTCTCAAACGCAACGAAGAAAACAAACAAGAAACCGAGAATAAAGAATTTGATTTGGGACTTTACCATTTCAATCCCAAGCTGAGAGAGTTAATTGTAAATGGTAAAACAAGTACGCTCTCTCCAAAAGAAAGTGAACTGCTGCGTATGCTTTGCGAATACAAGAATGATTTATTGCCCAGAGATATAGCACTCAAACGCATTTGGGGCAGTGATACGTATTTCAATGGCCGCAGTATGGATGTGTATATTGCCAAGCTGCGTAAGTATTTAAAAGAAGATGCCAAAGTGGAAATTGTAAATATTCACGGAAACGGATTTAGATTGGTGGTGCACGAGGAATAGGAGCTTGAGTGAAGTGCCTGAGGGAAAAAAATAGTTACAGAGTGATGTTCAAACCATGGGCATCTCTTTTTTATTACGTTCAATTATTGTTTTGCGTTGCTACTTTTTGATTGCACTCTTCAATAAACCCAAGTATTTCTTTTCTGCCTCTGTATTTAACGGCAGATGATACAAAACTCTGCGGCAGAAATTGCCATGTTTGTGCCAGTGAATGTAAAAAAGCTTTTACCATAGCTGCTACTTCTTTTTGTGTGCTTTTATCAGCCTTGGTAAATACAATGGTGAAAGGAATATTCCACTCACCCAGTTGATTAATAAATTCCAGATCAATTTGCTGAGGTGTGTGCCGGCTGTCAATAAGTACAAATAAGTTGATAAGATTTTCACGTTTGCGGATGTAGTTTTCAATCATCTTTATCCATTGCTTACGTTTACCCTGTGCTACTTTTGCATATCCATAACCCGGTAAATCCACCAGATACCAGCTATTGGTTTTACCTGTTTTTTCATTGGCACTCTCTACTGTAAAATGATTGATCATTTGTGTTTTGCCGGGGCTGGAGCTTGTCTTTGCCAGCTTTTGGTTATTGCACAGCATGTTAATGAGTGATGATTTACCCACATTACTCCGGCCAATAAACGCATATTCCGGCTTATCAGGTTTGGGGCAATTATCAACAGAGGGGCTGCTGATGAGGTATGTGGCCGATTTGATATTCACCGGCGCAAGATAAGTTATTAGCCGGTAGTCAGAAGCCGGATGTAGATAGTAAACCATATGCAAGCGCATACTAAATACTAACTACTATTGGCTAAAGACTATCTTTGCACCCGCATGAGCAACAACTATTTACATGATACCGTAGTACCGCAGAGCGGCTCTGAAAAAAGCAAGAAAGAGCAGGTGGCAGAAATGTTTGATACCATTGCACCACGGTACGATTTACTCAACCGTTTTCTCTCACTCGGCATTGACAAAGGCTGGCGCAGAAAGGCGCTCAACCGGTTAAAAGAGCTGCAACCCCAACTTATTTTAGATGTGGCCACCGGTACCGGTGATGTAGCCATTATGGCGGCCACACAATTGCAGCCCCAAAAAATTATTGGTATTGATATAAGTGAAGGCATGCTGGAAGGCGGCCGCAGAAAGATTGAAAACAAAGGGCTTACCACTATAATAGAATTGCAAAGCGGCGATAGTGAAACAATAAACTTTCCTGATAACACGTTTGATGCTGTAACAGTGGCTTTTGGTGTACGCAATTTTGAAAATCTTGAAAAAGGATTATCAGAAATCAACCGGGTACTAAAGCCGGGCGGAAGATTGGTGGTGCTGGAGTTTTCAAAACCATGGCTGCCGGGTTTCAGCAGTTTATGCAAATGGTATATCGGAAAATTTTCGCCGGCAGTAGCGGGCACCATCAGCAACAAACAAGCCTATCAATATCTTAATAAGAGCATCAATGCGTTTCCGGAAGGAAAAGATTTTACTGCAGTGCTCACAAAAACCGGGTTTAAACAAACGAAATGCAAACCACTTACATTTGGAATATGCAGCATTTATACGGGCGACAAATAAGTACGGCTGTACTGTTTATTTTTATTTTAATTCAAAGCACCAACGCACAGCAGGCTATTAATTTACCCCAGCACGAAGAAAAGCTGTATTATTTTGGTATTACCCTCAGCACAAACTTTTCAAGATTTCAGGCAGAGCATCATCCTAAATTTTTACAAAGCGATAGTGTTACCAATATAGAAGTGATGAATAATCCGGGCTTTGGATTAGGCCTTCTGGGCACATTACGCATTACACCCAATCTGGAGGCACGTATTAATCCCAATTTAATTTTTGCCAGCAGAAGCATCACTTATAATTTAAAATATCCGCAGGCAGGAGATAATGCAGTACAGAAAAAAACCATTGAAAGTATTTACACCAGTTTTCCGGTGCAATTAAAATTCAATAGTGACCGTATTAATAATTTTCGTGTGTACATTTTAGGTGGCGGCAAGTTTGAATATGATCTTGCCAGCAACAGTCAGGCACGCCGTGCAGAAGATTTGGTAAAACTCAGCAAAGGTGCATTTGGCTACGAAGCCGGCCTTGGTTTTCATTTTTATTTTCCCAGTTTTATTCTGAGTCCTGAAATAAAAATCAGCAATACATTTGGCAATGTACACAGCCGTGATGCCAACTTAATTTACAGCAATGTGATTGACCGCATGCAGGCAAGAATGATTGTATTTAGCATTCATTTGGAAGGATAATGGAAAAGAGGATTATTAAACCTAATTATCTTACGATATCACTTAGAACCGGTCTGCTTTTGCTATTTTTATATATGTATAAATGGCCTTATGAAAAATTTATAAAAGGCGATTATGATACAACGACTCTTGGCTTTCTATTGCTTGTTGCCGTATATTCTATTTTCCCTATTTATTTATTTTATTCATT
>CAYPBV010000034.1:290-16763 GCA_964409025.1 uncultured Chitinophagaceae bacterium | reverse complement strand
AAGAAATCCTCTTGCAGTAATACTATACCCCAAAGAAAATAAGATCAGGTTACTTTTTTGGTTCAGATACAAGACAATTTTAATTGACGATATTCTAAATTTTCATAAAACAAAGTTAGAAATGAGAATGGGGGAATATGACGGATTAATTTTAAACTTGAATAATAAAAAGAAGATCAAGTTATTTGAATATGATTTACAAAATATAAATGAAGTGCAAAATTTTCTTGTAAAAAGACAAATACCATGTATTGGCTTTAAAAACACGTTGTTCTTTTAACTTCATCAATAATCATACTCCCTCGCCCACAAATTCATCCGCACACCCAATCCAAACATGGTAGTATTTTGCGTGGTGCTTCCTGTTTTTAATTGACGCAGTAAAACGTTGGCATCAATAAAAATATTTTCTCTTATCTCATAGCTGGCCAAAACAGATGCATTTATACCGGTACTCTTTACACCCGCAAGCAATGGAAAACCAAACTCACGAAAACGCCGGTCGTTATTCAACCTGAAAATATCACTTCCAAAATTTCGTCTGTTGGCACTGTCAAGTCCCTGCTGCCAGTAAATCAACCTTGCTGTAATGTTGAGCTTACCAAATGGCTGATAGCGGAGTATAGCAATCACTTCATTAAAATTAGCACCCAGCGGATGTGCCAATGGCTGATTGTAATGCGTATAGTTACTTACAGAATCAAAGTGGGAGTAGGTGAAGGGGCGCACACGGTTCCACTCCACTTGTAAATCGAGATTTTGAATATTAGCTACATCTATGTACTTAAAGCCCAGTTGCAAACCGGTTTTATTGCCCCACCAGTTTGATGAATCAGCTCTCAACTTTCCGAAATTAAATTCATCAATCAGCACTTGTCCGTACACTTGAACTTTTTTGAGCACATTGGCTTTAAAATCGGCACCTACTAAGGCATTATCAGCACTGCCCAGGTTTCCTTCTATACTGCGGAAGAAAATGATGGGATTCATATAACCAAACTCAAACCTGTTGGTACGGCCAAATACTACACTTTCAAACACGCCCACATTCAACCACGGCAGCACATTCATGCTCAGGTGATGCATGGTAGCATATTTCTTGGGCACCAGATTACTTGTGCTGTTGTTATTAACGCCCTGATGCAACTCCATAAACAGGTTTTGATAATTGAGTTTCCAAAACCGGGTGTTCACCTTTACAAATAAGTTATTACCGGCAAAATCACTCAGAAATAAACTGCGGTGACCATTGCCTATAAAATTGCGATCATAACCTGCCTGAAAATTAATATACTTATTAGCTCTGAAGGTGAAGTATCCACGGGCATCAATATAATCCACGCCTGTAGTTTTAAACCGTTTGTAAAAATTACCCCCCGGTACCGCATTATAGCGGTTTATCCAGCTTTGTACAAACAAAGGCCCACGCTCCTGCACATCCATTACACTTGCAGCAAAGCCCACTTTATTATCAATGCCGCCACGTACACTTAAACCCCTGCGGTTATAAAAAAGATTTTGATCTGTGTTATTCAGTTCCACCATTTGCCGGTAATCAATCATAGGATTGACTACCACAAAAAAATCATCACCATATTTTTCAATGATGCCCGCCGGTGTGGGATATAATTTATTAAGCAATGGCTTTTTACTGTTAAACACAGAACGGTCGCCTTTTACCCACTCCTGATTGTTGAGGTACAAGCTTCGCAGGTTGTATTGATCTGATTTACTCAAACGCAAAGCAGTATCAATGCTGAAAAAAAGTGGTTTCACCCCAAGCATGGAATCTACCTTGCTGCCCAGAAACTGTACAGCATAACGCCTGTCATAAGGTTTACCATTGGTAAAGTTCAAATCAGATACGGAGCCGGTTTTAATTTCAAGCCGGTCAATAAAATGAATATGTTTGGATTGCTGCGGCAGGTAGGTACTTTGTGCTTTTGCAAAAAATGAAGCGGTCAAAAAAGAAATACACAAACAGCTTTTGGTAAATTGCATGCGATTGTTTTATAAAGTAAAAATAAGCTATGCCAAATTATTTAATTAAAAATTGTTCTCTTGTGAATGAAGGAACTATTTCAACTGCTGATGTATTGTTCAAAAACGGACGCATTGAAAAAATAGCCCCAACAATTAATACAAAAGAAGCTGTTAATGAAATTAACGCTGAAGGGAAGCATTTATTTCCCGGTGTGATAGATGATCAGGTTCATTTCAGAGAACCCGGTCTTACACATAAAGGCACTATTTATACAGAAGCAAAAGCAGCAGTTGCGGGCGGTGTTACCACTTTTATGGAAATGCCCAATACCATTCCCAATGCACTTAACTTAGAATTGCTGGAAAATAAATATACTATTGCTGCCAACACTTCATTAGCCAACTATTCATTTTTTATGGGCACCAGCAATGCAAGTGCTGATGACACCTTACAAACCAACAAACATAAAGACAAAATTTGCGGTATTAAAATATTTATGGGTGCCAGTACAGGTAATATGCTGGTGGATAATTTCAACACTTTAGATAAAGTATTTCGTGAAAGTGAATTACTCATTGCCACCCATTGCGAAAGTGAACCCATCATCAAAGCAAGTTATGAACGTATTAAAGCATCAAAACCGGAGTTAACACCGGCAGACCATCCGTTAATCCGTGATGTGGATGCCTGTTATGAATCATCACTCATGGCTATACAAATTGCCCGGCAGTATAATACAAGATTGCACATACTGCATTTAACCACGGCAAAAGAACTGGATTTATTTGGCAACATGATGCCTTTAAAAGAAAAACGCATTACCAGTGAAGTATGCGTTCATCATTTACATTTTACAGCTGATGATTATGAACGCCTCGGTTATCAGATAAAATGCAATCCCGCCATTAAAGCCAAAGAAAACAAAGAAGCCATCTGGAAAGCATTACTGGACAACAGAATTGATGTGATTGCTACTGACCATGCGCCCCATACATGGGAAGAAAAACAAGGAGCTTATGAACAAACACATGCAGGCCTGCCATTAGTGCAACATCCATTATTGCTGATGCTGCATTATGCAAAAGAAGGACGCATCTCACTGGAACGGATAGCAGAAAAGATGAGTCATGCGGTAGCTGATTGCTTTGAAATTAAAGAACGTGGCTATTTGCGTGAAGGATATTTTGCCGATGCAGTACTGGTAGATATAAACAACAGCACCACGGTTACCAAAGAAAATATATTGTACAAATGCGGCTGGAGTCCGCTTGAAGGATTTACATTTCCTGCTGCCATTACACATACATTTGTAAACGGGCATTTAGCTTATGCAAATGGTGTGCTGGATGAATCTCATAAAGGAATGCGTTTGCAGTTTAACAGACAATAATCTTGATCAGCTTTGCCAAAGTTGATCAATGTGTAATCAAAAACATCAACATTGGCAAAGCGCATCATCTTTCATGGAAATTGACAAAATCACATACCAGGATCTATCCATCTTCAATCAGGAAGAAGAGTATTCCTTAATGCACCGCATTAATTTTTGCAGAACATCAGGTGGTGCAGATAAGTTACAATACTTACTTACGCATCCACTGCGTAGTGAAAAAGAAATTGTACAAACGCAGCAAACCATTAAGTGCATTCAACAGGTATTGAACCAATGGCCGGAAACCATCACCAATGGCACTTTACTGGTGCTGGAGAAATTCTATGGTTATCCGTTTGATAAAATACCCAACAGCCACTCCCCTTTGCCTGCATTTAGCTATATGGTGTTTGATATGCCCGACTACAGTTTAGTACGTTACACTGTGGGGCATTTTTTGGATTTTTTAAAAGGAATGCATCAGTTGCTGCAGTTACTCAAAAAAAATCAATCATCAACCATTCTTTATTCTATAGTTGAGGAAACCGAAAAATTGATGAAATCTTCCATCATTCAGCATTTGATTACAGAGAAAAATAAAAAGATGCCACCTGCAAAAATGCTGCGTTATGGTCACTACCTCCGTTATGAATACAAGCAGGAAGCCGAAAAGCTGATGCAACTATTTCACCGGCTGGATGCTTACTACAGTATGGCAAAAGCAGTGCAGCAATTTAACCTGCATTTTCCTGAAGTAAAAGAAAGTGAAGAGCCGTTGATACAGGCAAAGGGCTTGTATCATTTACTCCTGCAAACACCTGTAGCATATGATATCACACTTAATCCGCAAACGAATTTTATTTTTCTCACGGGTGCAAATATGGCGGGCAAGAGTACTTTTATAAAAGCTGTAGGATGTGCAGTGTACTTAGCCCATTTGGGAATGGGTGTGCCGGCAGAGCGTATGCAGTTGAGCGTATTTGACGGATTGCTCAGTAATATACAGGTGCAGGATAATATAGTGAAAGGTGAAAGCTATTTCTTTAATGAAGTACAACGTATTAAAAACACAGTACTGAAAATTACAGATGGCCGCAAATGGCTGGTGTTGATTGATGAACTGTTTAAAGGCACTAACATACAGGATGCCATGCATTGCAGCAGCGCCGTAATTAAAGGTTTGCTCAAGATTAAAAATTCATTGTTTATACTTTCTACGCATTTATATGAAATAGGTGATGAGTTGAAAGTATATCCCAACATTTCATTCCGTTATTTTGAAACAACAGCTACGGAAGAGCAGCTGCAGTTCAGTTATCAGTTGAAGGAAGGCATCAGCAATGATCGGTTTGGATATTTGATTTTGAAGAAGGAGAAGGTGGTGGAGCTATTGGAGAAATTGTAGTATAAACCATGAGATGCTATGGAAAACAGAACAATAAAGTGCGCCCCGTAAAATGCAGCGGGGTAAACTTTTACAAATACGCTCCCTCGTTTGCACACCGTCTGCCCCATAAAAATTAACCTTTTCATCGTAATTCCCCTATTGCATTTGCCAAAACAATTTTCTTATATTTGCAACACATAATAGCAACGCTTCAGCTCATACCTGGGGCGTTGTTATTTTTTTCTGTTTAAACGAAGGAGGAACTATGAGTACACAGTATGTAACAAAAGAAACATTTGAAAAAATGCAGGCCGAGCTGCAGCACATGAAAGGTGTACTGCGCCCGGCAGCGGCACGTGCCATTGCAGAAGCACGTGAAAAAGGCGACTTAAAAGAAAACGCTGAATACGATGCGGCTAAAGAATCGCAGGGTATGCTTGAAGCAAAAATTAAACAACTGGAAGGTATGATAGCGACTGCACGTATTGTTGATGAAACAACCATTGACACCAGCAAAGTAGCTATCCTAACTAAAGTAACCGTTACCAATCTGGCTACAAAAAAGCAGGTTACATATCAAATTGTAAGCGAGAAAGAAGCCGACTTAAAAGCAGGAAAAATTTCTGTAACCTCGCCTATTGGTAAAGGTTTGCTCGGCAAGGTAATAGGTGATGTGGCTGAAGTGCAGGTACCTGCGGGTGTTATTAAATTTAAAATCAATGAAATCAGTATCTGATAAAAGCTGTGAAGCTTACAAAAAAAGCGCTGCCGCTGCAGCGCTTTTTTATTGACCGGTGTTAGTTTGAAACGAGTATTGTAGATTTGCGTATGAGCAGGAAGCGTTTACAAATGCTGTTGCTTACCATCAAATCAAAATTGTTTGGAGGTATGAGTATTTTTTCAAAAATCATTGCCGGCGAAATACCGGGTTATAAAATTGCAGAGAACGATAAGTTTTATGCCTTTCTCGATATTTTTCCGTTAGTGGAAGGACATACACTAGTTGTACCCAAGCAGGAAATTGATAAATTTTTTGATGTACCTGATCATGTGCTTGCAGAGATGCTTGTTTTTGCCAAACCTATTGCCCGTGCTATTGAAGCAGCTGTATCCTGTAAACGTGTAGGCCTTGCAGTAATAGGTTTAGAGGTGCCGCATGCACATCTGCATTTAGTGCCGCTTAACAGTGCAGATGATTTAAACTTTACAAGACCCAAACTGAAACTCAGTGAAGCACAAATGAAAAACATTCAACAAAAAATACTTTCCCATTTAAATTGATACCTATGTACGTAAAGAATGAGTATGGTTATAAGAAACGTGTGAAGAGAAAAGTAAAACGGCCGCCGCTAATTACAATAATGTGCCTTGCCATTGTAGCTTATGGCTTTTGGGATATTATTTCCTCTTACATTGGTATTTACAGAGGTTTTGGAACCTTATATCCTGCCTTAAATGCGCTTATGATTGTATTTAGCTTTGTAGCTATAAGTGGTGTGTGGAGCATGGAAAAATGGGGGCCCATTTCCTTTGTGATTGTTGTAATACTAAAATTACTGGTTGATGCATTATGGGGTGAGTTCAATTACTGGATCTTACTTGCATTTATACCGGCAGGTATTTTCTTTTCTCAATTTACAAAAATGAAAAAAACAGAATAAGCAGTTTGAAATCGCTTATAATACTCCTGTTTTCCTTCACTTCTGCATTATATGCAAGCAGTCAAAATTTCCTTACACGCAAAAAAGAATCTGTTAAAAAACAGCTGACCAATTTTTATGTGCAGGAAAAGTTAACTCCTGTTTTTACTGAAACAGATTCATCACTAACGGTAAGAGTTAAAGACTCAAGCGGAAATTTTATGAGCGGACAGTTTTCTTATTATTTTAAAAAAAACGGGCGCTGTAATAAAGAAACAGGAAGCGGTGATTGTAAAAAATGTTTTACTGATTTATTAAATGGAGCTAAAAACCAAAAACGCTTTGAATGGAAAAAAATTAATGAACACTTCTATCTTTCCAGGCCTTTCTGGCAAGTTTCAATTGTTACTTCAAAACAGGGCGAGCCCTTTACTTATAGTATTATTTATCGTTATTTGAAAAGAGATGAACACGAACGCCTGTACAAAACACACTAACAAGTTATTTTTTTGTTATCCGTGCCGGATTCTTTTGTATAAAATCTTCCCAGCTTTTCACTTTTGCAGTACCGGTGAGTAACGGTTTGCATGTTTGAAAATGATGACAAAGCGCTACTGCCAATGCATCTGTAGCATCATAGTATTTAGGTTTGGCTTTGAAATGCAGGTAGTGCTGCAGCATTTTCCAAATTTGTTCTTTATCTGCATTGCCATTTCCTGTTACTGCCTGTTTTACTTTTTTTGGTGAATACTCCGTTACTTCCAAACCTGCACTCATGGCTGCTGCAATGGCTACACCCTGTGCTCTGCCAAGTTTAAGCATACTTTGAACATTTTTACCAAAGAACGGTGCTTCAATGGCAAAATTTGTTGGTTTATGTTCCAAAATTACTTCGTTTACCTTTTCATGAATCAACTGCAGGCGTTTATAAACGTCTTTATACTTTGAAAGCTTGAGCACATCCATTTCAAGCAAGGTTAATTGTTGTCCTTTAACAGCCAGTACAGCAAAACCCATTACCACCGTGCCGGGGTCAATACCTAATATGATTTTAGAGGAAGTTTGCAAACAGGAGGTTATTTTTGAACAAATAACCGAAACTGAATAAGAATTTCAAAATCTTTATCAATTACTTGCTGGGGCCGGTGCTGTTTATATGGATTAGTATTTCATTATACAACCAAATTAAACAACAACCCGACTTACCGCAGGCATGGCAGCAATTGAAAAACAGTTTTACAGGTGCAGGTGCATGGCAGTTATGGCTGGCTTTTGTTTTAATGCCGGTTAACTGGGCTGTTGAAACATTAAAATGGTATAAGCTGGTTAATAAGTTTCAGCCATTATCCTTTTTAAAAAGTTATGAAGCGGTGTTGAGTGGTTTATCACTGGCCATGAATACGCCTAACCGCATAGGTGAATACGGAGGCAGGGTATTGTATTTGCAGCCGGAGTTCAGATTAAGAGGTATTGCACTTACGGTGCTGTGCAGCGTTTCGCAGGTATTAGTAACCTTAGTAGTTGGATTTGTGAGTTTAACCATATTACAGCCGCAACTGGAGGCTGTTCATTATGCAGGTACAGGCATGAGTGAAATGCTTTTTAAAATATTATTCTGGACAGTATTGGTAATGTGTGTGTTAACCGGATTGTTGTATTTCAAAATACAATGGCTGGTAGCACTGGCAAAATGGATTCCATTAGTACAAAAGAAATTCTCTTTTGCGTTTGTACTGGAACATTTGAAGGGAAGAATGATGGGTGAAATATTATTCTACTCTTTTTTGCGTTTTATCATTTTTGCGGTTCAATATGTTTTAGTATGGAAGGCATTGCAGGTAGATATAAGTTGGTGGCAGGGATTTTGGAGTATAGCACTGGTATTTTTAATAATGGCTATTGTTCCCAGTTTTGCCATTGCAGAAATTGGTATCAGAGGAAAAGTGGCACTGGGTATTGTAGGTTTGTTTAGTATGAACACGCTGGGCATACTTGCAGGAACATTAACAATGTGGTTACTTAACCTGGTGTTGCCGGCATTAATGGGCAGCTTATTTTTGCTTACGATAAAAATTTATAAAGAACGATGAGGTGGATTTTAATCATTAGTTGTATTCTTTCCCTTTCGGCATCACCCCGGCAAACACCTGCAAACGCTGATGAATTTTGCGGACTGAGAAATTATGCCTGGCAGGCAGGAGAGTTCATCAACTTTCATGTGTATTACACACTGGCAGGCATTTATGTATATGGAGGTGAAGCGAACTTTAATATTCGTTCTGAGCGGTTTAACAACAAACCTGTTTATCACATTGTAGGTGATGGTAAAACCAATTCCTTCTTTGATGGCTTTTTTAAAGTTCGTGACCGCTATGAAACATATATTGATACAGCTACCATGCAACCGTACAAATTCATCCGTAATGTACAGGAAGGTGATTATAAAAAATTTGAAACAGTAACGTTCAATCACGAAGCGAATACTGCTACATCAACCAATGGCACATACAAAGTACCCAACTGTGTACAGGATGTATTGAGCGCCATTTACTATGCCCGTAACATTGATTTTAATAAATACAAGCCCGGCGCACAAATTCCTTTTTCCATGTTTATTGATGACAAGTCGTACAACTTATATGTACGCTACTTAGGCAAGGAAAAAATTAAAACACGCTACGGCCGCTTTAATGCCATTAAGTTTAAACCGCTTTTAATTGAAGGAACAATTTTTACCGGAGGGGAAAAGATGACGGTATGGGTAACTGATGACGCCAATAAAATACCCGTTCGTATTGAAAGCCCTATTTCTGTAGGTAGTGTAAAGATTGACATGATGAATTATAAAAACACACGCTATCCGCTTACAGGATTGATAAAGGCAAAATAATTTTTTATTTTGAGGAACCCGGGATCAAACCAACCAAAAATTATACAATCTCACGCAACGCAAAGGCCTCTTTCATACGCACCCCTTTTTCAGTTTGTTGAAGAGTGCAGCATTCAATTTTAGGATCATGTTCAAAGAAGAGAATAAAATCCCCAGCAGCAGCTTCTTTTAGAAATGCTTCTTTTTCCTGGAATGTTCGCAATGGATTCATGTCATAACTCATAACATAAGGCAATGGAATATGTGCCGCCGATGGTAAGAGATCAGCCATATACACAATTGTTTTTCCGTTGTAGTTGATTTGGGGAAGCATCATGGCCGAAGTATGACCATCTGCAAATCGAATACTGATGTTTTCTGTAAACTTTACCCGATAGTTAATGGAAGACTCAGGTGGATAAGCAGTCCAGCCTTTGCTATCTCTATCAGGCAAAAGGTATTGACCATCATGTGCTATAAATTTCAGCTGTCTGCTCTCCTGTAACGGTAAAATATTTTCTTTTAAGAAAGATGCTTTTTCTCTTGCGTTTGGATGTACTGCCCAATCCCAGTGCGCTTCATTGCTCCAGTAAGTAGCGTTTTTAAAAGCAGTTACTAATTTTCCATCCACTAAATCAACTGCACCACCACAATGGTCAAAATGTAAATGTGTAAGAATAACATCGGTAATATCATCTGCCTTAAATCCGTGTTTGGCAAGTGATGAATGCAGAGTATCATCACCATGCAAATAATAATGGCTCCAGAATTTAGCGTCTTGCTTGGTGCCATTACCCGTATCAATTAAAATCAACCGATTACCCTCTTCAATCAACAAACATCTTAACGCCCAGGTACACATATTGTTTTCATCAGCCGGGTTGAGTTTGTTCCAGATGCTCTTGGGCACTACGCCAAACATTGCACCACCATCAAGTTTGAAATAACCGGTGTTGATAGTATAAAGCTTCATGACTTTACTTTTTGCTGTGCCTGCAAAGTAAAGAATAATAAGATGAGACCGATCACAAAGAAAATCATCAATGCCAGAACAGAATTACGTTGCGAACCATTGAACAGTTCAGTAATATATCCAAAGCTGAACATACCGATTACAATCGCAATCTTTTCCGTTACATCGTAAAAACTGAAGAATGAAGTGGTATCTTTTGTTTCAGGCATCAGTTTTGCGTAAGTAGAACGGCTAAGGCTTTGAATACCACCCATTACAAATCCAACACAGGATGCCAGAATATAAAACTCCATAATCCCACCTTTAGGAATAAGATATCCTCCGTAACAAAGAAGAATCCATATAGCCACACAAATCATTAAGGCTTTAATATTACCAATCTTTCCACTCAATTTAGAAATCAAAATAGCGCCTGGTATGGCTACTAACTGGATAAGTAAAATTGCAATAATCAAATTAGTGGTAGGAATCGACAGTTCACTCTTGCCATATAGCGTTGCAGCCAGCATCACGGTTTGCACACCCATATTAAAAAAGAAAAAGGAAAACAGAAAGCGTTTTAGTACCGGCATATGAATTAATTGTTTCCATACTTTTTTCAACTCTATAAAACCATTTGCCAATACATGATGCCTGCTTTGCCGCTCGGATTTTGATGAGATTGGAAGGATGGCTAAAGGTATTTGTGCAAAACCCAGCCACCAGATGCCCACCAGTAAAAAAGAAACCTGCAGGGCCTGTGTACCATCTTTCAAACCAAAACTTGTGGGGAAAAAGAATAATGCAAAACAAACCACCTGCAGCAACACACTTCCCAGATAACCCATGGTAAATCCTTTGGCACTTATGCGGTCTCTGTCTTCTTCTGCAGCAATTTCGGGCAAATAAGAATTGTAAAAAACAAGGCTTGACCAAAAACCGATACAAGCCAAAACCACACATACAATGCCCAACAGTAAATTATCGCCCTTAAATAAAAATAACAGTGAACATGATATGCTTCCCATCGTTGCAAAAAAACGCATGAAGTTTTTCTTATTGCCTTTATAATCTGCAATAGACGAAAGTATGGGCGACATAAAAGCCACTACCAAAAAAGCAACGGCTAATGCATAATTGTAAAGTGAGGTATTCACAAACTCCCTTCCCAGAAACTGAACATTGCCATTGTTTCCTTTTGTTACTTCTTCATAATAAGCAGGAAACATGGTGGAGGTTATAACAAGATTGTAAACACTGTTTGCCCAGTCGTACATGGCCCAGGCGTTCACAACTTTTTTGGGAGCAGTCTGCATGTGGAGGGTTGGTTGATTTGAAACAGAAATGTAGGAAGAAAATTTCAAACTTTTATTTCACGCAAAAGCACAAAGGATACAAAGGCGCAAAGAAAAACTGTTGGACTTATTTTAAATATCCTGTCCACAATAAAATCAACAGCAGAATGCCTACAGTAATCCGGTACCAGCCAAACAAACGAAAGCCATGCTTTTGTAAATAACCGATGAAGAATTTAATGGCCAGCATGGCTACAATAAATGCCACTATATTTCCAATTAAAAAAGCATGCAGGTTTTGATGGTTGTTTAGAATCAATTCATACCCTTTTACTTCAACACCGTTTTCGTTCCAGTCTTTCAGAAATAACGAATAACCCGTTGCAGCGGCCATGGTGGGCACTGCTAAAAAAAATGAAAACTCTGCAGCGAGTGAACGAGTAAGTTTTTGCTGCATACCACCAATGATGCTGGCAGCACTTCTGCTTACGCCCGGTATCATGGCTACACATTGCCACAAGCCTATCATCAATGCGCTAACAAATGAAATATTTTCTTCTTTATCTACCGGATGATGTGTGAATACTTTATCAATAATCAGCAAAACAAAACCACCCAGCAATAAAGTAATGGCAACGGTGAGGGGGCTTTCCAGCAATTCATCAATCTTATCGCTGAACAACTTACCCAGTACCAATGCCGGAATTACAGCTACAATTAACTTAGTATAAAACTTCCAGTTCTTAAATTCAAAAAACTTTTTCCAGTATAATACAACTACACTTAAAATTGCACCTGACTGTATGGCAATGGTAAACAGTTTGGTAAAGTTGGTGCTTTCTACTCCCAGCAGCCGTTCAGCAATAATCATGTGCCCTGTGCTGCTGATGGGCAGGTATTCTGTTATCCCTTCTACGATTGCGATGATGATAGATTCAATTGTGCTCATAAAATAATTCGCTGATGTGATAATTTGATGATTAGCTAATGTAAGCTGAAATCAATTCTTTGAAATAAAAAAAGCGATGATACTCTCATCGCTGTATTTCTTACTCCCCTTCAGGGGTTGGTGGATTAGTCTTTCGGCTTTTTCATGATGGCATAGATCTCAATAATCAACCCTGCCACAATTAAAATGGGTGCTAATGTAATACGGCGAAAGCTGTACACTTCATCTTTGTTAAACACATTGGGGTCGGTACTTTTACCTCCAATCATCAGCAAAAAACCAAGAATGATTGTTACAGCACCAATCACCATCCACAGGTAGTTTTGTTTGTCAAATATGCTTATGATTTTTTTCTCTTTCATCCCTTTTTTATTAAGTGGCGAATATAGTAAGTTTTGATGTAACGCCTATTCTCAAAAACTTTAAGTAACCATATTTTGTTATTCGTTTAAAAAAGCCGGCCCTGTGATTTGCAGTTCCCCCTTTAGGGGGCGGAGGGGGCTTTAATACAGTTCATCCAGTTTCATCTTCAGATATTTCATCACACTCCGGTGTGTACTGTACAATGATATACCAACACCAATCACTATGATTCCGCCAAACAGAACTACATAGTTCATGGGGTCACGCAGGGCCTTCATATCCGGCACATAGCTTTCAATCCATAAAATCATGGCCCAAATGGCACCAATGGCTATCACAGAGCTAATCAATCCATTGATGATTGCACGTATGTTCATGGGTTTGGCTATAAAACCACGTGTGGCACCCACCATCTGCATCGTTTTAATTAAAAAACGATTGCTGAACATGGCCAGGCGAATGGTATTATCAATCAACACAATTACTACAATACTCAGCAGTAAGGCCAAAATTAAAAATGCAATTCCAAATTTACGGCTGCGGTCAGTTATTGTTACCACAAGCTCAGCAGGATATTGCACTTCACTGATAACACCCGGAAATGCCGCCTGCAAATCAGCAGCAATTTTCTGCAGGCTGTCTTTCTGCACATATTCGCTGAGTGCAAAAAAGTCTATGCTTTCAGGCAAAGGATTTTCGTTCAGAATTTTATCCCAGCTTTCGTTCCCGTCTTTATTATAAATTTCTTTCGCTTTTTCTTTTGTTACATACTCCCAGCTTTTTACATAAGGCTGCGCTTTAATATAATTCTGCAAACTATCCACCGCTTTTTTATTACCTGTAGTAAGCCATGCATGAATCTGAATATTCTCACGCAGCACCTTGCTTACTTTACGAACATTTAAAAAGTTCCAGCCCAGAATACCAAGTATAATCAACACCATAGCCACACCCACAATAGAGAGTACATACGAGGGCTTGGAGCGTTTCATACTTGCTTTACTTTGTTCTTGCGTCATTGTAATTGCAGTTTATGTGTTTCAGCAACCGGGCAAAAATAGAAGATTTCGCCCTGCAATCCTTAATTTTGTTCGCTCTTAACGGTTGCTGCAAGCCATTATTTTATTGAAGGTGCATAAAGCATGAAGAAACAGAAGTCTTAAGGTTTCTTTCACATAGCCCCTCAATCCCCAAAGGGAAAAAACTTAACACAGCCCACGCTTGTTGAAGTGATTCATTGATAGCAGGCATGTTGAATAAAAGTTCTTTTGCTAATTTTTATGTTACGGGCTAATGTGCTTATGGCATCGTTCCTTGCCACGCTCGTTTCAAAGCATGTGCAAACAGGAGCAATAAAAACACCGGCAAGATGAATAGCAGGCATTAAGAAAGTATTTAATTCCTGTCTTATCGGCAAACAAAACTGATTGAAACAAATTATGGAATACAAGTTCAGAGATATTGAAAAAAAATGGCAACAGCATTGGAAAGAAACCAATGCGTACAGAGTGAGTAATGAAAGCACCAAACCCAAATTTTATGTGCTGGATATGTTTCCCTATCCCAGTGGTGCGGGTTTGCATGTGGGTCATCCTTTGGGTTATATAGCCAGTGATATTTACAGTCGCTTTAAACGATTGAAAGGTTATAATGTGTTACATCCCATGGGTTATGATGCATTTGGTTTACCGGCTGAACAATATGCAATTGAGCATGGTATTCATCCTGCTGTTTCTACTGAAAACAACATTCAGAATTTCAGAAAGCAATTGGACAATATTGGTTTTTGTTATGATTGGGACCGTGAAGTGCGTACTTGTGACCCTTCATATTACAAATGGACACAATGGATCTTCTTACAAATCTTCAATTCCTTTTACAACAGAAGAACCAACAAAGCAGAACCCATTGCCAATTTGATAAAAGCTTTTGAAGCTGAAGGTTCTTCTACGGCCATCTGTAATCCGTCAACTATCAACTTTACTGCAGATGAATGGAAAACTTTTGATGAAGCTGCCCAACAAAACATTTTAATGAATCATCGCCTCGCTTATTGCGGCCATGGCGAAGTAAACTGGTGTGAGGCATTGGGAACGGTGCTGGCAAATGATGAAGTGGTGAATGGTGTGAGTGAACGTGGCGGCCACCCGGTGGTGAAAAAGAAATTACGTCAATGGTATTTACGAATCACAGAATATGCTGATCGCTTGCTGGAAGGTTTAGACCGCATTGAGTTTAGTGATGCCATGAAAGAGATGCAAACCAACTGGATCGGGAAAAGCAGCGGAGCAGAGATAGATTTTGAAATCGTCAGTCGTGAATCGACAGTCGTGAACGGCCCATTTACGACTCACGACTCACTGCTTAGGGTTTACACCACAAGACCTGACACCATCTTCGGCGTTGACTTTATGGTAATAGCTCCTGAACATGATTTGGTAGAAAAAATTAAATCTACTGAACAATCAGCTGCTGTTGATGAATACATCGCCTATGTAAAAAGCAGGAGCGAACGGGAGCGCATGGCCGAAAAGAAAATCAGTGGTGTGTTTACCGGTGCTTTTGCCATCAATCCGTTTAACGGAAGAGAAATTCCCATCTGGATTTCTGAATATGTACTCGCAGGTTATGGCACAGGTGCTATTATGGCTGTGCCATGCGGTGATGAACGTGATCATAAGTTTGCCAAACACTTCAATATTCCCATCACCAATATCATTGGTAAGCTTTACAATGGTGAAGAACCTAATGCCACCAAAGATGCGATATTGGAAAACAGTGGTTTCTTAACCGGTGTGCACATGCGAGATGCCATTGAAATTATAATCAATAAAGTAGAAGAACAAGGCATCGGCATCCGTAAAGTAAATTACAAAATGCGTGATGCGGCCTTTAGCCGCCAGCGTTACTGGGGTGAACCCTTTCCGATTGTTTGGAAAGATGGTGTTGCCTATCCTATAGATGAAAAAGAATTGCCATTAACACTACCCGAAGTAAAAAATTATAGTCCCGGTCCTGAAGGTGAGGGACCTCTTGCAAACATCAGTGATTGGGTAAACAGTTACGCTGCTACCAACACCCCTTTAGGGGATAGGGGCGCCTTGGAGACGAATACCATGCCCGGTTATGCAGGTTCTTCATGGTACTTCCTGCGTTACATGGATCCGCATAACGATAACGCATTTTGTGATCGCAAAGTTTCTGATTACTGGGGTCAAGTGGATTTATACATTGGCGGCACAGAACATGCTGTAGGGCATTTGTTGTACAGCCGTATGTGGACAAAAGCGTTGTATGATTTAGGATATATCGGTCATGATGAGCCGTATAAAAAGTTGGTGAACCAGGGGATGATACAGGGAAGCAGCAGGTTTGTGTATAGAGTTGATTCATTTGAAATTGAAGAAGAAGGGTATTATAAAAATTCGGCATCAAGTACTTTTTTGTTAAACCAAATATTTATTTCCGAGGGAAAACTCAAATATCTTGATAAATACGGCACATCTGAGTTTAATCAGATTGTTGACTTTTTATATGATTACAGTGCATATAAAGTTGCCGGACAAGATTTCCCTAAGATTAAAGAAATAAAAATTTCTAAAATTCATGCTGATGTAAATATTGTCGATGGTTATGAATTAGACATTGAAGAGTTCAAAAAG
>CAYPBV010000034.1:0-280 GCA_964409025.1 uncultured Chitinophagaceae bacterium | reverse complement strand
AAAAAGTGGCGTAATGGTGAATATGCTAATGCGGTTTTTATAAAAGAAGATGGCAAATACATCTGCGGTTCCGAAGTTGAAAAAATGAGCAAATCAAAATTCAACACCGTAAACCCGGATATGATTGTTGACAAGTACGGAGCCGATACCTTCCGTATGTATGAAATGTTCCTTGGCCCGGTAGAAATCAGTAAACCATGGGATACCAAAGGAATTGAAGGCGTCCATCGTTTCCTTAAAAAATTATGGCGCTTGTTTTATGATGATGTAAAGGGTAAGG
>CAYPBV010000033.1:0-28597 GCA_964409025.1 uncultured Chitinophagaceae bacterium | reverse complement strand
CATTTTCATTGATGTTGCCGGTTAAAATCTTTGATGCAATGATTCGTTCCTGAAGGGTGGTACCAACAGGCGCATTAGTACCTGTGTTTGATACTGAATCATCAATATCAACCTTAATACATGAAGTAACCGCAAAAAGGCTGATAGCTGCTAACGAAGTGAGGACTTGTTTCATAATATCCTGTTTATTGTTTTTTTTGTTGCTTATTTTTTAAAGTCAAAATCGTAAGTGAATCCTATTGTAAATGTTGTACCGGGTTTAAAGGAGCTGAATATTTTATCAATACTGCTACTGAAAGCCTCCTTTGTATCACGGTTTTCATAAGTCTCAATGGGTTGATTAAAGATGTCGCTGATAGTAAGACGTAACTCACCTTTACGCTTCAGAATTTTTTGTGTAACCTGAAAATCAACAAGATGGCGGGGACGCTCATAGATATCACCAAAATCTGCATTACCTACCAGGGCTAAACGTTGGCCAATTCTGTTATAGAGTAATGAAAAACCGCTGCCACCTTTAGAGTCATATTGAAAGCCTGCATTAATAAGATAAGGCGATTGACCCTGCAGCGGACGTTGTGTGGGTGCTACCGTATTTCCGCTGGCATCAGTATTTGTAAGTACTACCTCAGAATAGATGATAGATACATTACCGGTAAAGAATAGTTTTTCAAGCCACTGTTTTGATTTAGCAATAAAGGCTAAACTCTTTCTGAATTCAATTTCAGTACCATACAATGTAGCGCTTGCTGCATTTTGAAATTCGTATTGACGGCGTGTGGCAACGCTGGCACTGTTTAAACGTAATTCAATAGGGTCAGTAAAGTCTTTGTAAAACACACCTAATGAAATAACTTCACCTGCTCTGGGATACCACTCATAGCGTAAGTCTCCATTTAAAATACTGCTGCGTTTTAAATTAGGTTGACCTGCAGTAGAGGCAATCACTTCAAAATCAAAGAAAGCAAATGGTGCTATCTCCCTGAACTCAGGGCGGGCTACTGTTCTTGAAAAAGCAGCACGGATATTTGATTTACTTCCTGCATTGTAAGTAACATTAGCTGATGGTAAGAAATCCAGTTTGCTTGTAAGCACAACCTGTGCTTTATCTGTTCCCTGCTGGTTTGATTTCAGAAACTGTTCAAAATTTTCAACCCTTGTGCCCCAAATCAAACGCCAGTTATCAGCAAGTTTATTATCAAACATTACATATCCTGCAGATAAAGCCGAAATTCCATAATATTTATCCTGCGGGTTTTGTAAAGCAGTGATCATTTCAAAACTGTTGTTCTTGGTAAAGTTTTGTTTGTTGAAAATGGTATTGTAAGGAAGATTAATCAGTGAAATATCTGTTGGTTCAGAGTAGCCGAATATAGTAGCTCTGAAATCACGCAGACGAATGAGGGTGCTTCCGCCAATTTTTACTGTTTGCTTTTGTTCCTTGATTTTGAAATCATACGAAAGTGAACCGTTGGTTCCAAAACCATGGTCAGTAAGATTGCTGAAAAAACGATTGGTATTGTTACCTCTCAGGTTTACCTGGAAAGGGTTGTTTGTGCCGATGCTTCTTCCGTATGTTATAACCCGTAAATCCGGTTGTTCTTTATTATTATACGAGTAATTAAAATTCCAGTTAAACTTCAATTTACTCAGGAACGTGTGTGTACCTTCTAATTGAGATGAAAATAGTGTTCTTTGATTAAGTACAGAAGAACGAAGACTTACATCCTGAAGATTTTCTGTATTGATACCGGTACGTTGATAATAATTATCTTCAAACAATTGATTAAAAAGATTCTTGAAAGCTATCTTGTTTTTGCCTTTTGTCCATGCAAGATTTACAATACCTCCCACATTGGTACTGTATTTATTCTGGCGGTCAGTAAAATCAAAAAACGCCTGACTGTTTTGGCCACGTTCAAACAGTTCTTTGGTAGCAGTATACAATAACTTTGAATTACGGTAAGTAATACCAACAACTGAACCAAACGTACCGCCTTTTTTACCACGTACTGCATTGCCCCATGTAATATTGTAGGACTGGATTGGTCCTGCTACAGAATTTACTTCGTTCCATACATCATCACGGAAATCAGCAGCAATATTTCTGCGTTGTTCTACCGGCAATGTATTATACACACCATACTTTAACGGATATGATCCAGGTAAATTTCTTCTGTCATCAAAGCCTAACCAGTCATATTGGCCCCTTTCGTTACTTATGAAATCCTTGCCAATAGACTGTGTGTTAAATCCTAAACCTATCCCTACAGTTACAAAGTTTTTGGAAGGGATGTCCTTGGTATTAATTTGCACAAGCCCGCCTGCAAACTCACCTGTTAAATCAGGCGTAGCTGTTTTATTAATTATTATATTATCAATTAACTGTGACGGAATAACATCAAATGAAAATGCTTTTTTATCAGGCTCAGAAGATGGAAGCATGGCATTGTTAATAAGTGCCTGGTTATAACGATCACTTAAACCACGAACAACAACAAACTTATTATCCTGAATAGAAGCACCACTTACACGGCGTAACACCTCACCTGTATTTTTATCAGGTGTACGGCGTATAAAATCTGCCGCTAAACCGCTGGAGAGCGATACATTGTTTCGTTGAAAGTTTAATAAGCCGGAAGTATTTTCCTTACGGGCGGTGCTGCGTATTACAATTTCAGTACCTACTTTAGCAGCTACTTCCATTACTATAGTAATTACATTATCATCACCCTTTTTAACTTCCACTTCATCTACAGCTTTAGCCTGGTAGCCAACGGCTGTAACTGTAATAGTGTACTTTTTACCATCTTCCAGAGTAACAGTAAAACGGCCTTCCACATCTGCTGCAATATTGCGTGAAAGACCGGTTACTGAAATAGTGGCACCCGGAACGGGTTCGTTTTTCTGGTTTAGCACACGGCCTGATAATTTTAGTTGCTGCGCTGATGTGATAAGAGAAGTTAAAACAATGACTAACGTGATAACTGATTTTCCCAAAGCGTTCCTGAACATAATTTCAATTTATGCCGCAAAGGAACTCGGGCCATATTATGCCAAAGTAAACAGCATATTAAGGAATTGTTAACTGAAGAATAAGATTTTACCGGTTTATCACTTAATCATCATTGCAAACGTTGCCAAAAAAAAGTATGTGTCAAAATCTTTTTTATCTGCCCCTTGCCCATCATCTTTCTACCCTATGTTAAGAAATTATTAAGTACATTGGTTTTAGAACGTAGGGTGATGAAGAACCTATTTTTGCTAAATTTTAAAAAGCGGATATGTCAGCAATCAATTCTTTCATGAAGTTATTTCTGCCCAAAGACAAAATATTTTACAAACTCTTTGAAGATGTATCAGTTACAAGCCTTGAAATGGCAAAGCTGTTACGTAAAATGGTAAGCGAGCCTTCTTACGAAGAAAGAGAAAAGATATTGCGTGAAATTGAAGACTTGGAGCATAAAAATGATGATGTAACGCATAAGATTTTTACAGAATTGAGCCGCAATTTTATTACACCCTTTGACCGGGAAGATATTCACTACCTGGCTTCTGCCATGGATGACGTAGCTGATTACATCTTTGCTTCAGCCAAAAAAATCAACTTTTACCGTGTGGATCCACTGCACGAAAGTTTCAGCAAAATGGCGGAGTTAATTGTACAGGGCTGCGACAGCATTTGTAAAGCTGTAAGCGAATTAAAAGACATGAAAAACATGCGTCAGATTACAGATGCGTTAGTAAAGGTAAACAGCATAGAAAACCAGGCTGATGATATTTTTGATTTGAGTATTGAGCGCTTGTTTGCAACCGAGCAGGATGCTAAAGAAGTAATTAAGAAAAGAGAAATTTATCAGGTAATGGAAATTGCAACTGATAAATGTGAAGATGCTGCCAATGTAATTGAGTCTATCATTGTAAAATATGCTTAGAGTTATTTGAAGATTTGAATATTTATTTCATTTGAAGATTCATGAACCGCAGCCGCTAAATCTTCAAATCTTCCAACCCCAATCTTCAAACTTCATTTATGACTTTAGTAGTAATTATTATAGCTCTGGCACTCATCTTTGACTACATCAACGGTTTTCACGATGCGGCCAATTCCATAGCTACCATTGTTTCAACAAAAGTACTCACACCGTTTCAGGCTGTAATTTGGGCTGCGTTTTTTAATTCCATCGCTTTTTTTATTTTCAGTGACCATGCTGTAGCTAATACAATAGCTAAAACTGTTCACTCAGATCAAATTACATTGCCGGTTGTTTTGTGTGGCTTAATTGCAGCTATTACCTGGAATTTATTAACCTGGTGGTATGGCATCCCTTCTTCCTCATCCCATACGTTAATTGGAGGGTTTGCAGGTGCCGCAGTAGCACATGCTGGCTTTGACAGTATTGACCAGGCCAGTATTTACAAAACGTTGTTATTTATTATACTTGCGCCCATTATCGGTATGTTGATTTCCATTTTTATTACAATTGTTACAATTCAAAAAAACTTCTTGTTAAAAATCATCATTATATCAGTTTTGGTAGGTGGCTGCGTTTTATTTATCCCTTTCAAAAAGGATTTTGAAAAGTGGGCATTGCTTGGCATAGGTGTTATATTTGTTGCCTCCTATCTTTATAATCACATTAAAGGTGAATCTGCTTACCGTACAGCAAACATGTATAAGTCACTGCAGTTGGTTTCATCTGCTGCTTTTAGTGTGGGGCATGGTGGCAATGATGCACAGAAAGTAATGGGTATTATTACAATTGCCTTAATTGCCGGAGGGCAAATTCAAACATTTGATCAAATGCCAAACTGGGTTCCCATTGCCTGCTATGCAGCAATTGGCCTTGGTACAATGAGTGGTGGATGGAAAATTGTGAAAACCATGGGTACAAAAATTACCAAGGTTACGCCGCTTGAAGGTGTTTGTGCCGAAACTGCAGGTGCCATTACATTATTTACCGCAGCTAACTTAGGCGCTCCCGTTAGTACTACACATACAATAACAGGTTCCATCATAGGCGTGGGTGCTACTAAGCGTTTGAGTGCAGTACGCTGGGGTGTTACTGTAAATCTTGTATGGGCCTGGATTTTAACCATTCCTGTAAGCGGTGTACTCGCAGCTCTATGTTATTATCTTTACCATCTTATCTTTTAATTTCAATAAGATTTATTTAGCAGATTTCATCATCTTTGCCGCATAACAATCAGGTATGAAAGGTATAATCCTTGCAGGCGGCTCCGGCACACGATTGCATCCCATAACATATGCCATCAGTAAACAAATTATGCCCGTTTATGATAAACCCATGATTTATTATCCCCTCAGTATTTTAATGATGGCGGGTATAAAAGAAATTCTCATTATATCTACACCGCATGATTTACCCCATTTTAAACGCTTGCTGGGCAATGGACAAAATCTGGGCATAGCTTTTACTTATGCTGAGCAGGCGGTGCCAAACGGTTTGGCACAGGCATTTGTAATAGGTGAAGAATTTATTGGCAGCGATAAAGTGGCCTTGGTTTTAGGTGATAATATTTTTTATGGCGCCGGATTAGGTTCACTATTGGCTAATAATACCAATCCTGATGGCGGTATAATTTATGCATATCATGTGAGCGACCCGGAACGTTATGGTGTTGTAGAGTTTGACAAAGACAATAATGTATTGAGTATTGAAGAAAAACCTGCAAAACCTAAAAGTAATTACGCTGTGCCCGGTTTATATTTTTATGATAATGATGTAACAGGTATTGCAAAAAATCTCAAACCCAGCCCAAGGGGTGAATATGAAATTACAGATGTTAACAAGGAGTATTTAAAACGTGGAAAATTAAAAGTGTCAATTTTAGACAGAGGTACTGCCTGGTTAGATACCGGTACATTTGACTCGCTCATGCAGGCTTCACAGTTTGTACAGGTTATTGAGCAAAGGCAGGGTATTAAAATAGCCTGTATTGAAGAAATTGCATGGCGTAAAGGATTTATAAGCACAGAACAACTGAACGAACTTGCAAAGCCGTTACTCAAAAGCGGTTACGGCCAATACTTAATAAACCTAATCAGTCAGAAATAAAAATTACCCGGCACACATGAAGAAAATTTTAGTTACAGGTGGATGCGGTTATATTGGTTCACACACCATTGTAGATTTGGTGCAGCATGGGTATGAGGTGATTTCAATTGATAATAATTCCCGCTCAACATCAAGAATATTGGATGGTGTAGAAAAAATAATTGGTAAGCCTGTAAAGAATTATAAAGTTGATTTGTGCAACTATGATGATACCTATGCAGTTATCCAGGAAAATGCAGATATAACGGGTGTAATTCATTTTGCAGCCTATAAAGCAGTGGGGGAGAGTGTAGAAAAACCATTGCTGTATTTTGAGAATAATCTGCTTTCATTAATAAATCTGTTGAAATGTGTAGATGAGTTTAAGATTCCCCATTTTGTTTTTTCTTCATCCTGCACCGTTTATGGCAATCCAGACGAAATACCGGTAACTGAAGAAACACCTCCCAAACCTGCTGAGAGTCCTTATGGCTATACCAAACAAATGGGAGAACAAATTGTGAGTGAAACAATTAAGAACAGTGTATCAACGGCTGTTTTACTTCGGTATTTTAATCCTGTAGGTGCACACCCCAGTGGATGGATTGGTGAATTTCCTATAGGTAAGCCGCAAAATCTTGTACCCGCCATAACACAAACCGCTATTGGTAAAATTCCTCAGTTAACAGTATTTGGAAATGATTATCCTACCAGAGATGGATCTTGCATAAGGGATTTTATACACGTGTGCGATTTAGCCCATGCACATACACTGGCATTAGATTATCTCATAAGTTTAAAAAACTTTTCACCCTGTGAAGTTTATAATTTGGGAACAGGTAATGGTGTAACAGTACTGGAGGCAATTAATGCGTTTGAAAAAGTAAGTGGTGAAAAACTCAAATATACCATTGGCCCACGCCGCAGCGGTGATGTTGTTGCTATTTATGCCGGCAATGATAAAGCAAGAATGTTTCTTGGATGGAAGGCAAAATATACCCTGGAAGATATGATGCGCACCGCCTGGCAGTGGGAGCAGTTTCTGGAAGAAGATGAGAATTTTTACTCCGCACAAAATAGCGGGTTAAATTAATTAGATTGTGGCTTTTCTGTTAGTTACTTCATCATACAAGTTCCACCCCAACTCAAAACTTTCCCTTTTCTTTGCAGCAATTTTTAAGACCCCTCTAATTTTTTCCCATGGCATTAAAAGATATTCAGGTAACTGGTAATAAAGATACACGTAGTGGTTTTGGTGACGGTATTGCAGAAGCAGCAAGAAACAATCCCAATATTGTAGCGTTAACAGCAGATTTAGCGGGCTCTCTTAAGCTTAATCAATTTATGAAGGAATTTCCTGAAAGGTTTATTCAATGCGGAATTGCCGAAGCGAACATGATGGGCATTGCAGCAGGATTAACGATAGGAGGCAAAATTCCTTATACCACCACTTTTGCCAATTTCAGCACCGGACGTGTGTATGATCAAATTCGTCAAAGCATTGCTTACAGCGGAAAAAATGTAAAAATCTGTGCTTCGCATGCCGGTCTCACCCTGGGCGAAGACGGTGCCACACATCAGATTCTGGAAGACATTGGTTTGATGAAAATGCTCCCCGGCATGACGGTAATTGTACCGGCAGATTACAATCAAACCAAGCAGGCAACCATGGCTATAGCAGATTTTGAAGGCCCGGTGTATCTGCGTTTTGGCCGTCCGGTATGGCCCATTTTTACAAAACCCGAAGATGAATTTGTAATTGGTAAAGCACAAAAATTATCAGAAGGAACAGATGTAACCATTTTTGCCTGTGGCCACATGGTATGGAATGCAGTGCAGGCAGGTATTGCACTGGAGGCAAAAGGAATTTCTGTTGAAGTCATTAACATACACACCATTAAGCCTCTGGATGAAGAAGCCGTATTGGCTTCGCTTCGTAAAACCAAATGTGCTGTAACGGCCGAAGAGCATAATATCATTGGTGGCTTGGGCGATAGTATAGCACAAACGGCAGCTAAAAATTTCCCTGTGCCAATAGAATTTGTAGGTACAAAAGATACTTTTGGTGAAAGTGGAAAACCTGCTGAATTGCTTAAAAAGTACGGTTTGGATGTGCCAGATATTATTGCAGCCGCAGAAAAAGTATTGGTCCGCAAGTAAATGAATTAAACCTTAATAACTAAAACCCGTCAATGCGACGGGTTTTATATTTTTATACCTGATTTGTGTGCCGTAGTTAAAATTGTAATACCAATAACCTAAAAACTGCTATTCGCATGACGCAAGTTGAAGACAAAGAACTTTTGCTCCAGTTTAAAGACGCTGCAACCAAGGAGCGTGCTTTTACAAGTATTATCAAAAAATACCAGGAAAAATTGTATTGGCATGTACGCCGCATGGTAATTGAGCATGAAGACGCTAATGATGTGCTCCAAAACATGTTTATCAAAGTATGGAATGGTTTGGAAAATTTTAGAGAAGATAGCCAGCTTTATACCTGGCTTTACCGTATTGCCACCAACGAAAGTCTTACGTTTTTAGAACAGCAGAAAAAACGATCTGCTGTTTCCATTGATGGAGGTGAAGATACAGGCCTAACTAACAGTATAAAAGCAGATAAACATTTTGACAGTAATAAATTAGAGTGGAAGCTGCAGGTAGCTATTCAGCAACTGCCTGAAAAACAGCGGGTTGTCTTTAATTTACGGTATTATGATGAAATGCCTTATGAAGAAATGAGCCGGGTGCTGGAAACCAGTACTGGAGCACTTAAAGCAAGTTATCATCATGCCGTAAAGAAAATTGAAGATTTTATTCTGAATCATTAAACCTCAACCCTCTTTTAACATCTATTCAATTGTAATGACCCGTAATCTTGAAATATGGAATGAGTTAGTGGCTATAAGCCCGGCCGTTGCTGACCTTGGCACCGATATGCCCTATACAGTGCCCAACAACTATTTTGAAACGCTGAGCGAAGTAATTACTAACAAAGTAAAAGCAGGCAGTGGTACTGATACTTCTCTGATAAGTGTTGCCGGAAAAACTACACCTTTCAGTGTGCCTGATGATTACTTTTCCGGCCTCAGCCATTCTATTATGAGTAAAATCAAGACTCAGCAAGAAATTTCTGTAGTTGATGAACTGCTCACACTTTCTCCATTACTGGCTTCATTGAAAAAGGAAAATTTGTATGAAGTGCCTCCTGGTTTTTTTGAACAATTAGATGCCACATCTCTTGTACTTCAGTCAAAAAAGCCCGCAACTGTTGTTCGCTTATTTGAGCGTAAAACAATTATCAGGCTAGCTGCGGCCGCATCTGTTTTGTTGATGATTGCATTTGGTTTGAGCAGACTAACAGGTTCTCAACAATTAGACAGCTACGTAAAGCAGGGATTGAAAAAATACAATACAGAGGCAAAGCTTAATCAGGAACTCAATAATATTAGTGAAAATGATGTAATCAACTATCTGCAAAATACTTCTTCGGCTTCTGATGTGGCAATTTTGTCTTCGTTACCGGAAGAGCCTGAAGAAACAACGGACACACCAGCAGAAGAAGATGCATTGCTTGAAAGTTTTATGAATCAACTGGATAATACAGAGAAAACAACAACAGAAATAAATTAATGATATTATGAAACAGATGTTTACACTTGCGGTTTTGTTGATGATGGGTATTGCTGCTGCAGCACAGGACGCACAGCCCGATCCAAAGGCTGAAGAAAAAATTCAGGCAATGGAAGTAGGCTACATTAGCCAAAAACTTGGTCTTACAACGGAAGAGGCACAAAAGTTCTGGCCTATTTTTAATGACTATAAAAAAGATATAAACCAGGCAATACGCAACTTTAAACGTAATCCTGATGCTGATGAATTAGACAGGGATCAAAAAATCCTTGACATAAGAAAACGCTATCGTGATCGTTTTGCGGGAGTTATTGGTCAGCCAAGAGTCCGAACTTTTTTTAAGGCTGAAGGAGATTTCAGACGGGCGTTGATGAATCGGATAAAAAATAGCCCTCAAAGGCCATTGTTGCAACGCCGTAATAGAAATTAGTTGTAATTCAAAAAATTAATTACTTAATTTGCGAATAGGTGTTTTTCATAGGTTAGCAACGGCCGACTCTTTTCAGGGACGGCCTATTTTTTATACCTCAATCAGACGTTGAAGAATAAAAAAACCGAACATCATTGGTTGTTCGGTTTGCGGAGACTAAGAGATTCGAACTCTTGATACGGTTTCCCGTATACACACTTTCCAGGCGTGCCTCTTCAACCACTCGAGCAAGTCTCCGGAAAGCAGCAAAAATACATTTATCAGGCTTTCTTATCGAATAATTTTTGTGCATTAGAGGTAGTGATTTTTGCAACTTCATCAACTGATATGTTTTTTACTTCTGCAATTGTTGAAATTACATGTTGCAAAAAAGCAGGCTCATTTCGTTTTCCCCGGAACGGAACGGGTGTTAAATAAGGCGCATCGGTTTCCAGAACCAATGAGGATAGATGTATATCTTTCAACGTTTGTGCTAACCCTGCTTTTTTGTATGTAACTACTCCGCCAATACCCATTAAGAAGTTTAAATCTGAAATTTGCCTTGCTTCTTCTACTGAGCCTCCAAAACAATGAAAGATACCACGCAGCTTTCCGTTTTGATTGTACCGAACTATTTCAATACAATCCTGCAGTGAATCCCGGCTGTGTATAACAATAGGCAGATCATATTGCAAAGCCCATTCTATTTGCTGCTGAAAGGCTTGCTTTTGCTGTGATATGAAAGTTTTATCCCAGTAATAATCCAGGCCAATTTCTCCCACTGCAGCAAAAGCTCTTTTACCCAGCCATTCTTTCACTGTTTGCAACTCTTCCTCATAATTCTGCTTTACTGAGCAGGGGTGTAAACCCATCATGGCTATACATTGCCCGGGATATTTTTTTTCAAGGTGCATCAAATCAACAATGGTACTGCTGTCAATATTGGGAAGATAAAATTTTTGAACACCTGCAGCAGCAGCACGGTTCATCACTTCTTCAATATCAACTTTAAAATCGGCCAGATAAAGGTGAGTATGTGTATCTATAACACGCATCTTCAGCAAATGTAGAACAGGAAAGCCAATGTCCTTTATATGAATATGTTTAGAAATAATAAAGAACCGCAGTTGAACAAAATAGAAATGGCTTAAAAGCGTTACAGAGATAACTGCTTATTACAGTACAACCATAAAGGGCTGCGGCGGCACGCATGAATGAGCGAAGCGGTGTGTGCTGCATCAGGCGGTAAGGCACCTAAAGGATGCTGGAACACGTTTATTTACCGGTAAAAGGCCCCTAGCCCAAAAAATATTTTAACAGTGCTTAAACCAACGGACAGTCCCAAAGTCTCTAATATGTTCGTTTCATTTTTTAAAACCTAAAAAAACGTATATCATGAAAACAGGAAACATGTTTACTAAAGGTGCTCTTGCGATTTTGCTCTCAGGAGGCCTGCTTTTTACCTCATGTAAAAAAGAAAACAGCACAGCCAGTGCAGAAGTAGAAGCTACTGTGGAAAGTACAGTAAGCGATACTGAAGCTGATGGTGCTTATGATGAAGTATTTAACACTACCATGGGCATTGGTGCCGAAGCAGGTGGTGAAGAATTGGGTATAACTGCCGGTGCAGGAGTTTTTGCTGGCCGTATGGCAAATGGAGATATTACAGGCCGTGTTGATAGTACACAACGTTGCTTTACAGTAACTGTATTTCCACAGATACGTGGTGTATTTCCTAAAACAGTAACAATTGATTTTGGTGCTACTGGTTGTCTTGGACGTGATGGTAAAGTGAGAAAAGGCAAAATTGTAACAGTGTATACCGGCCCAATGCGTATACCAGGCAGCAAAGCCACAACTGAATTTGTAGGCTACAAAGTAGATAGTGTACAGGTACAGGGTATTTACCAAGTGGAGAATACCAGCACTTCAAACAATCTGAGCCTTACCACTAAAGTAATTAACGGTCAGCTTACATGGGACAGCGGTCGTTGGGTTAAATGGACAAGTACAAGAACAGTAGTACAAGTTGAAGGTAATGGTTCACCAATGTTCCCTCTGGATGATATTTTCTCAATTACAGGTGGTGGTCGTGGTGAGAATAACCGTGGTACTACATGGGCTCATGAAATTACAGAACCTTTAATCAAAAAATTCACTTGCCGTTGGATTTCAAAAGGAGTAATTCGCTTTAGAGTAAACAACAATACAGGACTCTTAAATTATGGAAATGGTGATTGTGATAACAAAGCCACACTTACTGTAAATGGCAGAACAGTTGAGATCACTTTACCTCGCTAAAAAAACGTTTGGAAATAACGTAAAAGAAATTGTACCTTAGAGCCAGTTTTCATAGGGTACGGATTAAAAACGGGCTTGGGTTTCTACCCAAGCCCTTCTTTTTTAATGCGTTACATGCTTAATGCGTGAAATTGAAAATCCTTGTCAGCAAAGTATTCCAGGGTTTTGGGTAATGCATATTGAAGTCTTTGTGCTGCTTTTTCGCTGTCATGAAATATGATAATGGAGCCATTACCTGCATGTTTTTTTATATGGGTAAAACATTGCTCACCGGTTTTGGAGGTATCAAAATCTGCACTTAATACATTCCACATTACAATTTTAAATCCCGGTTTTGCGTGTATTAATGTTTGTGCACAAAAGCTGTTGATACGGCCATAGGGTGGGCGAAATAAATTACTGTCAATCCACTTGGCTGCTTCTTTTACATCGCCCAGCCATTGTTCATCATTCGTATTTTTTTTATTGAGGTGATTATGTGTGTGGTTACCTGTTTTATGCCCATCCAGTAAAATACGCTTGTATATTTCAGGATACTCTTTTACATTTTTACCGATGCAGAAGAATGTAGCTTTTGCATTGAATTTTTTTAGTTCATCTAATACAAATACGGTATGCTCCGGATGGGGCCCGTCGTCAAAGGTGAGGTATAGAATTTTTTCTTTTACAGGTACATCCCATATAAGCCCTTTTGGAAACAGGAGCCTTAACCACCAAGGAGTTGTTACTATATACCGCATGGCTTGAAGATAAGCAGTAAACTAATACGTTGAAATCTGTATTAACACATTACGATAAAAAAATCGCTTACCCTGTTTGTTGATAAAATTTGTTTGGGTGGATGGTTGCAATAACGCATCAGCATACGCTTTAATTACCTCATTGCTCAGCGAAGGTATGCTTCCGAATAGGGCCACTTCGGATCCATATTTTTCCAGCAGTTGTGGTAATGTTTGATAAAACAACGTAGAATTGATAAATACTTCTGCAGCCAGAATTTTATTTCCTGTTACAGCAATAAAGCCCACATAACTGCTATCTCTTTTTCTAAATTGTTCAAACAATTGTTTATTGCAGTTAAATACGGAATCGGCAATTTTTTTGTTGTTGAAAAAATAAGCGAAGGATGAACTTTTTGTTAGATTATTTTGCTTCAATAGTTTCCTTATTTCATCCCACACTCTTGTTTGGCTATGGGCACTGTCAATTATTTTTTGAAGCCCGGAAGCTATATGTCCACGATGTATAAATTTTTTTTCTGTTTTGCTCCATCGTTCTTCTTCTATACAATATACAGGTACTTTGTGCAGCTGATTAGATGATGCTAAAATGGTATCTCTTGCAAAAACCCGGTCCTGATGGCCACCGCTCACCATTTCACCACTTTTAAGAATGAGGTCTTTGCCACTTTTGTTTTCAATGAGCAGCCAGTTAATATCTTCCAGCATATAATTACCATGCTCTTTTATCTGAACTGTTTTTTGCTGCATACCCTGTTTGAGCTTAATGGTGGTTTTACTTTGATTAATAGTATCGGCTGGTAACAGCGGTTCCATACGTTTGAGTGGAATGAGTTGCAGTTTGCAGGCAGTTATTACGCTGTCGTATTCAACTTTTATATCAGGCAAAAGAAATTCCCTTTGCGCAACTGCAATGCAACTGTTTAACAATAGACCACACAATAAAAAATGGCGATTGAGCATAGATGGTGAAGGTATAAAATGTGTTTTGTTTGTAAAGACTGAAACAGGTGAGCCTTCCATCTTTATCTTTGCCGCATGAGTGTAAGAGTACGTTTTGCTCCCAGCCCCACGGGAGGTTTGCATTTAGGCGGTGTACGCACCGTGTTATACAATTATTTGTTTGCCCGCCATCATGGTGGAAAATTTATTGTACGGATTGAAGATACTGACCAAACACGATTTGTAGAAGGTGCCGAGCAATACATTTTTGATTGCCTGCAATGGTGCGGACTGGAGCCCGATGAAAGTGTGATTCATGGTGGCGAATACGGGCCTTATAAACAAAGCGAACGTAAAGAAAGATATCGCAAGTATGCTGAAATTTTAGTGACGCATGGTTATGCTTATTATGCCTTTGATACCAAAGAAGAATTGGAGCAAATGCGTGAAGCAAATAAAACTCCTGAAAATCCATCGCCACAATACGACCATCGCATTCGGAAAAAAATGCGCAACAGTTTAAACTTAACAGATGCTGAAGTAAAAGAACTGCTGGAAGCAAACACACCTCATGTGATTCGTATTAAAATGCCGGAGAATGAAGTGGTACAGTTTACAGATATGATTCGTGGCGAAATCAGTTTTGATACCAATCTGGCAGATGATAAAGTGTTATTAAAAGCTGATGGTATGCCCACCTATCATTTAGCTGTAGTGGTAGATGATTATCTGATGAAGATAACCCATGCGTTTCGTGGTGAAGAATGGTTGTCCAGCGCTCCGGTACATTTATTACTCTGGAAATATTTGGGTTGGGAAAAACAGATGCCGCAATGGGCGCATTTGCCATTAATACTCGGGCCCAATGGAAAGTTGAGCAAACGTGACGGTGCTAAATATGGTTTTCCTGTATTTGCTATGAACTGGACTGATCCCCGCAGCAATGAGTTTACGGAAGGCTTTAAAGAAAAAGGTTTTTTACCGGAAGCATTTATTAATATGCTGGCAATGCTGGGCTGGAATGCAGGTACGGAGCAGGAATTGTTTACCAAAAACGAATTAATTGAACATTTCTCCATGGAGCGTGTGCATGCCGCAGGTGCCAAATTTGATTATGAAAAAGCAAAATGGTTCAATCATGAATGGATGAAGAAATTGCAGATTGCAGATTTACGATTGCAGATTGAACCGATCTTATCAACAAACGGAATTCAAATAAACGATACTGCCTATTTAGACCGTATTATTGAACTGGTTCGTGAGCGTTGTACGCTGCTTACTGATTTTGTACAACAGGCCGGTTTCTTTTTTCAAACGCCTGAAACGATTGATACTGATGCCATCAAGCCCAAATGGAATGAAGAGAAGAAACAATTCTTTACTGAATTTGCATCTCAGCTCAATCAATTAAATGAATGGAACCTGACTGCAATAGAAACAACGTTTAAAAATGTAGCAGCTGAAAAAAATATCAAAGCAGGAGAATTGCAATTGCCCATGCGTGTGATGCTGGTGGGCGGCAAGTTTGGACCGGCGGTATTTCAGATTGCGGAGTTGATTGGAATGGAGGAAAGTGTAAAGCGAATAGAGAAAGCGCTCTATTTATTAGAAGCATAGAAACGTTATCATCCCTGCTTTTTTATTAGTTCCATCAGTTCTGCAAACTCTTTTGCTCCCAATTGTTCAATCAGCAACCGGTCTTCCGCTTCAAGTTGAAACAAACCAGAAGTATTTAACAACACCTGCTCCGGTGTACGTATACCGGGAATGATGGTGCTCACTTCATCGTAACTCAAAATATAGCTAAGGGCCAGTTGTGTTTTGGTGCAATTGTATTTTTCACATAATTGCCAAACAGGCGCAGTAGCTGTTAACGATGCATTAATTACTTCTTTTGTGAGCCTGTTTTTACGATGGTCGTTATCAGAAAAATTTACAGCGGTATCAAACTTACCTGTAAGCAATCCAAACTGCAAAGGCATTCTTGCAATGATGCCATAACCTTTAGCTGCTGCCTGCTGTAATAACGGCAATGCTTTTTGATTGAGGATATTGAGTACCAGTTGAAAACCATTACCCAAATGTTCATTCATCAAATACGCAGCTTCAGCAGTTGGTTCAAAGGTATTGAGTGATAAACCCCAGTAACGGATTTTGCCCTGCTGCTGTAATTGTTGCATCGCTTCAATGCATTCACTATTTTGTAAATGAACCATTCGTGCAGTATGCAATTGATAATAGTCTATACAATCTCTTCGTAATCTTTTGAGTGATGCTTCACATGCAGTTATAATATACTCTTTAGAATAATCAACTGTAAATTCTTCGTTTCGTGATACATTACCCACCTTAGTAGCAATAATGATATTTGAATGGTTGCCGATTTCTTTTCCTAAAAGTTCTTCTGAATGTCCCAGTCCATAAATATCAGCTGTATCAAAAAAATTGATGCCTGCATCAACCGCTGCATGAATGGCTTTTGTGGATACGGCATCATCTGCATCGCCCCAGCCAATGGCTGTAGTACCAATCATAGCACCGCCGCCAATAGCCCATGCACCAAATCCAATTTCACTAACCTGTAAAGAAGTATTACCAAAATTTCTGTAACGCATGACCTAAGTTACTAATCTGTTGAATGAAACCCTGTATTTTAGCAGCTCAAATTATTTTTTATGAGCAGACCCGTACGAGTTTTAGTTGCCAAAGTAGGACTGGATGGTCACGACCGTGGCGCCAAAGTGATTGCTACTGCTTTGCGTGATGCCGGCATGGAAGTAATTTATACCGGTCTTCGTCAAACGCCGGAGATGGTGGTGAATGCAGCCTTACAGGAAGATGTGGATGCAATAGGTATCAGTATTTTAAGCGGTGCTCATAATACGGTGTTTCCAAAAGTGATTGCACTGATGAAAGAAAAAGGTATGGATGATGTGTTACTCACCGGTGGAGGCATTATTCCTGAAGAAGATATGAAGTCGTTATATGATTTGGGTGTGGGTAAACTGTTTCACCCCGGCACCAATACACATGAAATAGCAGATTATATTAAAGAGTGGGTGAAAGCAAACAGAAGTTTTTAAATCTCCGGCAGTGTCAACCGCTTTCGTTTGGAATAAATTCGAATGCCCACAACAACAATCACACAAATAAATAAGTTGAGATTATACTCCAGCGGAATGAGCTTCAGCAGTAAATAAGCAGCACCACCAATAGCACAGGCCGTGGCATAAAGTTCACCCCGTTTTAATAAGTTGGGTACTGCATTGCAAAGAATATCAGCAATCAAACCTCCAAAGGTGGCAGATATAACACCCATCACCAATGCATACAATTCATTTAAACCATATCTAATACTTATTTCAATACCTGCTGCAGTAAATAAACCCAATCCAATAGCATCAGTATAAAAAATGGTGCGTTTAAAACGATTCACATTTTCTTTTAATAAAAATGTAAATGCTGTACCGGCCACAACTAATAACAAAGCGATATTATCATTAATCCAGTTTACCGGCGTTCGGCCTATAAGCAAATCACGAAGTGTGCCGCCTCCATAAGCGGTTGCAAATGCCAGCACAAGACCGCCAAAAATATCCATTTTGAAAGCTCTTGCTTTGAATGCTCCTGTTAAAGCAAATACAAACGTACCGGTGTAGGCGATGAATGTGAGCAGGCTCATAGTTCAAAGATAATAAGCCGGCTTATTAATAGGTATGTGCAAATGAAAGTATATTGGTAGATTGCAGTTTGTTAAAAAATGCAAAGTGATATGTAACTTTCTTCTTTACCCATCGTATCACTTAAAAACCAGAAGAATATGCTAAAACAATTTTTTACACTCGCAATGGCAGTAATGGCCTTTTCATCAGCAACAGCACAGGAAAGTACAGAAAAAAAGAAAAACAAATGGTACAGTACACGGGGTGGTGATGCCGGACTGGTTTCTTTTTCAAATGTGAGCCGCGGAGGCAACATGCTTAACAATGTGCCCCGTTTTACTTTCTTTTTAAATGGTGGTACCAACTTCAATTATGACTTTGGAAAACATGCCGGTTTCTTTACAGGCTTCAGTGGAAAAAATATCGGTGTTATTTATGACGATACGGCTAATATCCGCTGGAAACGTCGTGTACTGGCCGTGGGCGTACCCGTAGGTTTTAAATTCGGGAACCTTCCCAAAAAGAATTTCTTTTACCTTGGGGCACAGGCTGATTTTGCACTCAATTACAAGGAAAAGAAATTTGTGAATGGTAATAAAGTAGAAAAAAATAATGAATGGTTTGCCGATCAAACGCCGCTCTTTATGCCTTCCGTTTTTGCAGGTTTTCAAACAAGAAAAAGAGTAGGATTAAAAGTGCAGTACTTTATTAATAATTTCTTTAATCAGAATTATCAGGAAAATAATTCAAGACCTTTTGCAGGTATGGAAGCCAATGTATTTTTCTTAACCCTCAGTTATGATTTTTCATTAAAAGACATGCGGTACAGTAACTGATACAATTAATTAAAAATTCGAAAAAGGCGGGATGGTTTCCCGCCTTATCTTTATCAAAAATTTTGATAATGCCATACGAAACGCTGCTCACCGAAACGGAAAATGGAATACTTACCATTACAATAAATCGTCCTGATAAATTAAATGCATTGAACAAAACAGTCATTGAAGAACTGAGTGCAGTAATGGATGATGTGTATATAAACCCTGCAATTAAGTGTGTAATTATAACCGGTAACGGTGCAAAAGCATTTGTGGCAGGCGCTGATATAACCGAGTTTTTAACGCTTGATGCGGAAGGTGGTGCTGCGTTGGCTGCTAAAGGTCAGCAAATGGTATTTAATAAAATTGAAAATTGTCCCAAGCCTGTTGTGGCGGCGGTTAACGGATTTGCATTAGGTGGCGGTTGCGAACTGGCAATGGCCTGTCATTTCCGTTTGGCAAGTGAAACTGCAAAGTTTGGTCAGCCGGAAGTGAACCTTGGTTTAATACCCGGTTACGGTGGCACACAACGGTTAACACAACTGGTGGGTAAAGGAAAAGCTATGGAATTAATGATGACGGCAAATATGATAGATGCCAATGAGGCAAAGCAGTTGGGATTAGTAAATCATATAACAACAGCTGATGCATTGATCCATCAAACCAAAAATATACTGCAGGTAATTATGACTAAAGGACCCCATGCAGTAAGTAAAGTAATTGCAGCTGTAAATGCGTATTATGATAACAGTAAAAATGGACTGGAGGAGGAAATCAAATTATTTGGCGATTGTTTTGGCACTGATGAAATGAAAGAAGGCGTTACTGCTTTTCTGGAAAAAAGAAAACCACAATTCTCTAAATAACTGACAGGACTCCTTGGAGTCCTTTTTTGTTTCCTCCTACCTTTGCACCACTTTAAAAATTCAAAAACATTCAGATATGGATTACAGAATAGAAAAAGATACCATGGGTGAAGTGCATGTACCTGTAGATGCATTTTATGGTGCCCAAACCCAACGCAGCATCGACAATTTTAAAATTGCACAGGATATCAACCGCATGCCAAAAGAAATTATCCGTGCATTTGCTTATTTGAAGAAAGCGGCTGCCATTACCAATTTTGAAGCCGGTGTTTTATCAAAAGAAAAAAGTGATTTGATTGGAAAAGTATGTGATGAAATTCTGGAAGGGAAACTGGATGCCTATTTTCCTCTGGTAGTTTGGCAAACGGGAAGCGGTACACAAAGCAATATGAATGTAAATGAGGTGGTGGCTTATCGTGGGCATGTATTGAATGGCGGTAAACTGGAAGACAAAGAGAAATTTTTGCACCCCAATGATGATGTTAACAAATCACAATCATCAAATGATACGTTTCCTACAGCCATGCATATTGCGGCCTATAAAATTTTAATCGAAACAACTATTCCGGGCATTGAAAAATTAAGAGATACACTTGATGCAAAAAGTAAAGCATTCATGAAGGTGGTAAAAATCGGTCGCACACATTTTATGGATGCTACGCCATTAACACTGGGCCAGGAGTTCAGTGGTTATGTATCACAACTGAACCATGGATTAAAAGCGATAAAGAATACACTGGCACATTTAAGTGAGCTGGCATTGGGCGGTACTGCAGTAGGTACAGGAATCAATACACCGGATGGCTATTCTGAAAATGTTGCAAAACATATTGCTGCATTAACCGGTTTGCCATTTGTTACTGCCGAAAATAAATTTGAAGCTTTGGCTGCGCATGATGCCATTGTAGAAGCACACGGTGCTTTAAAAACAGTAGCAGTAAGCTTAATGAAGATTGCCAATGATATCCGTATGCTTTCTTCAGGGCCACGTAGTGGTATAGGCGAAATTTTTATTCCGGACAATGAACCCGGCTCCTCTATTATGCCCGGTAAGGTAAATCCCACCCAGTGTGAAGCGTTAACAATGATTGCGGCACAGGTAATGGGAAATGATGTAGCCATTAATATTGGTGGTGCTACCGGTCATTTTGAATTGAATGTATTTAAACCGGTGATGATTTATAACTTTTTACACAGTGCCCGGTTGATAGGTGATGGCTGTGTAAGCTTTAATGATAAGTGTGCAGCAGGTATTGAACCTATTGAAGCCAATATTAAAAAACATGTAGACAACAGTTTAATGCTTGTAACATCACTCAATACAAAAATTGGGTACTACAAAGCAGCCGAAATTGCACAAAAAGCACATAAGGAAGGAACTACTTTAAAGGAAATGGCTGTAAAGCTTGGTTATGTAACGCCGGAAGAATTTGATGCATGGGTGGTACCTGCCCATATGGTAGGTAAATTATAGTTGAGCGAAACTGTCAATTTGATGTACAAAACAAAAGAATAAAGGGCTGCATGGATAGCAGCCCTTATTATTTATTTGTATTGAAATTTATTCGTAACTGCTGTATGCATCGGGTTCACTCCACTCATTTTCCTGCTCATTATTATTACTGATACCACTTGCCTGCTTACCGAAGAAAAGCTGATGCAGAAATGATTCGTTTGTTGGCTGTTTCAGCACATACATTTTGCCGGGATTTGTATGGCGTGTTTGCGCTTTAAGTGCTGCCGTGAGTAATGATACAGGTAAAACAGTTTGATTCATAACATAGGGTTTGACGGGTAAATAAAATCCCCTGCTTGTTTAAAAGCAGGGGATTGAGGCAATGCTGATTATTGTTTTATAAGTTTTGTTTTTTCACTGATGGCTTTTCCTGTTACATCAATGTAATACAAGCCTGTTTTTAAGTTGCTGATGTCAAGTATAAAATTGTTTTTACCTTTTACAAGTGATACATTCATCACCTTAACAATTCTTCCTGTATTATCAATGAATTTCAACTGTGCAGTTTCATCTGCTGTAGCATTAATGATGGCTGTTGTTTTGTTTTGCACAGGGTTTGGCATTAATGATAAGGATGTAATGAGAATAGATCCAAAGTTTACACTGATGGTTTGAGTGTATTTACCGCCTCCGTTTGATTCATTGGCACGTATACGGTAGTAGACTGTATTGCCTTTGCTGGCAGCATCAAAATCAGTAAAATTGTAAGTGATGGTATTGCTGCCGTCTTTTGCATTTACAGTACCTATTTCTGCAAAATTTTTGCTGTCTGTACTGCGCTCCACAGTATAGGTTGCTATATCTTGCTGATTGGCAACAACCCATTCCAGTTTTGAGCTGCTGTTAATTGCTTTACCTGTAAAGGTGATAAGCTCAAAGGGCAGTGTTGATGAACTATTAAAGAAGTAGAAACTTGAAAATGAATTAACATTAAACTGAATGGCATGACCAAAAGTTGATTGAGTATATCTGCCCGCAATAACTGGTCTCACGTGTGTTGAATTCGTAAGTGTGGTACCACAGGGGTCGTTATTTTTAATAACACCAATATCAGTTATCGAACTAACAGAGCTTCCAGCGGTTGCTATCATATCTGCAAGTTCTTTTTGGGTAATGTACAACCTTACACTTACAGGCGTTGTGGGCTGGTTTTGTACATTGATGGTAACATTCCGGTTCATGTATCTTTGATTGTCAACAGTACTTCTCACCGGAGCTCCTGTTCTGGTGTAAAAAGAGGTAGTAACATTACCCAGATTATTATTATTGGCCTTAATTTCTGCAATGATATTTCCGTTTGGTCCGGTAATAGGTACCCAAAGATTATTATTTGTTGCATCAATAGTTATAGCTGTAGCAGGTACACAGGCATTGAGTGTACTTGAGTCAATGGCAATTGAAGTAGGGATGTTACTTGTGCCCGCATTATCAGTATATCCAAGGAATGTGTATTTCTGTAAGCAACCCTGACATGCCGGTACTACAGGAAATGCTGTACTCGGCCCCGAAGTAGAAGTGGAGCGATCCATAACTACATAGATATCTTTTCCATTGGGAGCGAATGCCAAATCTCTGAAGCGGTTAATGCTTCCAAAATAACTAACAGTGTCCTGACCTTCAGTTGGCACAACCGTGTTTCCGGTAGGGCCTACTTTTATTCTTACCAGTCTTCCCCATTTTAAAGAAGCTGCAATTAAAGAGGTTTTCCAGCCGGGTATTAATGTATGATTGTATATATCCAGTCCAGACCAGCCTTCAGAAGGCCAGTTTCCATTACCCGGAGTTGGTGTTGCATTCCAAATTTGTATGGGATTTAGTGATGGCGTAGGAGATGAAGCATAAGCAGAAAAAAGCGGATCTTTATACGGTGCCTGACCGGTGGCATTAATAGCTGCTGCACTATTTGATTCATCTGTTATAACAGGGCAAGTTGAAACGCCACTGTTGTCTGTAATGGCAGCACCTGCAGTAATACCGTTATAATTATCATCAGCGGCATAACCAATCACAAGCGGATGCCCATAATTTTTATATTCTTCAATAACGTTAATTTCATCATCACTGTAAGGCCCGTGAGATGAACCGTATAAAATATTTCTTACACTGTCGTAGGCAAAGCCTTGATTATTTCTCATACCAATATTCCAAACAGCACTTTGTTTTCCAGGTATGTTGTAAGGGTTTGTATTTGGTATCCATCCATCAAGTCCTGCTTCGCCATCAGAAATAAGATTAAAACGAAGTGTCTTTCCTTCATAAGAAGTTGTGTCCTGAGCTTTCATTGGTCTCGTCCTGTTAGCAAACTGTCCCGCACCCATATCTCCGGATGCATAGAATAAAAAGTAATCTGTACCGCCTTGTGTCATCGGGCGTATAATCATTCTTTGTGAATTATGATCATTACTCCCAGGTAAGGTATCGCATAAAGAAACGGGAGATTCTAATCTGCCGGTACTTGTATTATAAGTAAATCTAACAAGTCTGTTTGTAAAGAAATTTGCATTTATCTGGGTATGTACATAAGATATATAAACAAAATTTTGTGGTGAAGTAGCAGCTAAAAATCTGGGGTGTAATGCTAAACCGGCCAAACCACCCTGAGCACCTGCCCCGTTATTAAACTGACAGTTAAAGGTTTGATCACCCGGAGGAAGAAAAGTACTTCCCTGTGAAATATTTAATACAGTATCACGTACTCCTGTTGCAGGATTAATTCTATAAACTCTGTAACCTTTACTTTCTGTAACCCATAAATTATTGTCAGGCCCGTAAGTTACCTCCCACGGATCAGCTAACACCTGTGGTGCAGAAATAATTTGTTGATGAAACACCTCCCTCATTCTGCCAGACCCAACTACTACCGGCGCAGAAGGAGTGAGGGATATACGGAAACCCCATGCTGTACCTGTTTGCGGGTTTGATCCGGCCGAATAAACTCTTATGAAATAAGTGTTGCCGGGGGTAAGTCCGGTAGCATTAATTGCATTAGTTGGTGTTCCGCAGGCAATAGATGTTAAACTGCCACAGGTACCTGAAAAAAGCTGCATTCTTGCTCCGGATGTATTGAGATCAGTGCCAATATTACCAAGCGTAATTGTGGCATAGCTGTATAAAGCATCAAATTTATACCAAACATCATCATCAGGATTACCTGAACACGGTGCAACTGCTACTGATGAATTTGTTGCTCCCAGTACAGTTCCATCTACTGAAGTTCCGGGTATTAAGGTTGTGGCTAAATTGTTACATTCATCATTACCAGGTACTACAAATAGATTAAAATCCCAACTGGTAACAGGAGTTGTGTTCGGGTTTACAGTTGTATTGATTCTGAAATAATAGGTAGCGCCGGCAGTTAATCCAGTGTATCTTCTTGGAACGGAAATATTATTACATCCGTTTAATGTGGTTCCGGTTGGTGTAGTTGCACAATTGGTAATTGAGCTAAATAGCTCAATAAATGTATTGGTGTTACTAAGGTTTGACGGAAGATTGAGAACTACTGAAATAGTAACACTGTTGGATGTAGCAGGTAATGTAAAGCGGTACCATACATCATATCTGTTTCCACAGGTTCCCAAATTGGTTTGATTAGCTAAATAGAGATCTCCGGGGGTTGCTGTATAAATACCGGTTAATGTACCAAGATTTTGCGCCGTGTTACATGTATTGTTGGCGGCTTGAGAGTAAGTGCAATAAAAACTTAATAGCAGTGCTGCACTCAGCAGTAGTTGTTTCATGGTTTTACATATTTATTGGATGCTGTAAATGTATATACTCTAACTAAATCAGACAATAAGGAGATTCACTTGTTTTTTCTTCGGAATTTACGGAGATGCTGTATGCTGCATTACACAGTATTTGCATTAATTACGATACATTAAATAGGGTGTTAGTGCTTATAGGATCTAAGCAACGAAGTGTCTACTTTTATATTGTAATTATTATCCTCTGAAAACTAAATCCGATGTATATGAAAACAATTGTACTTATCCTTTTTATTTCAGTTTCACTTTTTCCAAAAGTCTTTAAGAGCTAGTATACTTAGTGGATACTTTAGTTAGCTATTGTGTCTGTAAGTACTGTGATTGTTCATCCTAAATGTACTCCTATGAAACTGAATTCTGTAATCCGAAAAATCATTCCTGCACTTATATGCTGGTTAGTTCTGTTTAATCAGAATGTGTATGCGCAGCCTGCCAATGATAATTGTTCCGGTGCAGTAAATCTAACTCCCGGCGGCTCTTGCGTAAATACAGCCGGCACACTGAATAATGCAACAATAAGTCTGGGTGTACCAGCGGCTTGTGCTACGGGCAATTTATTTGATGTGTGGTACAGCTTTACAGCCACCGGTACATCACAAACAGTTACAATCAGTGGTTATGGTTCTTCCTTTACAAGAAGACAACTGATATTATATGCAGGTTCATGTAGTGCATTATTTCCGGTAAGTGGTTTGTGTACGGCTGTGCAAACATCAGGAACATCATTATCACTTTCTTCTACAGACCTTACACCCGGCACCGTTTACTATGTTCGTGTAATATTTGCAAATACTACTGGTATTATAATAAATGGTGGCTTTAATATATGTGTTACCGGCTCAGCTCCTGCAGCTAATAACCCTAACGTACAGGTAGGAAAAAGTTATACCAATCTTTCTAAACCCAACGGAGGTGTTATTGAAAACGGTAATATTTTAGAATTCCGTTCTGTGATTTCTGTTTCCGGTGGTTCTACTTACAACACAGTTTACAGTGATACGATTCAACCCGGTCTTTCTTATGTTGCTAATTCCATAAAATTTTCTACCAATGAAGGCATGAAATATCAATCAGGTATTACAGGATTGGTAAATTTAACGGATGCGTCAGGCGATGATGAAGCAGTAGTTTCAGGAAATGTAATGCGTGTAAACGTACCCAGTTTAACAAGAAACAGTGCTCAAACAGTATTTCAGGCTTATGCTGCCACTACACCTATTACAACCGCTTCGTTTGGAGGAGGTAAAGTGCGTTCAAACGGAAGACCCAGTTTTTATGGTGGTACCTGTATTGTAATGGTTACTTACAGAGTTACGGTTACTGCCGCCACCGGAACAATATTTACTACAGCAAATGGCGCTTTCAGGTATAAAACGGCTACAGGTAATACCAATGATGTTACATTCCCGCAAATAGTAGCACCTCTTCCAAGATTTTCAGTTTTTGTTTCTACTAATACTGCTTTATGTCCCAGTACTGTGGGTTTAAATAATTATGCAGGTGGTGATTTCGGAAGAGGTACCACAAGACATGACAGTACGCAGTTAACCATCGCACCGGGTTATGTATGGAATCCGTTTACTTCCGGTCAGCCAAATGACGGGCGTTTTAATGTAGCAAATAATACAAGCGTAAATCTGAGCACTAATAAATACCAGGTATATAATAACAATACTATCCGTGTTTTTGGCTGGTGGGATATTATAGGTGATCATACAAATGCTGCCAATCAGGACTCCGGCAACTTTGCTGTGCCTTATGGTACTATGGGAGGTTATATGGCTGTGGTTAATGCAAACTATGCTATTAACAATGCAGTTCAAAGAACAATTACCGGTTTATGTACAGATACTTATTATGAGTTTACAAGCTGGTTTAAAAATATCTGTCCCGGTTGCAGTTGCGATACATCCGGAAACGGTGCAACAAGCGGCAGCTTTAAAAGCTATATACCTGCAGGGTCTAAAACGAGAAACGACAGTGCAGGTGTGCAGCCCGACCTCACTTTCCAGGTAGATGGTGTAGACTATTATCTTACAGGGGCAATTCCTTATAATAAAATATGGATGAAAAAAGGATTTCTATTCCGCACCGGAGGTTCTCAAACATCAGCTACTTTAACCATCCGTAATAATGCACCCGGTGGTGGCGGTAATGACTGGGTAATGGATGATATTGTACTGGGTACCTGTCTCCCTACACTGGAATTAAGACCGGGCCCTAATCCATCTTATTGTCTCAATTCTCAAATTGATCTTTCAGTGATTGTAACTTCCTATTATAATAATTATACCTTTTACGAATGGGAACGTAGTATTGACGGAGGTGTTACCTGGGTTTCAGCACCCGAAATGCCGGGCGTAAGAAATTATACATATACTCCTACCGGTGGTGTATATAAAGATACAGTAGCCATACCTTCCTTTTTATCTGAGAGCTCAAAGAATGGCTGGATGTACAGGGTTAAAACTGCAACATCAGCAGCTAATCTTGATAATGAGGGATGCTCAGTTTCTAATAATGCACAGATATTTACTCTGGATATTAGATCTGATTGTGATGTATTGCCTGTAAACCTCTTACAGTTTAATGCTGCTATTGAGCAGGAAAAAGCTGTGTTGAACTGGCTGGCAAAACATGAAGAGAATTTAAAATTTTATGAAGTGGAACGTAGTGTTAACGGAACTGATTTTATAAAGATTGGAACTGTTGCTGCACAAAATGCTGGTATATCTGATGCATCTTATTCATTTACTGATGCTGATGCTATCACTGGTAAAGTATATTACCGTCTTAAAATGGTGTCTGCAGCAAATAATACTTATAAATACAGTAATATACTGTTGCTGTCTTTAAGTAACTCAAAGAAATTTGAATTAACTAATGTGGTTAATCCGTTTGCATCATCTGTTCGGTTTACGGTACAGGCGCCTTATAATGAACTGGCCGAAGCGCAACTACTTGATGCCTCCGGCAGACATATTCAACAGGTAAAAATACAATTACGTAAAGGCGTAAATGTGCTGGATTTAGCGGCTGGTAATCATCTGGGAAGAGGTACTTACTTTTTAAGAATTAAAACCACTACCGGCTGGTTAAATAAAATGATTCAACATCAATAGCAGATCAAATAAAAAAATAGCCAACAGATTTAAATAATCATTCAGTAAAAAAAGTTTGACAGAACATTTTGTCAGACTTTTTTTTAATTACGGACAATTCCCCCAAAAAAATAGTGTAGCTACGTAAAACGTAGTTGCATTAAATACTATAAATAAGAGGAATTTTTGCTATTGTAGAAAAATTATTATTGGAGTTATTTTGCGTAGATAAAACCTGAAATCCTGTTTAAAGCCAAAAGCCCAACCCTATGTATAAATGCAATTACATACACCTATTATTATTTTCGGTAGTTTTTATTGCCGGAATTTCCACACCTGGATATGGGCAAACATTTTTTGGTGTGTCAAGTGCACCAGTTGATAATGGCACTCAAAACGGGCCGGATGTAACTATAACTCCACCTGCATCAATGCAGAGCGGGGATTTGGTCGTTGTTTATGCTCATTATAACAGCGGTAGTGCTGTTACATTATCTGTAAGCAATGCGGCAGGTCAAACATGGACAACTAACTCTGCCGGAAATGGCTCTAACCAAAGCACAGTTGTTGCATGGTGTCGTTTCAACGGTACGTGGAATGGGAATCCGGTTATATCTGTTCCTGCAATAAATACAAATGCACTTACAGCTACGATGTATGTTTACCGACCTACGAGTAGTGAAGTTACATGGGCAATTGATCAGAGCCCTGCGCCCGGTAATTCAGCAGCAACTCCAAATACAATTACAGGAGTTACTAATGGAGGTACAAACACCGTTACAATGG